>CAZQEN010000036.1:0-33245 GCA_964591605.1 uncultured Planctomycetales bacterium
CGGCCAGCGCTTCGGCGCCGCTGGTGCTGGCCATCGCCCGGACGCCGGTCGCGAATGCCGGCGCGCGGGGCGGCGCCTCCACGGCGAGCAGATCGCTGGCCACCAGCGGGGCGATTCTCGCGAGCGGGCGCGACAGATCAGTCAGTTCGAGGTCATGAAGGCCGGGCGGCACGGGCAGGTCGGCGGCGTCGCCGCTGCGCCGCGCTTCGACGGGCTTTCCATCCAGGAAGGCGTGCGTGAGGCTCTCGCCAGCCGGCAGCTCCAGCCGGGTGGGTTGAGCGGCGTGAACGGAGGCGCGCAGGCCGCTGCCGCTTTCGGCGGCGGCCCAGACCGGGTGGTCGGCCCGCAGAAGATCGCGACCGTCGAGCCTCAGGCGTCTACCATCCATAACAAGTATATACCAGTCATTCTGCCTGACGCTCGGGCGATAGATGACGGCGACGCGGGCATCCGTATCGACGCGATCAGCGGCTCCGCCCAGGCGGACCAGCAGCTCGGCGCCGTCCTGGATCCGATCCATCGCCCATCGACCGGGCGAGCCCGGGATTTCGCGGAGCCCGCCGGGCTCGTCCGCGGCCGGGCGCGTGGCCGCGGAGCGGCCGGGCGTCCCATCCGCCGCACGACCGGCCGGCCAGCGGCAGAGCATCGCAAACGACTGGCGATCCGTCCGCGCGGATGACTGGAATCGCACGTACTTGCGCGGAAAGCTGCGCTCGTAACCGTCCTGCAGCACGGGCCTGAGCGGCACGCTGCTGTGGACGGTGATCTGCGCCCGGGTGTCCAGGAGAAGCGAATCGTCGCCGGTCACCATGAACTCCGGTCCCGGATGAAGCAGGTAATCGAACTGGCGGGGGCTTTGCGCGGCGAGCTCGTCCAAGACGATCACGTCGCCGCCGGGCAGCATCACGAGATCGCGTCGCCAGGACTCGAGGGCGTCGCCATAGGCGGGAGCGAGATCGGCGCCGACCGCCGCCAGACTCGAGGAGGCCACGGCCGCGAGCAGCCGGCCGTCGGTCCGGTCCTGCGGCCGGCCGTCGACGAGAACGACGTTGTGCGCAACGGTCTGCGAGGAGTAATCGCGGTAGACCGGCGAGCCGTATCCGGTCGTGCCCGAATCGATGATGGCCGGGCCGCCGGGCCCGAAGAGGTAAAACGTTCCCAGGTCCAGATGGCCCCGGTTCTGATGGAGCTTGATGGCGGCGACCGGCGCGTCGGGCGACCAGCCCGGGCGGAGCACGGCCTGGCCGACGTCGGCGAACACGGCCTGGGGCACAATGGCCGCGGGGGCCGATTCGGCCACGGTGTCGTCGTACCAGGCCAGGGCGCGGATCGACCGCGGCACCGAGACGGTGCGGTGATAGAGCCAGGCTGCCCGGGCGTCGTGGGCCTCCTTCAGGAGGGCGGCGTAGAGGTCCTGAAACCCCGCGTCGGCCCCGCAGTCGCCGAAATCGATGAGGCGCGACCGCGGGCCGCCCGGCGCGGGCCAGGCGAGCATGTTCCAGCTCACCGGTTCGAGAAGATTCTTCGGGAAAAGCTCGAAGAGGTTCTCGCCAGTGATGCGCCGCAGGGGGCAGGCGAACGCGCAGACATACTGCATCGCGTAGTTCATGTACGTGATGCTCTCCTTGTAGCCCCCCTGCGGGCCGAAGTTCGGTTCGGAGGGACCCAGGACCGGCCGGGGACCCGGCGCCGGACCGAGGCCGTCGACGCACCAGTCGCCGCCGCGGTCGGTGAGCCAGGCGCGGATGCGGTTGCGGACGAGCCTGACCGCCTGCGGGGCGTCGGGGTGCTCGCCGAGCAGGGCCAGAGCCCCGGTGCCGGCGCCAGCGCTGCACACCATCACCCAGTTTCCGGTGGCAAGCTGGTGCCGCGGGATGCGGGATCCGCCGACCGGGTCGGCCCACTCGCTCACGAGCGGGCGGATGCCCTTCTCCATGAGCGCCTGGCGGACGATCTGCCGCTGCGGATCGGTGAGCTCGTCGTAGAGGAGGTCGTAGGCCACGGCCACCGCGTCGGTCATCATGGCGGTTTCGAGCGCGGCGTTCCAGGGCGGGTCAAAGAACTTCGGGTTGTCGAACAGCGGCCCGAGCCAGCGCTCGTAGCGGCAGGCGGCCATCAGCAGCTCAACGCCCTTGCGGGCCAGGCGCTTGTTGTTGCTCACGCGGGCGACGAACGCGAGATTGTCGAGGTGGCGGTGATACCACTGGGCGGCCGAGTTGTAGTAGCCGTGCTGACCGGGTCCCGAGCGGGCCCAGGCCTCGTCGGGCGGCTCGGCCTCCAGCAGGCTCATGGCGGCATTCAAGAGGTACTGCCAGCCGCGCTGCAGGTGCTCGCTGCGCTGCAGGCGGGCGCGGAAAGCGGGCAGCTCGTCGGCACTGATGACGAGCCGCGGCCGGGACAGATCGGGGCGGGCCTCGATCGCGTCACGGTCGGCGGAGGAGACGTGAAACATGCGGTAGTTGGCGGGCGGGCTCCAGCCTTCGTCCGGGCCCCGGCCGAACGCCCGCCAGAAATATCGGCCGTCCTCCAGGGGCTTGCCCTGGAAGCTCACAAGCACCACCGGGGCAATGCCGGAGTTTTCGGACACCCGGAAGTCAGAAAGTGTCAGAGCGTCCTGGAAATCGGGCGTGCGGGCGAGCTCCACACGGTAGGCGGCGGCGTTCCACCGTCCATTGAGGCGGAATACCGGCTCGCGCTGCGTGATCGTCTCACCCTCGGAAGGCCAGACGGGCAGCGGCGGCATCACGGCCGAGGCGGGCTGGGAGCCGGCCACAAAGGTGGGCGGCTGAGCGACCAGGGTCCGAGAATCCAGCAGCCATCCCGCCAGCAGCGACGCGAGAGCCAGAGACGACAAACGTGGGATGGAGACGCTCATTGAGGGGCGCCCACGAAGGGCATCAGCTCCTGCGGCCGGAGCCTGGTCTTCGTCGGCTCCACATCCAGCGGCACGCGGTTCCAGAGAGAACGCCGCGGCACGATCCACACGGTATCGGACGGGCACGTCAAGCCCGGGCTGCGGTGCGCCGATACAGGTACGGGTGCGCCGGCACCCCGCCCATATTGTACTGTCAAGCAGCGTCGCCGCTGCAGTTGGGGGAATTCATGAGCACCGCGTTGTTTGAAGCCGCCCGGCCGCTGTCGCCGGCGGCCCCGCCGTCGCCGCCGCAGGAAAAGACCCTGTTCCGCCCCGTCGCGCCCAAGTCGCTGGCCGAGGCGGGGGTCACGGAGGCGGTGGTGGACTCGCTGATCTTCAAATACCTCGCCATGGTCGGGTCTGCGCCCGGAGCGAAGGTGGCGGACATGATCGCCCTGCCGCATCCGATCGTGGTCGAGCGGCTGGCGGACCTGAAGCGCCAGCAACTGGTCGGTTACGTGGGGACGGCGACGCTGGGCGATTTCACGTACCAGCTCACGGACGCGGGCCGGGACCGGGCCCGGCGGCTCATGGACGAGAGCATGTACGTCGGGGCGGCGCCGGTTCCGCTCAGCCAGTACGTCGAGGCGGTCAGGGCCCAGTCGATCACCCTCGAGAAGCCGGACGCCTCGAAGCTGCGGGAGGCGTTCAGCGACCTGCTGGTGAACGAGCAGATGTTCTCGACCCTGGGGCCGGCGATCAACTCGGGAAGAGGCATGTTCCTCTACGGATTCCCTGGTAACGGTAAAACCAGCATCGCCGAGCGGATCACGCGGTGCTTCGGCACGGAGATCTACATCCCGCGGGCAATCCACGTGGACGGGTTCATCATCAAGCTGTTCGACGCCGAGATCCACAACGCCGTGCCGGTGGCCAAGAACAGCATCGTCAAGGACCAGATCGACGAGCGCTGGATCCGGATCACGCGGCCCACGGTCATCGTGGGCGGCGAGCTCACCATGGACCAGCTCGAGATCCGCTACAACACGACGACGCGCACGAGCGAGGCGTCGACGCAGCTCAAGAGCAACTGCGGCACGCTGGTCATCGACGACTTCGGGCGTCAGCGGATGAATCCGTTCGAGCTGCTCAACCGGTGGATCATTCCGCTGGAGAAACGGTACGACTTTCTGGCCCTGGCCAACGGGCAGAAGATCCAGGTGCCGTTCGATCAGCTCCTGATCTTCTCGACGAACCTGGAGCCCAAGGACCTGGTGGACGAGGCGTTCCTCCGCCGCATTCCCTACAAGATCAACGTGATCGACCCGTCGGAGGACGAGTTCCGCCAGCTCTTCCGGATCATGTCGGACATCATCGGCTTCGAGCACAACGAGGAGCTGGTGTCGTGGCTGATCGAAGAGCGCTACCACAAGGTGGGTCGTCCGTTCCGCTGCTGCCAGCCGCGTGACCTGCTGCTGCTGGCGCGGAACACGTGCCAGTACCGCGGCGATCCGCAGGTGCTGACGCAGGAGACGCTCGACTTCGCGGCCAGCGTGTACTTCACCGTGATGTGATGCCGGTCCGGCACGGGGGCTCTGCCAGCGGACGGGAGGCACGGCGCGACGGCCAGCCGTCCGCGGTCCTCGGCCACCGGCTGCGGGGTCGCCCGTGGCGGTCGTACCGGCCGCACGGCTTCCTCAAAAAACTCATGCCAATCATCGACCCGGTGTAACCGCGGCTCGGGTTGCCGCATCCAATGCATCCCCGCAGGTGTGGTTCCGCACGATGGTGCGGGGCGCGGCGGGGAGCCCGTTCCCCCGAATGGGCCGGCTGTGGCGAACCGGGGCCGGTCGCCAGCCCTCCACGAGTCAAGCGAGGCTCGCGTTTCGGTTTGAGTCGCCCAGGCCGCAGCCCGCACCTGCGATGAATGGCTTCCCGGTCACACCGGGGATAATGTGAGGACTGTTCCAGCGATGAGCACCCGTTTCGCAAATCCCGCACTGTTTGTGCCTGCCTTTCTGACACTTGCGGCCGGGTCGGCGCGGGCGGGTCTCTTTTCCCTGGCCGTATCCGGGACGATTGCGTTCAACAGCAGCGGGGATCCGGCCATTCCCGTCGGCGCGGTGTGGACGTTCGAGCTCACGTATGACACCGCCGCGCCGGACCTCGACTTCGAGTTGACGGGTTCACCGGATCCCACCTTCGGACGATTCACGAATGCTGCAGCACCACCAGCCCTCATTTTTTTCCATTATCAGGCAGCGGACTACGAGGTCACGATTGACGACCCGGCAGATTTCGGCACGCTGAGCGAGGTTATCATCACTTTCACCAGTGTGAATGCCATCGATATCAACATCCGTGCCCCCGGCCTGTTTCCGCCGCTGGCCGGAGGGCCCGCATCCTTCCATGCCGACTTCAATGCGTTTTCCCTGGCCCCGGTTTTTTCGAGCGACGGACTGCCCACGAACACCGCCCTCGGCGCGGGAAGCTTCGACCAGAGCACGGTGACGCTGCAGTCTCCCGCCGGTGCGGTGAGCAGCGGGACCGTGCTGAGTCTGACGCTGACGTCCGTCCCCGGGCAGTGCAACACCCCTGCCGCCGATGCGGACGGCGACCATGATGTGGACCTCGACGACTTCGGCGTGTTTCAACGCTGCTATGGCACCGGCAGCGTTGATGCAAGAGGTGTCTGCCGCTGCATGGACCTCGATGCAACCGGTGCATCGGCGGACCAAATCGACAACGCCGATTTCATCGCATTCAAGGCGTGCGCGGGCGGTGCACATCGACCGGCAACCTGCCCCTGAGGCGGGGCATTCGACGATGTCACCTGCCCTTTCGTGATTTGCGGGTGTCTTCCCCGGTTTCGCTCGAAATGCCCGTTGAGTCAGGTGTGGCTGCACTACTGCAACGACAACAGTGTCTCATCGCTTGGGGCGTTCGAGGAATGCCTTGAGTACCACGGCGCTGTTGTGTTCCTGATCGCGGGCGGCGTACACGAGGGTCAGGGTGCCCTCTCTGGCCATGCGCCGCAAGAGGTCGAGGGGTTCCTTCCTGCCCTCCAGCTCCTTCCGGTATCGCTGCTGGAACTCGGGCCACTTGGCGGGGTCGTGTGCGAACCACTGGCGCAGCTCCGGGCTGGGGGCGACGTCCTTGAGCCAGAGATCGACCGCCGCCTTCGCCCTGGTCAGTCCGCGCGGCCAGAGGCGCTCCACCAGGACGCGCTGTCCATCGGTCGAGGCAGGGGCTTCATAGGCACGTTTCAGTCGAATCACCGCAGATTCCTTCGCACGGGAGAGCCTGGGGCACCATCGCGCGGCAGGCTCCCTGAAATCGACGGATGGATCATCGCAAACGGCCCGGTGCAGAGGTCGGTGCGGGCGGCACGCCGCGGCGGCGGGCCATGTCGCGGCCGATCTGAGCGAGTTCATCGCCGCTCAGGACGTCGCCGGCCAGCGGGAAGATCTCGCGCTCCTCCACCTCGATGTGATGCCGGTACATCTCGCGCAGGGCCCGCAGGGCGCCGGCGAGCTCCGTTCGCTGCGCGGCATCCAGCGAGCCTGACTCCAGCCCGCGTCGGAAGCCGGCGGAGACAGTCGCGTGCAGGCCGCTGGCCGTCTGATGATCGGCCTCCAGCGCGGCCAACTGCTGCCAGGCGGCACGCACGCGGGCGTGATCCATGCGGCGAAGGAGGGGAAAGAGCGACTGCTCCTCGTCCTCGGTGTGCCGGGGGGCGGCGGACTCGAAATAGGTCAGGGCCGCTTCGACGGCGCGTCGGCGGTCGTCGTCCAGCGGTGCGTCCCGGCCGTCGTGCGCCACCCGCTCGAGCACGGTCAGAAAGTGCTCGATTCGCCGGTGACAGTCGGCCATCAGCCCCAGCGGCTGGTCAAAACCGTGTTCAGCGCGTGCTCCGAGTTGGACAGGCATCGTGAAAGCTCCTCGCGGATTGTAGGCAGGCAGGCGGGCGTTGGGTCCTGCGGCGGTTCGGGCATCCGTGAGGGTACAAGCCGGTTTCCGTGCTGCGGCCTGATCGGGCCCGTGGGGCAGGCGGAAGACGTTGGCTGCAAGGGCCATCCAAGGTCGGCGGCGTCCATTCGGAATGCCACCGGAAAAGGCACGGCTGAGGCGACCGGGAGTCTTGCCCGTGAACCCCTCGCTGGCGCTTCGGGCTCTATGGGCGGGAGCGGCGGCGTCGGGTGATGAGCGGCGCCAGGCAGGTCATGAGCAGCAGCGCGTGCGGCTCAGGGGTGATGACCTTGTCGGAGAGGCCCTGAGGGCCGATGGACTGAAAACGCCCGATGGCCACGGGATCGGCTGCGGCGTCGTAGAAACTCTCGAAGAGGGAGCGGAAATCATCGGGGCCGGAGCTGGTGTCGCCCAGGAAGAGGGTGACGGTCTGGCTTTCGCCCGCCCCGAGCGCGCCCTGGGGTGAACCCCCCTCGAAGCTCCCATCACTGGTGACCATGAGGTCGTAACCGCCGGGGGGATTGAGCCAGTCGGGGCTTACGAGCACGTCGTAATCGAGCTCGTCGAAGTAGCTGCCCTGTCCGCCGGGGGCGAAGACGGGCTGGAAGGGAAGCGACGGAACGGTGAGCCCGACGGCCGTCAGTTTTCCGGCCTCGGTTCCCACGCCGGTGTTGGTGATGACCAGCTCACAGAAGTCGCCGTCGGGCGTTTCGACAAACGAGATGTCGATGCGGCCCGACACGCCGGTATCCTCGGTGGAGGTGGTCGACGTGGAGGAGAAGCTGAGCTGGATCGGAACCGCCCGGGTGGCGGCCGGCAGGCACAGAATAAGCGACAAGGCCGCTGCGGCGGGCAGCGCCGCACCGCGCACGGCGGGCGCGGAGTCAGAACGATGACGCATGATCTCTCTCTCCCTTCCGAGGTTCGCTCGGTTTTGGTCTGCCGCGCCGGCCTTTCACCGGCCCGCGCCTGAACGCCCTTCACCGAATCGCGCGCTCACACCCCTCATGGATGAGACCGCGAATCGGCTCGGGTAGAGGGAGAATGCTGAAAGAAACCACCCAGCATTCACAACACGCCGCCGGAGTGAAGGACTCCTCGCAGCCCGGCTGGCGTGGGGCGTCCAGCCGTCCTCTCTCCCGATGGGGAGTATGGTAACCGATCGGCGGGGGCGAATACAAGGGAGCCAGGGGGGAAATCCGAAGTCTCGCATGCCCGCGGGGGAATGACGAATGACGAAGCCCGAATGATGATGGGGCGGCGGCCGTCGTGGGTCGTGATGCGGGTTTCGGGTTGCTTTTCGTTGGTTCGCCTGCGGTCCGCCTGGGCGGTTGATTCCGGGCTCCCCGAACAAGCATCCCCAGACAGGTCATTCCTTCGGGATTCGGGCCCGCTGCACCCGCCGGGTGGTGCACTGCAGGGGCTGCGGGGGTACACTCGGCTCCGGTGCCCCCGGAAACGGGGGGCGGCCTGTCGACTCAGGATCAGCACCTTGCGGAGATGCCCATGCACGCCAGCCTGTTTCTACTCACGTGTCTTGTGGGACCGGCGCAGTCCAGAGATCTGGCCTTCCACGCCGCGGCCGACCGGAAAGACCTGTTCAGCTTCGAGACGGGCGCCCTGAAAGGGGCGTTTCTGGCCACGGACCAATGGGAGGGGATCGTCTCCTGCGTCGATCTGAAGACGGGCAAGGAGATGACGCGGGGGAACAACGCGCTGGGGCTGTTCCACCTGTACCGGCTGCTGTCGAGGAACAAGCGATGGGGGGACACGATCTGGTCGATGCCCAAGCGGGTCGAGCTGCGGGAGGACGGGTCGCTGCTGATCCGCTGGGCGCCGCAGGAGGATCGCCCGTTTGAGATCACCGCGGCGTATGTCTGGTCGGCGCCGGATACGCTCGATCTGCATGTCTCGCTGCGACTGACCGCGCCGACCGCCGCGCCTCAGACGGAGATGTTCATCGGCTCCTACTTGAACGAAGAGATGCTTCCGCGGATGTATGTGAGGCCCGCACGCGCTCCTGTGGGGGCAAAGGGCGAGTTCGTGGCGGTGAAGGGCACACCGCTGCTGCTGGGGACTTACTGCATGTTCCCGCGCGACCTGCAGGCGGCGCAGCTCATCTACGACGGGCGGTGGCTGCAGGGCAAGAATCCGGTGGACTGGTCGGTGAGCCGTTACATGGGTGCACCGCTGGGGCTTCAGCACGATTTCAAGGCGGATCGCGACGTGCTGCTGATGGCGGATCCCGAGGCCTGCTTCGCGGTGGCGATGTCGTATCACCTGGATCCGCCGGATGGCGTGGCGTCGCACCGTTCGACGTATTTCTCGCTGTTCGGAGGCGATCTGAGCCCGGACCAGGCCGTGAGCGGCCGTCTCCGGGCGGTGATCGGCGGGCCGTTCAATGCCGAGCAGGCGCTGGCACGATACGAGGCCTTTCTGCGGGATATCGGCGGCGCGGCCACCCGCGCTGCAGCGGACAAACCGTGAGGTGCGGAGGATTCTAATTCCAGCGCCAGGGGGTTTCAGAAGCTGAATCAGGTGATTGGAGTGAGATGGCCGGACGGAGGGAGCGGACGCGGCTGGCGAGCGTCGCGGCCTCAGCGTAGAAGCAGTGTCGCTCGAGCCAGGAGACATAGTCCGCCAGGTCGCCGGCCATGGCGGTGCGGTCGGGGTCGTCGGCGCAGTCCAGCAGACCCAGGAAACGGTCGAGGTATTCCTGGGCCCGCTCGAATCGGCCGAGATGACTGTTGAGCCACAGCAACTGGCTCAGGTTTCCCGCGAGCGAGAGATGATCGGGGCCGTGGATGGCTTCGCGCACGCCGAGCATCCGTTGGCAGACCGCCTCGGCGTCCCCGGTCGCACCGGAGCGGTGCAGCGTGATGGCCAGTTGCTGCAGCGTCATGACGTATGATTCGGACTTCTCCTGCCCCAGCCGCTCGTGGACGGCGAGCGATTGCTTCAGCAGCGTCGCCGCAGTTCGATGTCGGCCGCGTCTCATGTGGAGGCCGGCCAGACCAAACAGCGCCGCGTGGAGGCTGTCGTCTTCCGGCAACTGGCCGTTGTCGTACAGCGCCACGCACTGATTGAGCAGCGATTCGGCCTCGGGCACCTGGTCGCGGCACATGGGCAGACGGGCGAGGGCACACAAGGCGCGGGCTTTCATGGCGGCGTCGGCGGGGCCGCAGCAATCGAGAGTCTCGCGCCAGCGGCGCTGCACCTCGTCGACCTCTTCATACCGCTTCTGGTCGAGCAGGACTCCCGCCAGTTTGAGGTCCGCATAGAGTACATCGAGCCAGGCCACGTTGTCCGCAGCGGCCAGCAGTTCGCAGGCCTGGCGGGCGAGTGATTCGGCTTCGCAAGGCTCGCCCTGGCCTCGTTTCGCATCACACAGCCGCCCGAGGATCGCCGCCTGAACGCCGGCCCCGGCGGATGGCCCGGCTTTCCGCAGAGCGAGCCGCAGCACCTTCTCCTCCTGCGGGTGGTCGCCCCGCGCCGCCCAGTGTTCGGCCACCTCCAGAAGCGTCTCCCAGGAGAGGTCGCCCGAGGCCATCGGCGGCGGCTCGCGAAACGTGGTTGAGCTCCGGATCGCCGGTGAGCCAGACGGCCGTCGGGCCGGTGCCCTGCCTTTCCTGTTCATCAGGGTGAAGGCGATCAGCATGCCGATCACGCCGGCGGGGATGCCAGAGAAGGGTTCGGGCTGAGACACCGCGTTGCGCTCGCCGTGATCCCAGCGAGCCGGCCTCGCATAGGGTTCTTCATATCGGTGCTCCACCCGCCGACGCTCCTCGCTCAGCAGGCGGTGAGTCTCGGCGAACGGATCCGGCGCGGTCCACGTGGGAGTCGACTCCGGCTGACTGGCCGAGCCGCGGATTCGTCCGAGGAAGTCACCTGGAGCCCGAATGCGAAGCATGGGGGCATCGGTTCCGGGTCCGATCAGCCATTCACGGGCCGGGCGCTGCTGCAGGATCCACTCCAGGGAAGGTTTCACTTCCTGTCTGGACGGCCAGCGCAGCTCAGAAGAGCGGTCATCCACGACGGCGGCGAGTGCAGCGACTGGCTCCAGCAGAACCATCGTCATGCCCAGCGCCAGGGCCCGGGGCATCCCGGGGAGTCCGCTGCCCGCAACCCATGATAAAACCCTCAGGCAGAGGTGAGGAGGTCTGCCACGGGCGTTACGCGCAAACGGATTTGAGATCTGAAATTTGAGATTCGAGATGACGTCGCCGCGGAGATTGGCGCAGGGCGCGAAGAACCTGAACATCGGTGATGCAGAGCTCTCAGGCCTCAGAGCTGAGATTGCAGATTTCAGAGTGAGCGTCATCTGCCGGAGACCCTGCCACAAGGGCAAGAAGTATTGCGTTTGCAGTACGGAGTCTCTCGCGCGAGACCGCCACGCGGCCGATAACGGATAACCAGCGTCACTGCGCGATGAACCCATCAATAATAGCGGGGAGAGTCGATCGTCAAGATGTGTTGGGCCAGACAGACGCATGCATCGCGACGCTGCGGGTAGTGTCAACCGACTGGCTTTCGGTCAGACGGATTTTCGTCAGGCTTCCGCGGACGTGGCAAGGCTTTTTATGTGACTTAATGTCATTCTTCAAAAACAGTTACATACACACTCCCCCGAATCCAGCCGAGCGAGACGTAACTGCAACCCCCGCACCGCAAATGGGTAAAAGGACAAGCGGGGACGGTGCGCACGGAGGGGTCTGGGCGACGCTGCCGCAGGTCGGTTGACGCGGGAGATGACGAGTGAGCGTTGGCGAAATCCTTCTGGAACAGGGCAAAATCACGGCCGAGCACCTGCAGGCTGCCCTGGCCGCTCGCAAGAGCCCATATGACCGGATCGATCGGATTCTGGTGAAAATGGGATTCATCGAGGAGCGCGAGGTTCTGCGGGTCCTCGGGCAGCAGATGAGCATCCCGGTCGTTGACCTTTCCGAGATTCAGGTCGACGTGAACCTGCTGAAAGAGATGCCCGCGAAGCTGATCCACAAGCGCGGGCTGATCCCGATCGAAAAAGTGAACGGCAGCCTCCGCGTGGCGACGGCCGACCCGTACGACATCACCGCGTTCGATGACCTGCGGATGCAGACCGGGCTGAAGATCGAGCCGGTGCTCGCGAGCGAGTCCGAGATTCAGCGGCTCATCCGGCAGCATTTCGGGGTGGGCGGCTCCACCATCGACGAGATGATGGAGGAGCAGCAGGACAGCGACGTCGAGCTGCTCAGCGAGTCGGTCGACGAGAACGGCGACCTGCTCGAGCTGGCGCAGGAAGCGACCGTCGTCAAGCTCGTCAACGAGATCCTGACGGAGGCCGTTCGCGACCACGCGAGCGACATTCACATCGAGCCGGCCGAGCATGACCTCAAGATCCGCTACCGCATCGACGGTGTGCTGCACCACACGCCGGTGTCGCCGCAGATCCGGCGGTTCCAGGCGGCGATCATCAGCCGCATCAAGATCATGAGCAACCTGAACATCGCCGAGAAGCGGCTCCCGCAGGACGGGGGCTTCAAGGCGAGGATTCACGGGCGCGAGATCGACTTCCGTGTGTCGGTAATTCCCACCGGCTACGGTGAAGGCGTCGTGCTGCGTATCCTTGACCGCCAGTCGATCAACCTCACGCTCGAGCAGCTCGGCATGGCGGGCGACGTGCTCAGCCGGTTCATGAATCTGATCACCATGCCGCACGGGATCATCCTGGTGACCGGCCCGACCGGCAGCGGTAAGACGACGACGCTGTACGCGGCGCTCAACAAGATCGTCAACGAGGAGATCAAGATCCTGACCGTGGAGGATCCGATCGAGTACTACCTCGACGGCATCCAGCAGGTGCAGGTGAGCGAGAAGATCGGGCTCAATTTCGCGCGGGCGCTGCGGTCGTTCCTGCGTCACGACCCGGACGTGATCCTGGTGGGCGAGATTCGCGACCGAGAGACGGCCGAGGTGGCGATCAACGCGTCACTGACCGGCCATCTGGTGTTCAGCACGCTGCACACGAACGACTCGGCGGGTGCGACGACCCGTCTGCTCGACATGGGCGTGGAGCCGTTCCTGGTGTCGAGCTCAGTCGAGGGGATTCTCGCTCAGCGGCTGGTGCGCACCATCTGCAAGTACTGCAAGGAACCCTACGAACCCGACCGGGCCGCCCTGCCGCCGGATTTCGAGCTGGCCCCGGGCGCCCCGCTGTATCGCGGCCGGGGCTGCCGGGAGTGCCGCAACATCGGGTTCAAGGGGCGGCTGGGCATCTACGAGCTGCTGCTCATGAACGACGACATCCGCGAACTGGTCGTGCAGCGTGCCTCGGCCGGCCGCATTCAGCAGGCCTCCCTCAAGCACGGTCTCGTGCTGCTCCGCGAAGACGGCTGGGACAAGGTCCGCCAGGGCATCACCACCTGCGAGGAAGTCCTCCGCGTCGCCAAAGCATCGTGACGGCGCCCGAACCGCCAGCGAGGGGCTCGGCGAGAAGACATGCGCGCGTGTGATCGGCCTCGGTGACTGCTCTGGATAGAATACTTGGTCAGCTTTATGATAGTGATATGACCACCGAACGATTGAAGGATCTGCATGAGGCCCGTCCGTTCAGGCCCTTCGTTATCTGCCTGGCCGATGGCAGTCGTGTGCGTGTGACGCATCCTGAAGCCCTGGCCAGACGCGAAAACGCGAGAACCTTCGTTGTGCTCGACGCCAACGACCGGGCACATCATATCGACCTGCTCCTGGTGACCGATCTGATCGTGGGTCAATCGCCGCGCCCCGGAAGAAGGCCCACCTCCTGACAGAAGGAAGGCACTCACCCATCGGGCTGGATAACCACACCAGGAGATGCATGTGCGTTTCATGGGGCGGCGGGAGCCCGTGCGTGAAGGTGTGCCGCCTTCACTGGAGACCTCTTATGCCCTCTTCGCGGAGGTTCTGCCGGTCTGGCGGCGAGCCGTGCACTACTGCGACAGGCAGGACGGGCTGGCCTGGACGTTGGGGCCGGACATGCAGCGCTCGAAGATGAGGTAGTCGTCCGCGTCGACATCTTCGTCGCCGTCGAGGCGGGCGCGCTCGCACTCCGGCAGCGGCGGCGGGGTGCTGGAGGGGGTCATACAGGCCTGGAAGCGGCCGAAATCGATCTGGTCAATGTCCCGGTCGTCGTCGAAATCGGGCAGCGGCACGCAGCCCCAGCCGTAGCGGCGATCCAGCTCGTCCCACAACTCCGGGCGGGTGCCGTCGTAATTGAGGGCCCACATGCCCACGCCCTGGAGGCCGCGGGTGTCGGCCAGGTCGTACTTGAGGCCCAGGCTGGCTGCGTCGTCGTACCAGACCTGGTGCCAGTCGGTGCCGTCATGCCAGCGGTACCAGGGGGTTTGCGAGACGGTGTCCCAGAGGAGTTCCCGGCCGGGCAGGTAGGCGTCGGTGGCGTCGTTGCGGAAGCGCGTCGAGCCGATGAAGCTGATCTTCGTGGATCGGGGGGCCGAGGTTTCCGTCGTCCAGTGGTGGCCGTAGTAGGGCAGACCGAGGATGAGTTTCTGCGGCGTGGTTGTGGTGACCGGTCCCCAGCGGGAGGACGAGTCCACGACGCTGGTGATGCTGCTGAGGGGGGCGTTGGCGCCGCTGGTGCTGCTCCAACTTCCGGCGAAGGCGTAGCCCATGATGAAGATGCCGTCGCAGGCGGCGGCGACGGCGGTGGTGTTGAGGCCGGTGGGGATGGCCGGGCCGGCGAACGTCACCTCGCAGCCGGGGATCTGGGACTTCAGGTACGTGTTGAGTTCGCTCAGAAACGTATGGAACGTGTTGCGCCAGGAGCCGGTGCCTTCGAAGTCGACGTTGAGGCCGTCGGCGTTGCCGGCGAGGATCTGGTTTTTCATGTTCACGAAGAAGTTGTTCTTGTAGGTCGCGTTGCCCATGAGCGTGGCAATCGCCGAATCATTGAACAGCGTCGTGCAGAGGATCACCTTGACGCCGTTCTGATGGGCGGCGTTGATCGTGCTGGTCCACGAGCCCGGCCAGCCGCGATGGTTGGTGATGTTGCCGTTGCTGTTGACCTCCACGGAGAAGCAGGCGATGTGCGTGAGCAGGTTCCAGCGGATGTTGGCCGCGCTCTCCCAGTAGGGCAGATAACCGAAGATCGTCTTGCACGGGCGGGGCAGGGCGGCGTCCTGGAGCGAGAGGAGCGGGGCGGTCGAAGACGGGTCAGGCGCGCTCAACGCGGTTCTGGCGAGGGAGGAGGTTTGCCCCGACTCGAATTCGGCCTGGAAGCGGGCGTGCGGCGTGGCCTCCTGCGCCCAGGCGGGGAGACCTACCGCCATAACCATTGTGGTGACAAAGGTTAATCGCACTGCTTCACCCGAACGAACCGAGAGACACTCCGCGGCTCCACAGGCATTATATAACCAAGTGCAGGCCGGCGGGAAGGATGAAGAGTGAGAAAGTGAGAAGGTGAGAAAGTGGGACGGTGAGAAAGTGATCAGGACCGGAGACATCCCTCCCCATTGGCGGATGTACGTGGCGGTTCAGCCAGGCTTGTGGGGCTTCTACCGGCCCATCCGTGCGTTCCTCACCCCGCCTGCGGCGGGATCGGCCAAGCCCCCCGCCGCTGCGCGATGGGCCATGCGGCCCGCCACCGCTGCACGAGGGGCCATACAGTCCGCCGCCGCTGCGCGATGGGTCGCACGGCGCGCCGGTGCTGCGCGAGGGCCATACGGCTGGCGGAGGGATGGTCAGACGGCCATTGTTACGCCGGGCTGGCAGCGCGGGCGGCGGTAAGGGCGGCGCGGGCGCCCTCGGCCATGAAGACCACGTCGACGCCCAGGGCGATGAGCGTGTAGCCGGCGGCGATGGCCTCGCGGATGTTGTCGGGGTTGGGGCGGACGACGTGTGTGCCGGCGGCGATGCCGTGCTTTCGGCAGGCGCCCAGATACTTCGCCAGGGCCGCCTTCATGTCGGGATGCTGGAGCTGGCCGGTGATGCCCATCGAGCCGCTCAGATCGAGCGGGCCGATGAATACGCCGTCAACGCCGTCGACGCGGAGGATGTCTTCGATGTTGGCGATCGCGTCCTTGTGCTCGATCTGCATGATCATGGCGATCGAGTCATTGGCGGCGGTGATGTACGGCTCGAAGCGCTCGCCGTAGGCGTTCGCGCGGCTGTAGCCGTAACCCCGCGTGCCGCGGGGTGGATACTTGGCCTCGCGGATGGCGGCGTCGGCCTCGGCGGCCGTCTTGACCATCGGGATGATCAGGCCGCGGGCGCCGGCATCGAGCGTGCGGTGGATCCAGATCGGATCGTTGAGCGGCAGGCGTGCCACTGGTGTCGCGCCGGATGCGTCGATCGCGCGGAAGAGGTTGGCGAGCGATTCGAGATCGGTGACGCCGTGTTCAAGGTCGACGCAGACCCAGTCGTAGCCGGCGGTGCCGTGGATTTCGGCGGCGGCGGGATGAGCGATTTGCAGCCAGCCGCCGAGCGTGACGCGCTTCTGGAGTAATGCCTGTCGGAGTGGAAGTCGGTCGGTCATGAGAGTCTCTCCCGTAGCGGCCGCCATGGTCGGACGCGCACTCACAAGGTGCTGAGCACCTCCGGGTTCACCACGTTCATCGAAGCATAATCGCGGCGCTGGGCGGCGGCGATGTTGGCCAGGGCCTTCTCGGCCATGCGGGTGCAGGCCTCGCGCGTGCTGCTGCCGACGTGCGGCGTCATGATCACGTTGGGCAGGCGCCGCAGGTCGTGGTCGGGCGAAGCGGGCGCGTACGGTTCTTTCTCGAACACATCCAGGGCGGCACCGGCGAGTTTTCCCGAGGCGAGGGCGTTGCAGAGGGCGGCTTCGTCCAGAACCGCGCCGCGGGCGGTGTTGATCACCCATGCGCTCGGCGCGAGCAGGGCCAGGCGCTCGGCATTGAGAAACAGTCGGTTTTCGGGCGTCGCAGGGATGTGCAGGCTCACGTAGTCGGCGCCGGCCACGGCCGTCGCGAAATCCTGGACATAGGCGTCGAGACCGAACTCGTCGCGGAGGCGGGCGACGTCCTGCGGACGCGGGTCGCAGCCGATGACGCGCATACCGAAGCCGCGGGCGGCGATCCGCGTGAGGCGACAGCCGATGGGGCCGCAGCCGATGACCGCGAGCGTCCGCCCGCGAAGCTCGACGCCGATAACCGGTTTCCACTGGCCGGCGTGGGTCTGCTGGTCCAGGGTCGGCAGGTGTCGCGCCGCCGCGATGATGAGTGCCATGGCGAGCTCGGCGACGGAGTCGTCGAGTGCACCGGGCGTATTGGTGACGATGATGCCGCCGGCCGTCGCCCGGGCCTTGTCGACGCTGTCGTGGCCGACGCCGAAGCGGGCGAGAACGGCGCCGCGTCCGAGGGTGCGATAAAGGGCATCGGTGTACCTCTCGATGCCGACGATGGCATGCCGCGCGCCGGACTTCTGAATCGCGGCCGCCAGCTCAGCTTCCCCGCTCGGCACGGATTCGCAGCGCAGGCCCATGGACCCGGCTGCGGCGCGGAATACCTCGGGGGCCTTGCGGTATTCGGGCTCGGTGACGGCGACGACGACCATCGGACACGCCTCCTGTGTGCGATTGACGGCCAGTATCGCGGCAGTCGGTGCGGCTGGCAAACCCGGGTGTGTGATGGATCCGCGGGGTTGAGTCGTTGTGGTGTCCCGATGCATCGGGACGCCACAACAGGCGAGGCCTCCGCTCGGGCCGGCACGCAGCCGGCAAACCCTTGCGGCTTGATCTGTCCCCGCGTCGGCCTGATGATGGTGTGCCCGTTGTGGAGCATCCCGATGTTGACGCTTCGCTGAGAGGTGACGACCATGTGCAAAGTCATTTTCGCTCTTCTTGCTGCGGGTTCGGTGTGGACGGTTGCGTCAGGAGCGCCTACGCGCGATGAGGGGACGGCAACCCCCCCGCCGGCGCGGTCCGGGCCGATCCGCGTGCTGCTGGTGACCGGCGGGCACGGTTTTGAGCACGGCCCGTTTCTCGAGGTGTTCAAATCGCTCCCGGACGTCGAGTTCAAGGAGGTCCAGCAGCCGGAGGCGCTCCGGTACTTCGCGCCCGAGAAGGCCGACACCTATGACGTGATGGTCTGGTACGACTTTGTGCAGAAGATCGGCGAGCAGGACAAGCAGAACCTTGTCGAGCTGCTCAGGTCGGGCAAGGGGTTGGTCGCGTTGCACCATTGCCTGGCGGATTACCAGGCCTGGCCGGAGGCGCTTCAGATCATGGGCGGGCGGTACTGGCTCCAGGAGCACGACGGGAAGCCGGGCTCGACGTTCAAGGAGGGCGTCGATCTGCACGTGAAGGTTGTGGATGGACAGCACCCGGTCACGCGGTCGATGAAGGACTTTGACATTCACGACGAGGCGTACGGCAACCTCGAGATGGTGCCCGACGTGACGCCGCTGCTGGCGGTGGATCACCCGCAGAGCAACAAGGTGGTGGCGTGGGCGCACACGTACGGCCGGAGCCCGGTCGTCGCCATTCAGCTCGGCCACGGCCCGGAGGCGTACGCGAATCCGGCATTCCGCCAACTGGTGGGGCAGGCCATCCGCTGGGCGGCGGGTGCGCCGTCGGATTCGGCCGGATCCAGGGGTAAAAAGGAGCGCGTCTGGCGGCTGGGCACGCAGGCGTACACATTCCGGCTCTACACATTCTTCGAGGCCGTGGACAAGGCCAAGGCGCTGGGGCTCAAGTACATCGAAGCCTATCCGGGCCAGGCCTTCAGCCCCGATCAGAAAGACGTGAAGTGGGACCACAACACGTCGGCCGAGATCCGCGCGAAGGCGAAAGCCAAGCTCAAGGAGGCGGGCGTCAAGCTGGTGTGCTACGGCGTGTGCGGCATCACGAAAGACGAGAAGGAAACACGCAAGATCTTCGAGTTCGCCAGGGACATGGGCATCGAGACCATCACGGCCGAGCCCGAACCGGCGGCGATGGACCTGCTCGATAAGCTCACGGAGGAGTACAAGATCAACGTCGCGATCCACAACCACCCCAAGAGCCCGCTGACGCGCTACTGGAACCCCCAGACCGTGCTGGACACGATCAAGGGGCACAGCAAGCGGATCGGGGCCTGTGCGGACACGGGACACTGGGTGCGGTCGGGTCTCGATCCGATCGAGTGCCTTCAGAAACTCGAGGGCCATATCATCTCGCTGCACTTCAAGGATCTGAATGAGAAGGATCCCAAGGCCCACGACGTGGTGTGGGGGACCGGCGTGGGCAACGTGAAGGGGATGCTCGAGGAACTCCAGCGGCAGGGTTTTTCGGGCGTGTTCTCGGTCGAGTACGAACACAACTGGGAAACCTCGATGCCGGAGATCGCCCAATCACTCGAGTATTTTCGCAGGACGGCGAAGGAGTTGGGGCATAAGGTGGAGTGATGGGTGATGAGTGGCGAGAGTTCCTGGTTCTGAGTTCTTGGTTCTGAGTGGGTCGCAATTACTGGAGATAAACGATGCTTCGAAAGGGCCTGATGTGTGTCGTGGTGGCGTTGTGGGTGGGTGCGACGATGGCGGCCGCGCAGGAGGCGCAGAACCAGCGTCAGCGGCGGGGCCGCGGCCGGGCCGCGGCGAATCGCCAGAGCGGCTGGGCGCTCGCGGTGCAGACGTATACGTGGAACCGCGTGACGTTTTTCGAGTCGATCGACCGGGCCAAAGACGTGGGCGTCAAGGTGGTCGAGGGCTTCGCCTGGCAGAAGCTCAGTCCCGACACGGGCGACGCCAAGCTCAACGCCGACGCACCGCCGGAGGCCCTCGCCAAGACGAAGGCCAAGCTCCAGGAAGCGGGCGTGCGGCTGGCGAATTACTACGTCTCGGACTGGGGCAAGGACGAGGCGGCCCACCGCAAGATCTTCGAGTTCGCCAAGAGCATGGGCATCCGGACATTCGTTTCCGAGCCTGACGCGAAACTGCTGGATGCCCTCGAGCCGCTCGCCCGGGAGTTCCGGATCCGCATCGCCATCCACAATCACCCCAAGAGCCCCAAGAAGCCGGAGTATACGTACTGGAAGCCCGAGAACGTCATGAAGCTGCTCGAAGGCCGGAACCGGCAGATCGGCATCTGCGCGGATACCGGCCACTGGGTGCGATCGGGCCTGGACCCGGTCGAGTGCCTGAAGGCCTGCCAGGGGCGGATCCTCTGCCTGCACCTCAAAGATGTGAACGAGAAGGTTCCGGAGGGGCACGATGTCCCGTTCGGAACGGGCATCAGTAACGTGAAGGGCCAGCTCGAGGAGCTCGCCCGGCAGAACTTCAACGGCGTCATCGCAATCGAGTACGAGCACAACATGGACAACAACATCGCCGACGTCAAGAAGTGCGTGGACTTCTTCAACAAGACGGCGCAGGAGCTCAAGGCAAAGGTCGCATCGCGGTAAACGTGAAAACAGGAATGCGATAACCACGAAGACACGAAGAAGACAGGAGGGAATCAGACCAGAAAGGTCTCGGTCTCCCCGGATCGCCGGATGAGACGAGCAGCCTGATCGGATTGAGTCGGGATTCGTTCTTGTCTTCGTGCCTTCGTGGTGAATCAGACTGTTGTTGCCCCCTTCGGGCTCGTATCACGGTCGGCATGGGCCAGGGTCGCGTCATACTGCTGGGGACGGGGACATCGCACGGCGTGCCGATGATCGGGTGCGACTGCCCGGTGTGCACGTCGAGCGACCCGCGTGACACGCGCACCCGCTCGAGCATCGTGGTGCAGGTGGAGGGCGGCGCGATCCTGATCGACACGTCGCCCGAGCTGCGCGTGCAGTGCCTGGCCTGCCGCATCACCCGGGTGGACGCGGTGCTGTTCACCCACGCCCACGCCGACCACGTGGTCGGGCTCGACGACCTGCGCCGGTTCAACTGGCTGCAGAAAAGCCCGCTGACGTGCTATGGTGACGCCCAGACCATCCGCACGCTCGAGCGGATGTTTTCGTATGCGTTCGATCACCGCCAGTCGTACATCAGCTCGAAGCCGCAGCTTTTCCTGTCCGAGATCACCGGGCCGTTTGAGCTGGTCGGACAGCGTATCGTGCCGATCCCGCTGTTTCACGGCCCGCTGCCGGTGCTGGGCTTCCGGTTCGGCGGATTCGCGTACTGCACCGACTGCAGTGTGATCCCCGACGGCTCGTTTGAACTCCTGAAGGATCTGGACGTGCTGGTGCTGGACGCCCTGCGGCACAAGCCGCATCCGACGCATTTCACGCTCGAACAGGCGGTCGAGGCGGCGGGCAGGATCGGTGCGAAACAGACGTATTTCACGCACATTGCCCACGAACTGGGGCATGCATCGACGAACGCTTCGCTGCCGGCGGGCATGGCGCTGGGCTACGACGGGCAGGTGATCGAGCTGTGAGGGCGGCCGTGCTCAGGCGGTCAGGCCGATCGCGGTGGCGGCCGCGTAATTCGGCGTGTGGGTGATGGAGACGAGGATGCGGGCGATGCCGAGCTCGCGGGCGATGCGCTGACATTCGTCGGTGAGCGTGACCTGTGGCCGGCCGGCCTTGTCGTTGACGATTTCCATGTCGCGCCAGGCGATCTGGCCCCGCCAGCCCGTGCCGAGCACCTTGAGGATGGCCTCTTTGGCGGCGAACCGGCCGGCGAGGCGGGGGATCACATCCTTGTGGTAGGAGCGCACGTACTCGATTTCGGCCGGCGTCAGGAGCCGCTCGAGGAAGCGGTCCCCGTGGCGTTCCAGCACGACGCGGATGCGCTGGCACTCAATCAGATCCAGACCGACGCCCATCACGGACATGACGGCAGTTTACCGGCAGGCCGGGGCCGCCGCGAGCCATCCGACTCGCGGCGGGCGGCCGAGGGTGCATCCGAAACTCAGGGGCGTCGCTCCCGGGTGGCATGGGTCCCGGCGCGCCGGGATACTCGCTGCCCGTGCCGAGTGGGTCACGGGCAGCGAGTACGCTGCCCATGCCACCCGCCTGCCCCTGAACTCTGGATGTACCCGGCGGCCGACGACTATCCGATGACGGGCTTTCGACCCGCCGCACGACGGGCATCGGCGATCTGGCCCGTATGGAATGCCGAGTGCAGGCTCACCGCCGAGAGGCACTGACCGATGGTGCCGAACATCTGCTGGCGATCCGCGGGGGCCTTGCTGGGCCGGTCCAGATCCGCGTCGGTGAGGGAGGACAGGACCTGCAGCGTGCCCGCGCGGACGCGCTCGAACTCGCGGAGGACTTCATCGACCGATGGATACCGTGACGCATCCGCGACCGGTTCGCTGCCGGCGCCGAAGAGCTCCTTCCATCGCAACAGCGGGTTCTGCTCGCCCAGAATGAACTGCGAGACGATGTGTGCCTCGGAATACGCGAGGTGGCCAAGGTTCCAGAGCGGGTGGTTCCCTCCTCTGGGGGTCGGCTGAGTGAGCGGGGCGTCCTTGATGCCGTCGAAGATGGCCATGAGCCACTGTTTGCTGGATTCGAGCGACAGGCGGATGAATTGAACCGCGTTCATGATTCCCTGTTCCTTTCCTGGGATGGACGGTCCGGCCGCCGTACACCGGCGGATCGATCCGGGGCCGTCGGGGTGGTTTTGAACAACAACCGTTTGAGCTGCTCGATGACCTGAGCGGCAGGCACCTGCGCGGTCTCGAGCTTTCGGGCGAGTACGAGCCCGATGAACGTGTGCACGATCCACTGCGCCCACAGGGTGGCGTCGAGTGAGGGATCGATCTGTCCGGCCTTCTGGGCGGCGGCGATGAGATCGCGCCAGTACATGATCATGCCGCGCTGCATCTGCTGGACCACTTCGCGGATACGGCCAGTCTCCGTGGTCAGCTCGGCGCAGAGCGTGGCCATCATCTGGCAGTTGCTCCACTGCGGGTTGGCATTGAGTTCGAGAACGCCGTCCAGGAGGGCGATGATGCGATCACGAGGGGTGGGGCGAGCCATGGCCGGCCCGAAGAGTCGGTCAGCGTATTCGCAGCGTGTGCTCTCCAGCACAGCCAGGGCGAGTTCTTCCTTGGAGCCGAAGTGGTGGTAGAAGGCGCCCTTGGTCAGGCCGGTGGCGTCCTGGATATCAGACAGACCGGTGTGGTGATAGCCGTGCTCGCTGAAGAGGCGCTTGGCGATAGCGATGATCTCGGCGCGAGTGGCCTGCCCGCGGCGGGAGGTGTGGCCGGCAGCATCGGGCTGTGAGTCAACGGTGTCCATACTGATCGGTTGGTATGCTAGTATCCGTGCTGCGGTCTGTCAAGGCCACCGCTCAATTGAGGCGGTCGGCCAGCGCGCCGGGCTGCGGAGTCTCAGGAGCGTTCTGGCGTTAAGTCATCTATTGCACGATGGTTATAGCTCAGCCTGGCGTGGGCGACAACGCACCTTGGCGACCATGAACACACCCGGCGAAGCTCGGCCTGGCGATCCCGTGTCTGGCGTCGTTCCCGAGAGTAGACGGTCGATGCGGAGCCCGTCGGGCCAGTTCGCGGAGAGACACGGGTCGAAGCGCGGCGTGAAAGCTCTACAAGGTGAGGATATCGGGCCTGGAAATGGGCTTTCCGCCAGTAACATACCGACTGGTCGGCCAGTTTCCGGTGGCCGATAAGATTTCATGCCCGTCCCGCGTCACCAGGATGGTGTCTTCGCTCTTGGTTCCGGAGATGGAGGGATTCCAGCCGAAGGCCTGATGGATGAGCACCTCCGCCGCGTTGCCGGGGCTGGCCCGCACTTCGCGCCCGCGATAACCGGTCGCGCCGCCCTGGTGGTGATAGCGCCATTCGTCGGGGAAACCCACGTCGGCATAGGCCTTCTGGGCCACGGCGAAGACGGTTCCCAGGGTTCTGCCCGGGCGAGTGGCGTTGATCATCTCGGCGTCGACCTGACAGACCGCGCGGTGCTTGCGTTGCAGCTCCGGGTCGATCGGACCGAACGAGAACAGCCGCGTGACGGACACGACCAGCCCGCCGCGCTCCCCTCCGCAGACGCCCATGCCGTAGCGGGTGAACGGGCGATGCGTGGGCAGAGGATGGCGGTAGTGCCGAATGCGATCATCGGCCGCGACCAGCGCGATGGGCGAGCGGATTCCGCGGGCCAGCAGTCCGCCGACGATCTGGCTGGACAGCTCATACTCGGTCATCCCGGGCCGGGCATTGCGGCACGCGGTCTCGAGACACTCGGCCACTTCCCTGCCCAGGGCGCGGTAGCGATCGATCTCGGAGGGCAGCAGCGACCAGCGCAGGGTGTCGAATTCGACGCCGAGATTGCTGATCTCCTCGGCCAGGCCGGGCAGGCGATAGTCGCAGGCGGCGCGGCGATGGCCGATGGACGCGGCCCAGAGCCGGGCGGCGTCGCTGTGGTTATGCCATTCGTAGGACCGCAGCGAGATGCCGAATTCGGCCAGCTCCTCCTCGGCCACGCGCGGGGCCTCGATCGAGCTGGTGATGCAGAGCGTGTCTCTGGCCGTCACGAGGAGCGAGGCTTCACCGATCTCGGTGCTGGTGGAGACGTGATTGAGACCCCCGGCCGTGAGCCACGCGAAATTGCAGCGCCGGGTGAGAATAATGGCATCCAGATGCCGCTTCTCCATGTACTCGATCAGCAACTGGCGTTTTTTGTTGAATTCCTCGACTCGGTTCATGACAGGCACCTCTGGGGGCGGCTGGATTGTAACCGGTTTGCCCCGGAGATTCAGGGCTGTCGAGCACATTCACGGTGCCACAGCATCCGGCACTGAAACCAGAGCACGCGCGGCCCGGAGGGCGTGAGACCGGGAGGACATTCGCAGAACTGGCGATGAAACTTGCATGTGCGGACGTGCCGGTAGAGGATAGCGGCCGTGCGGAGGGAGTCGGAACACGAACGGAGACCCTGATGATGCGATACTCGTGGTTTGGAATGGCGGGCTTGATGGTCGGGGCGGCGGCGGTGCTGTCAACGTCGTGCTCCGAGGAGGATCCGGCGGTGAGTGACTCCAAACCGCGGGCTGAACCGACGTTTGCGTCCTCGGGACATGCCGGCACCCAGCCGGCGGGGACGATGCCCGCGGGGACGCACGCGGCGGCGCTTCCGGCCGGCCACCCGCCGATTGGAGCGACGACGGAGTCGCCGGCGGGCGGCGAACCCGAGGTCGGACTCAAGATCGATTTTCCCAAAGAGTGGGAGCCGCGACGGACGCGCATGATGACCCTGCGCGTGTACGCCGCTCCGAAGGTGGAAGGTGATTCGGAGGATGCCGACGTGGCTCTGTCGGAGCTGGGGGCCAAGGTGCCGCTGCAGATGAACATCAACCGCTGGTGCGAGCAGTTCGGTCTTCCGGCCGGGCCGGCCTGCGCGGCCGGCGCCAGGCAGCAGACGCTCGAGGGAACGCAGCACCCGACCACCGTCGTCGAGATCTCGGGCACTTACAAGGCCAGCAGCATGATGGGCGGGCCGGCCGAGCCCAAGGCTCATTACCGCATGGTGGCGGCGGAAATCGTCACGCCGGATCGCCCGTACTACATCAAAATGATCGGCCCGGAGAAGACCGTGGAACGATGGAAAGGGCCGCTGCTGGATGCGGTGAAGGCGGCGAAGTGAATTGGCCCGTGGTCAGTGGTCAGGGATTCACGCTTCGGGTCGGGAGCCTGAGAGCAGCATCTTGCGATCCATCGTATTCTTCGCGGCGCTGGTCTTGAGGGTGGGTTGGGGGGCATCGGGCATCGCGGGGGCGACGGCTGGGGCGGCGGCGACGATGCCGGCGCTGCCGGAGCACGTGGCGGTTGCGGTGAACGTCTATCCCGACGAAATCGTGCGCCCGATCAGCCCGCAGTTCATCGGCACCAATCTGACGCAGTACAAAACGGATCGAGCGCAGGTGAAGGTCCCGGCCACGCTGGAGCGCGTGCGCGGACTGGGCGTGCGGACGATCCGCTTTCCCAACGGGTGTTTCGCCGATCTGTACAACTGGCAGAGCCCCAAGCCCGAGGAAATGACCGTCGAGGAGTTCATCGACTTCTGCGACGCGATCGACGCGGAACCCTACTACACGTTCAACATGCAGGGCGGAACGGAGGGGCTGGAAGGGACGCCGCCCGCGCCGGCGCCGCTCGAAGAGGCGATCCGCTATCGACACACCGCCCCGAACCCGTGCGGCTACACGAATTATTACTTCGGCACGCTCCCTGAAGCGCTCGCTCTGTTCGGCAAGTACACGATCGAGCGGGCCCTGGCGGGCCAGACGCCGATCCTGCATTACGAGCTCGGCAACGAGAACTGGGGCCAGGCAAAGACCGACTGGACGCCGCCGGTGTACGGCAAGAACGCGGAAGTCTGGTGCCGGGCGCTGCGCGACGCCTGGGCCCAGGCGCAGTCGGAGCATGAGCGCCTGCACGGGATGAGGCTCTGGATCGTGGCGGTCGGATTCCCCACGATGGGCAACAACCAGGACCCGCTCAAGGCGGTGGACCAGGAGGTCAACCGGGCGTGGACGGCCGAGATCAACCGGCTGGCGGACGCGCAACTGATCGACGCGGTGACCGAGCATTTCTACCCGTTTCCGTCCAACACCGGCGACTCGATGTACTGGACGGTGCACAACCTGCACAACCTGCTGGCCCTGCGGGCGGGTGCGGTCAACGAGCGGCTCGGCGGATACCGCGATGCGTCGCTGGCGTACCGCGTACCGATCGAGGTGACGGAATGGAACCTCAAGTGCTGGGGGAGGAACCGTATTCGGTGGGATCTGCCGCTGCGGAACGGCGACTTTGAGAAGTCTATGGAGGGCTGGGCGGTGGAAGCGGGCGGCGCGGCGGGCGCCCGGGCCACGCCGGCGGCGGCCCGACGGGGAAAACTCGGCCTGGAGCTGCGGGCCCCGGGGCCGGGTGATTCGGTCACGGTGCGGCAGCGCTTTTCGACCGCCCAGCGCGAGAAGGCTGCGGCGCTGGGGGCGTATCTGTGGGTGCGCACGCCCACGCCGGGGCAGGTGCGAATCGCGGTCGGGCCGGCCGGTGGCGCGAGCGAGCCGCTCAAAGGCGTGCCGGAACGCAGTGCGGGGCAGACGAACATGTGGGAGCGGCTGGGCGTCCTGTTTCAGCCGGCCGGGCCGGTGCCGGAGGTGGAATGGACGCTGACGGTGCGGGGGCCGGGCGGTTCGGCGTTCGTGGATGAGCTCGTGCCGGCCCACTGGGAGACGTTTTCGGACAACGTACCGCCCGCCGTCGACCGCTATGAGCAGCAGCTCTTCGCCGTGGACGCGCTGCGCGAGATGCTCGCGTGGCCGATCACCCGCACGCACTGGCATCATCTGTTCGGCAACTACGGATGCCCGCAGCTCCAGGCGGACGGCGCGCCGCGTGATAACGCGGCCGCGTTTCAACTGCTGGCCGGGCGGATCGGGCGCGAGCTGGTACGCACCGACTGCGATTCGCCGACATTCTCCTACGATACGCGGGCGGATGCGCTTGCGACCGACTTCAATGCCGTGTCGCCGGATATGTGCGGGATTCCCGCCCTTTCGGCGCTGGCCACCCGCGACGGGGAGCGGCTCTTCGTGCTGCTGGTCAACCGCACGACCGACCGGCGAATCGCGACGCGGCTGCGCGTGCACGGCGCGGGCATCGCGGGAGCGCCGCGCGTGCGCACCATGTCGGGAAGGGATCTGGATCTTCCTGGAGTGACCATCGCGGATCGGGAGCTGCCGCCGGCCGAGCTCGACTCGCACCCGGTCGCGCCGCTCTCGGCCCAGGTGGTGGAGCTGAGGCTCCGGTAGATTGTCGCGATCGCGACGGCGCGGTTAAGATACCGGCCTCTTGGCCCGGGGACCGGGAGTTCGATGAATGGATTGGCAGGGGGCGTATCAAGTCGCCGCGGTGAACTGGCAGCCCTGGTTCATGCTCGGTCTGGTAGTTCTGGTTTTTATCGGACTGGCATTGAACCGGGCGCCCGACGCGTTGATGCTCGGGGCGACGGTGGCGGCCGGGCTGGCCGGGATTATCAAGCCGGCGGAGGTCTTCCGCGGCTTCTCCAACGAAAACGTGCTGACGGTGGCGGCGCTGTTCGTGGTGGCGGCGGCTCTGCGCGAGACGGGCGCGCTGGACGTGCTGGGGGCCCGGATGTTCGGCCAGGCGCGGGGAGAGCGGTCCGCGATGGTTCGGCTCGCGGGCTCCGTGGTGCCTTCGTCGGCATTCCTGAACAATACGCCCATCGTCGCGATGTTCCTTCCGGTGGTGACGGAGTGGTGCCGGAAACACCGGGTGTCCCCCTCGCGACTCCTGATGCCTCTCTCGTACTTTGCGATTCTCGGCGGGATCTGCACGCTGATCGGCACGAGCACGAACCTCGTCGTGAACGGCCTGATGGGGGAATGGGCCAAGCAGCATGCGGGCACCCCGCTGGCCCGCCAACTGCACCCGATGTCGCTGTTCGAGCTGGGCCGCGTGGGCCTGCCCATGTCGCTGGCCGGGCTGGCGATGCTGCTGACCCTCGGGAGGCGGCTGCTGCCGGACCGCAAGGACCTCATCGAAGAACTCGGCGACACGATGCGCGAATACCTGCTGGACATGCAGATCCAGCAGGGTTGCCGCCTGATCGGGCAGCGGGTGGCGGAGGCCGGGCTTCGGCATCTGCCGGGGCTCTTTCTGGTGGAAATCACCCGCGAAGGCAACGTGATTTCGCCCGTCGAGCCCGACGAGATGCTGCGGGAAAACGACCGGCTCACGTTCGCCGGGGCGGTGGATACGATCGTCGACCTGGAGCGCATTGCGGGGCTGGTGCCGGTGGCAGACGGTGCCTACGAACTCGGTAAGGAGCGGCGCGACCGGCGTTTGTGCGAGGCGGTGATCTCGGCGACCTCGCCGATCATCAACAAGACGGTGCGCGACTCGGACTTCCGGGCCCTGTACAACGCGGCGATCGTGGCGATCCACCGGGGCGGCGAGCGGCTGCGCGGGCGGATCGGCGACGTCGTGCTGCGACCGGGCGACACCCTGCTGCTGCAGGCGGGTCCGCACTTTGTCCGGGCGCACCGCAACGACCCGGATTTCTACCTGGTCGGCCGCATCGACGAGGCGCGGCCGGTGCGGCACGAACGCGCCAGTCTGTCGATCCTGCTGCTGGGCCTGCTGATTGCAGGCTTTGCCCTGAGCGTGCGGTTTCACCACTGGATGCCGCCGGAAGTGATCATCGTGTTTCTGGTGGCCGGGGCCATGATCGCCACCCGGTGCATTTCGGTGACTGACGCCCGCCAGAGCGTGGACTGGCAGACGCTGGTCACCATCGCCGCGTCGTTCGGGCTGGGCAAGGCGATCGAGAACTCGGGGCTGGCCCGGATCATCGCCGAGGGGCTCTTCTCGGTGTCGCAGAGCATGGGTCCCATCGCGGCCTTGTCGGCGATTTACCTGATGACGATGCTGATGAGTGAGCTGCTGAGCAACAACGCGTCGGCGGCGCTGATGTTCCCCTTCGCGATCGCGACCGCGGAGCTGTTCGGGGCAGATGCCCGGCCGTTCGCGATGGCCATCGCCTTCGGCGCGTCGGCGGCGTTTGCGACGCCCATCGGCTATCAGACGCACATGATGGTGTGGAGCCCGGGCGGCTACAAATTCACCGACTTCATGCGCGTTGGTGTTCCCATGGACATCCTGCTCTGGATCGTGGCCACGGCATTGATCCCGATCGCCTGGCCGCTCTGACGCCGAGGCGCTGCGTGCTAAGCCGCCTGGACAGGGTTGCGCACCGGATCGGACGCCCGATCCGCGCTGTCCCCGGAGCCCCTTCTCGACCGCTCCTTCGGGGCGGCGAACCGCGGACGGCGTTACAGCAGTCCGTGCTTTTCGAGCCGGTAGCGGAAGGTGTCTCGCGAAAGGTTGAGGAGCTTGGCGGCCTTGGTCTGGTTGCCCTCGGCCTGGGCGAGGGCCTGGCGGAGGAGTTTGTTTTCGAGCTGCGCGAAGTCCAGCCCGCCGGGAGGCAGGTTGAGCCCGATGAGCTGATCCTCTTCGAGGCGGCCGCCGCTCGCCCGGCCGACGACGATGTCCTCTTCGTGGACCTGCTCGTCCTTGGCCAGCAGGACGGCGCGTTCCATGACGTTGCGGAGCTCGCGGACATTGCCCGGCCACGAGTAGGCGCGCAGCTTCTGCTGGGCGGGCGAGTCGATGTCGCTGACGACCTTCTTGAACTCGCGGGCGTACTGAGCGGCGAAATGCTGGGCGAGCAGGATCACGTCTTCACCGCGCTCACGCAGCGGAGGCAGGAAGATCTGAAGCACGTTCAGGCGGTACATGAGATCCTGGCGGAAATGGCCGTCCTGGATCGCCTTCTCGATGTCGCGGTTGGTGGCGGCGATGATGCGCACGTCGACGCTGATCTCCTGGGTGCCGCCCACCCGCCGGAACCGGCGGCTTTCGAGAAAATGCAGGAGCTTGGCCTGCAGGACGGCGGGCATGTCGCCGATCTCGTCGAGGAAGACGGTGCCGCCGTCGGCCAGTTCGAGCAGGCCCTTTTTCTGGGCGCGGGCATCGGTGAAGGCGCCCTTCTCGTGGCCGAAGAGCTCGCTCTCGAGCAGGGTCTCGGAAATGGCGGTGCAGGTGATGTTCATGAACGGCTTGTGGGCCCGGGCCGAATTGTAGTGGATGGCTCCGGCGACCAGATCCTTGCCGGTGCCGGTCTCACCTCTCAGAAGAACTGTCGATGACTGGCTGCGGGCAACGCCCCTGAGCAGGTCGAAAAGCTGGGTCATGCTCGGGTGGCGGCCGATGATGCGGTCGAAGCCGTAGTCGTGCTCGAGCTGCCGCCGCAGCTCGCGGACCTCGCGGCGGAGCTTGGTCGTTTCGAGGGCCTTGTCGACGGTGAGGAGCAGCTCCTCCATGTTGAACGGCTTGGCCACGTAGTCGTAGGCCCCCAGCTTGATGGCCTCGACGGCGTCCTCGATGTTGCTGTAGGCGGTGATCATGATCACGACGACGTCCTGGTCCTGCTCGCGGACCCGGCGGAGGATTTCCAGGCCGGTCATGTCGGGGAGCCGGTAATCGAGCATGATCAGATCGACCGGTTGCTCGCTGACGTGCTCGAGGCCGACGGCGCCGGTTTCGGCTTCGGTCACGTCGTACCCGCGTTCGACGAATTTCTGGCGCAGTGACCAGCGGATGAGGCTTTCGTCTTCGATGATCAGTACGCGAACGGCCATGTCCTACCCTTGCTGAAAGCGACCCTGCCCGTGTGCCGTCAGGGTGTCGACCGCGGCTCCACCGCGCGGGGAACCGGGGCACACGTGCCGGACGCTCATTCCAGGCCCGCGGCGGCCGGGAGATGTTCGGCCGCCGAATACACGGGGAACTCCACCGTTACCTGGGTGCCCACGTCCGGCTTGCTCTGCAGCGTAATCGTTCCGCCGTGGGCGTCCACAATTTTACGGCAGATGGGCAGGCCCAGGCCGGTACCCTTGGCCTTGGTCGTAAAGAACGGCTCGAAGGCCCGGGCGGCGATCATCTCATCCATGCCGGACCCGGAATCGATGATCCGCAGGCGCACGCAGTGGTCGTCTGAGCCCAGTTCGACGCGGATGCCCTGCCCTTCGCGGCAGGCCTGGGCCGCGTTCATGAGCAGGTTCATGATCAACTGTTCCAGGTGGCCGGTGTCGGCGGCGATGTGCGGCAGCACGGGGGGCTGGTGGCACTCGATCGGGATCCGCTGAAAGACGTGGGCGTCGCGCATGAGTTTGACCATGCGGACGACGACGTTGCTCAGATCGCAGGGCGAGAGCTTCGGCGGGCGCGGGCGGGAATAGACGAGCAGGTCCTTGACGGCGGCGTCGAGCCGGTCGATCTGGCCGAGAATCTCGTGGATGACCCCCCGATGCGGGTCGTCGGGATGCATGCCATCGCGGATGACCTGGATCGCGCCGCTGATGCCGGCCAGCGGGTTCTTGATCTCATGGGCCAGGGAGGCGGCCAACTGTCCGATCGTGGCCAGATGCTCACTGCGCGTGAGCTTCTCCTCGGCGACGGATCGTTCTTCCTCGCGGATTTTGGACGTGTAGCTGTCGCGATATGACTCGAGCATCATGCACAGCTCGAGGGCGAGCAGCTTGTGGAGGGAGGCCATCTTCACGTGGCGCTCGGCATCGTGAAGCGGGGCGGCGAGCAGGATGTTGGTGGTCTCCTGCCACACGAACTCCATGGCAATGAACATATAGTGCTGAGGCAGGCCCACACGGACGTGCGTGTGACCGATGGAGACTCGACTGCGAAAGTAGGCCTCGTCGTACACCCCGCCGAAGAGCTCTTCGTACCATTTAACGAAGATCCGCCGCTGCCGGGCCCGCTGCTCGGCTCCGCCGGTGAAAATGCGTACCGCCATGGGGTCGGCGAACAGCCACTCGTAAAACGCGTCGCCGACCTGCTCCTTGTGAGGCAGCACGTACCCGGCGAGCGAACGGATGTTGGCGGCATCGAGCGCGCAGAATCCAACTCGCCGCTGCATCTCCTCGAACAGGGAGTCGCCCATCCCCACATTATAAACCGGGGTGCCCCAACGAGACACATCGCTGCGCAGAGCCACTCGGCCCTCCTTCTTCACCGGCGGGATGCCCACGGCGCGTCACGAAAACGGACTCGCCGTCGGGTCAAATCGAGTCCCAAATAAAACCACGTCGTTTCCGCGTGGAGCGGAAACGACGCGGTCGAATAAGGGTGCGGGCCAATGACTCCCTCCTGGTTCGGGCCGGAGAGGGGGATTGCAGCAGAAGGGATCGGAACGTCGCTGGCCCGCGTTCAGGCCATTGCGGCCTGTTTTTTGTATTGGTTGTCCGCAAACCTCCTTCGTGCGGTCGACTCGTGCGACCCACACGCGTGAAAATCGGTGTTACCGGCGGCCGTGGCGGTCGAGACACCACCCTAAATATCTCGACCGCGCGTCCCGGATGCGGATCGAAGATGCCATTCGGCCGTCGGTTGTCGCGACTGCACCCCGTGCCCGGAGGCGGCAGAGTGCACGGTGACCGAAGACGTTACTCCCTGTTGTGCATCAAAGTTGTCCGGCCTTCGGTTGCCTCGCAACGCCAGAAAGGATGGCAAGGGGTGTGCCGAAGCGAGCGGAATTCGGGGCCTGGCGGCCCGAGGCCCGGTATTTCGCCGGTAATCGCGATTCCAAGCTCAACCATAGGAAAAGACCCCAATGGCAGCGAATTCGGAGCTCTGTTTTCTGGAACGGTTTAGGCCCGAAAACCCTGACAGACGAGTGTCATTTGGCGCAGAGGCTTGTGTAATCTGGCACAAAGCCCCCCGGAATCAGGGGGCCCATAAGCAATCTGGCGTTCTGGAATCCGATCTGCTAATATGCACCTTACCAGGAGGGGCGAGGCGAATTGGTGGGCAGGAGGTGAGCAATGACCGCGTATCGCCTCTTCATCCCGGGGATGGTCTGCGGATCGGCCGTGGACAGCATTGAGCGAACGCTGCGTAACCTCGCAGGCGTCCGCGAGGTCGAGCCGGAGACCCACCAGCACGTCATTCGCGTCG
>CAZQEN010000037.1:0-12099 GCA_964591605.1 uncultured Planctomycetales bacterium
GTCCACTGTTGAAGTATGCAGGGTGCCCCACCCCGTCGCGAAGCGCGGGGTGGGGGACCGATCGCCCTGTTCGCGTGTCGCTCCCGCATCCGCCGAACGCGGCAGGCCGGGGAACCCAGGTCGCAACAAGCGGCAAGGAGAAACGCAGGAGTACAGCCCATGCATCGCCTCACGCTGATACTGTCGATCCTGGCTCTTCCCGCCCTCGCCGCCGCCGCCGATCTCCCCCCGCCCCGCCCGGCCGCGACCGCCGCGCCCATCCGCGTCGGCTCGCTCCTCCAGCCCATCGTCGACCAGCATCTGATCGAGCGCATGCAGGGCGCCGCGCTGCGCCTCCATCCGCCCTGCCCCCGCGAGGTGGTCTTCACCTTCAACGCCCCCTGGGAAGGCGCCCAGAGCGGCTACGTCACCATGATGCCCGACGACGGTGTCCTGCGGATGTACTATCGCGGCGGCGGCGACCTGGGCCGCGAATACACCTGCATGGCCCTCAGCAAAGACGGCATCCACTGGGAGCGCCCCAACCTGGGCCTCTTCGAAGCCGCCGGCTCGCGGAGCAACAACATCATCTGGACCGGCCAGCGCAAGGCCTACTTCGAATCGCACAATTTCTCCCCCTTCAAGGACGCCAATCCCGCCGCCCCGCCCGAGCAGCGCTACAAGGCCGTCACCCAGAGCAAGCGCGACATCGCCGGCGAGACGCAGCGCGTCCTCGTCGCCTTCGTCTCGCCTGACGGCGTGCGCTGGAAACGCCTCCGCGACGAGCCCATCATCACCGAGGGCGGTTTCGACTCACACAACGTCGCCTTCTACGACACCGTCGCCCGGCAGTACGTCTGCTATTCACGCGAGGGCCGCGAGGGCAAACGCAGCGTCACCCGCACCACCTCGAAAGACTTCCTGACCTGGACCCGCCCGGTTTTCCTCGACTTCGGCGACTCGCCCCTCGAACAGTTCTACACCAACGGCATCACCGCCTACTTCCGCGCGCCGCACGTGTACCTCGGCCTGCCCATGCGCTTCGTGCCGCCTGCCGAGCGCAACACCGTCGGCTTCGAGCCCCGCAAGACCGACGGCCTCTCCGACGCCGTCTTCATGTCCAGCCACGACGGCCTCTACTGGAACCGCCCTTTCATGGAGGCATTTATCAGACCCGGCCTGGACCCCAAAAACTGGGGCGGCGCCCACGGCAACAGCACTCCCGCCTGGGGCCTGCTCCAGACCGGTCCGCAGGAGCTCTCGATCTTCTGGTCTGAGCACTACGACAACTATCCCGAGACGAAGATCATTCCCCAGCTCCGCCGCGGCACCCTGCGTCTGGACGGCTTCGTATCGGTCAACGGCCCCTATGCGGGCGGCGAATGCGTCACCCGTCCGCTCGTGTTCCAGGGCAGCACCCTGCGCCTCAACGCCTCGACCTCCGCCGTGGGCAGCCTCCGCGTCGAAGTGCAGGACCCGCACGGCAAGCCCATCGCCGGCAAATCCCTCGAAGACTGCATCGAGATCTGGGGCGACGAAATCGACCGCCGCGTCGCCTGGAAATCCGGCCCCGACCTCACCTCCCTCGCCGGTCGCCCCATCCGCCTGCGCTTCGCCCTCAAAGACGCCGACCTCTACGCCTTCCAGTTCTCCCCGCAGTAACCCCGCCCCGCGGCGTCCACGACGCACTTCTCATCCCCCAATTGGGGTTCAGGCCGGCTGGGGTCCCGATGATGGGAACGCGAACAACGCGCGAAAACGGGAGTGGTCCAGCCGAAGACCTGGGAACGCGAAGTCAACCTTCCATGCACCCCCCACCGAACCCGACGCGACTCAACGGACGGCAGGCCCGCCCATGCCGGCGACCTGCGCACCCCGCTCCGCCTCCTGCCGGCCGCCCGGAGCACCGGATGTGTTCAGAGAAGCAGAGGAGACGCGCGACGCCCCGGGATGGGAGGCGGACCGATGCCGCGAAAAACGTCGCCGACAAAACGAACCCGGTTCCGCCCCGTCAACCGGGCGCCCGGGTGATGACCGGCCCGGTGCGGTCGGGTTGCCAGGCGTGGGCGGGGCCGTGGCGCTGCTCGTAGCCGTCCCACAGTTCCCACCAGTAAGCGAGGAACTCGTACGGATGCCAGGCGGCAAAGTACCGGTGGATCGAGGCGGGCGTGAAGCGGCGCCGCGGGTGCCGCTCCCTGAGAAACCGCACGAGCTCCGTGTCGATCGCCAGGCAGTCGTAGCGCCCCAGAAGCATGCAGAGGTTCGACGCCGCGTAGGGGCCGATGCCGTGGATCTGCCGCAGACGCCGATGGAGCTCTTCGGTAGGGCCGCTGAATCGCTCGATCGAATCCAGGTCCAGACGCCCGGCATCCACCTGACGGGCAAGCCGGCTCACGAACTCCGCCCGATAGCCGAGCCGCGCGACCGTCCGGAGCTGCCCGAGCGTCGCCCGCGCCAGCCGGCCGGGCGTGGGGAACGACCGCGGACTCGACTCGCCGCCCGCCGTCGGCACACCCCAGCCCGCCACGAGCCGCTCCACCATCGCGACCGTCTGCCGCCACGTCACGTTACACGTGCAGATGACCTTGACCATGTCCTCGAACAGACATGCCCCGCGCAGCAGACGGCCGAATCGGGTCTTTGCCGCACCACGGTGCGACTCCGACCGCCGGCAGACCGCATGAAACCGGGTGAAATCCTCCTCCAGCCGCAGCATGCGGCGGATCGCGCCGCCGACGGCGTTCACCTCGGCCGGGTCGCAGGCGGCCTCCATCAGGATGCGCCGCCCCTTCCCGCGCACGCGAACCGTCAGCGCCCGTGTGTCGCCTGCCGCCAGCACCGTCTCGAGCTGTTGGCGCGGGGGATCCCACCGGTTCGGAGCCAGCACGAACCATCCGTGAGAGCAGACTGCTCGCGCAAAATCGAAATCAACAGGAACCGGCAGCGTGAAACGCATCAGGTGGATGATCGGGGTGAAGAGAACCACCGACAGATGGACCTGCAACCGCCGCCAAGCGGCGGCGCGCAGCACCCTACCGGCTGGGAAGTGGATGGCATCAGAACGATGGGCGGATCAGGTGGCCAGGCCGCCCAGAAGCGCCTCGAGAACCAGCGAGACCACCAGGTTGGCGATCAGAGGAGCGACCGTCTCCTCACAGCTTGTGCTGGCCTGCAACAGGGCTCCGCCCGCGAGAACGATCGTCAGCGTCTTGCTGATGCGAATCCAATTCATGACTGCTCCTTGCGTAAGTCCCAGACGCCTGAATCACTGCCCCGTGCCGGTGCCCGTCCCGGTGGTGTTGCCGGTCCCCGTCGTGCCGCCCGGCACGAGCGTGCCAACACCTCCGCCCGGACTCACGGGGAAGGGAACGTTGATTTCGTCGCAGAATCCCGGAATCGTGCACGTCGGATCGACGTCGTAGTCGGGGAAGCCGTCACTGAAGGCCAGATCATATTCCAGCGGATCGCAGTTCAGGATGGTCCCGCACGGATTGAAGTTGTTCAGGATCTTGCTGCCGCAGCCGGCACCGGGAAACTGGAACGCCGCTCCCAGGAACGTTGCGGCCATCGCGACCTGAAACCATCGATAGAATCGCGTCATATGAGTCGCCCTTCCATCCGCAGGCGCTCGCCGGCGCCGCGACACATGTCCTGTCCGATCCGCTGCCTACTGGCCCTGGTTCTGCGTGTCATTCTGCGTGTCTGTGGTAAAGACGAGAGGCGTTCCGCAGTCGATCAGAAGCTCGTCCCCGACGACATTCGGATCGCCGCAGGGCTGGACTGCCCCGCCCAGGAACCCGTTCTGGCAATCGAGCAGATAGCAGAAGTCCACGGAAGTGAGCAGGCCGTTCTGGTAGAAGTTCAGCCCCTGGCAGTTACCGCCGAAACCGGTCCGGGTGAAACCGACGCCGCCAATCTGAAGGACTGTCCCGGTCATGGCGATCAGCACACACCACCGCCACAGTCGACCTTGATGCCGTTTCATGGCCTGCAAACCTCCCGGCAACGCCTGCTTGTCCTCAGCGGGATACCGACCTCAAAGAGCGGGGTCAAAGGGGCGGGGCGCCCCACCGTTTCCTACGCCGTGCAGAGTATAGAGCGGCCCAACCGTCCCTGCAACCCCGCTGCGGAGGCCCCCCGGATCGCCGGTCGACGGGTTCCCGGGCCATTTGACAAGCCATCGCCCTTGCGTTCCTCTACCCGAATGACGGCTGACTGGACCCGTTTGGCGGCCAGCGTGGATGCGCTCCGGGCGTCCGCGTTTCGGCTTCATGAGAGCGGAAATCTCGTTCGGGCGGCCGTCCAGCGATGGTGCGCCGATGCCGACGCGGTGCGGTTCCACCTCGACCAGCCCCCCGCCCCACCCCTCCTGATCGGCATCCTGGGGGGAACCGGGACAGGCAAAAGCACCCTGGCCAACCGCCTGGTCGAAGCGGTCGTCTCGGGAACCTCCTTCCGGCGAACCTTCACGGGCGGGCCGATCGCCCTGGCAGGCCCCGCTGGCCGATTGCCGGCGGGGTGGTTGGGGGTCCCCCACGAGCCCGCGGTCCAGCTCCCCGCGAAGGGCCGGCCGGGCGTCCTCACGCTGGCCACGGCCTCGCACCCTCTCCTGGCATCGGCGGTTCTGCTGGATACGCCCGATCTGGACGGCGACGCCCCGGCCCATGCCGCGGAGGCCGACCGGGTCTTCCGCTGGACGCAGGCCGCCGTCTTTGTCGTCACACCCGAAAAATACCAGAGGCCCGAGCTGCTGCCTTACTACCGCCTGGCCCGGCGGTACGAGGTTCCCGCCCTGTTTGTGCTCAACAAGTGCGAGGAGGGGGCCGTGCTCGAGGATTACCGCCAGGAGCTCACGCGACTGGCCTGGGCCCAGGCGCCGGTTTATGCGGTGCCGCGCGATGACGCCGCCTACGAGCCGCCGGCCGGGGCCGGACTCGCGGATCTGCGCGAGGCTCTGGCCGGTCTGCCGCTCCGTCCGAACTCAGTTCCTGTTGGTGGCCTGAAGAGGCGATGCGAGGACCTGCTGGGCCGGTTTCTGGACCAGGTCCTCGCCCCGATCTGCGACCAGCGGCGCAGTGCTGATCAGGTGCTCGAAACCCTCCGCCGGCTGCGAACGCCCACCGGCGCGCTCGACGTCTCGCCGCTCACCCAGCAGTTGCAGCGGCGCATGCAGGAGCAGAGCGTGCTGTATCTCATGGGACCGGGCCGCGTGCTCGACCGCGTGCGCTCCCTGCCGGGCCTGCTGGCCCGCCTGCCCAGAACCGCCTGGGATCTGGTGCGCGGCGGCGAGCAGCCCTCCGCTGCCCCGGCCCTGCCCTCACCGCGGGCGCCCGACTTCACCACGCTGCTCGCGGAGCAGTTGACCATCGTCCAGTCCCGCATCGACGATCTGCTGCGCACCAGCGGCCTGGCCGCCTGCGTCGATCAGGACGCCGCCGGTTACGCCGCCGCGCGGATCGATCCGCGCGAGGCGGGACGCATCGCCGAGGAGGAACTCGCCGCACTCCAGCAGTGGCTCGAACAGCACTGGAACGAAGCCCCGCGCGACACCCGCGTGATCCAGAAGGTGCTCAAGGTCCTGCCGGGCGGCGCCCAGCTCACCCGATGGTCCGAGGCCGCGCCCTATCTGCTCGCGATCATCGTGGCCACCCACCACGCCTTCTTCGGCCCCATCGACCTGCTGATTCTCGGCAGCTTCAGCCTGGCCGCCTGGCTCGGCGAAAAGGCCAGCAACGAGGTGGCGTCGCGCACCAAGCAGGCCAACCGCCGTATGTCCGAGCGGTTCGAGGCCCTCGCCCAGGAGCAGGTGCAGCGCGTCGCCGCCTGGATCGAGCGGCAGGTGCCCTCCGACCGGGAATTGCGCGCGCTCGAGTCCGCCGCCGACCGGCTCGGCGCCCTGCTCGCCGATTGAGCGGCAGGCTCAGGGTGCTTTTTGAATCTTTTTGCCAGCAACGACATTGGCCGCCTCCTGCACGTCGCCGTCGCTGTGATTCTCGATCTCCCTGCTCCGCTGGAACCAGTTGCCCATGATGACCGCCGTCTCGACGTCCTTCTCGAGGCGGATATCGGGCGAATCGATGCCGAACCGGCAGGCCTGCACGATCAGGTCGCCGCGCTCCGCCACGAGGGTGAACGCCTTGGCGGCCTGGGCGGGGTGGTTCAGGAAGTTGCACTGGCTGAAGCTGGTCGTGCCGCGCCCGCGCAGCAGCGCGGCCTGCGGGGTCGGCCCCCAGAAGCTGCAGTTGGACAGGTTCACCGGCCCGCGGTTGGAGGGTAGAACCTCCATCATCGCGTCGGCGCCCTCGCCGCCGACGAACTCGCCGTTGGTGATGAGCAAACCAGGCATCTGGCAGTCCTCGACGAGCAGGGCCCGCTGGCACCAGTCGGCCCCGATGCCCAGGAAGTTGCCGTTGGCCGTGCCCGGCGGGCGCTGGTCGCTGGCGCTCTTGAAGAACCGGTAGCCAACCTTGGCGCCGAAGACGAACGTGTTGTGGACGTACTCCCAGTCGGTGCGGGCGAACTCGAACGCCACCAGGTTCTCCCAGAGGTATTTGCGCAGCGGTTCCCAGGGCACCTCGCGGCCGGCGTCGGCCCGCGCCCAGTAGTGCGGGTTGAAATGCACGTTCTCGATGCGCCCGATGTCGGTGCAGCGGTCGACGTGGACGCCGATCCGCAGCGGGCAACCGAAGCAGTTGCGGATGTAGTGCAGCTCGCCGTGATACGTACCGAAGTCCATCGCCTTGTACGGGTTGACGAACGTGCAGTCGATCACGCTGCAGTGGATGCCCTGGGCCTGGATCGTCCAGGGATAGGCAATGACGTCGGGCACGCGCTGCTCGGGATAGTAGAACGTGATGCCCTTGATGCAGCTCGACGATCGAAGCGTGACGGCCGGCGGTGCCTGCTCATCACCCTTGCCCGACCTGACCTCGAAGACCGTCCCCCGCGAGAGCTGGGCATGATGCGGCGCCTCCCACACACCCGCCAGCGTCACGCCCTCCGGAACGTTGAGCGGCCGGTCGATCGTGTAGCGCTTCGCCTCCAGCCGCACGACCCCGCCGGTTGCGGCGACCCGTTCCATCTGCTCCTGGATCGCTTTCGAATCGTCAGCGGCGCGAGCCAGGGACACGGGAGCAGCGAATCCCACGATGATGAGCGCTATTCGTAGGCATCGGTTCATGACTGGGCGAACGCCATTGGAGTGCGGCGGCTGTGACGCCGCTTTGGCTCCCGGCGGAGGCTGGGGAACCGGCACAAAAGGCCTGTCACCACTCCGCATGCACCTCGTACTCATCAAACCCATTGACTCGGTCTGTTTTGAATCCATAGATGGTCCTGATCTGTGCCGGCGTGGCGGTTCGTTCGAACCACGAGGCGGAACACCAGGGATACTGGTTCGCTGCTGTGACCAGCCCGTGATTCACCGCGTTGTGATGAACGTAATGGAGTCTTGCGAAATACGACTTCTGATACGTCAGCAACGTCTCTCGAAAGTTGTGCCAGACCTTGCGCCCTGCCGACCGGTCAAGGCCGTTTACCCACTTGGCTGTCTTCTCATGCAGGTGTCCCAGCATATGCGAAAGGCTGGAAGCTCCCTCTGCGCCATCAGGCGAAGCGGCGACGAAATGGCAGTGGTTCGAGAACACCACCCATGCTTCGAGCTTCCATCCGAAATCACGGGCCAGTTTCAACAGGCCGCGATGCAGAACAGACAGCCGTTCACGGCCGCGGAAGTGGTGCTTCTTGAGATACGTGCCTGCAGTGCCGAAATAGGTACCCGTTGCAGAAAGCTCATGGAGGGGTGCGTGGGGCCAGGGCGGCTGGTCCTCGCGGGCATTCGCTGGTTGTCGCTCAGCAGCGTTGTTCACGATGGAGGATCCATCAAGAAGGCCGCAACACCTCGCGATAGCCAAAGCGGCGTCACAGCCGCCGCACTCCACAGCTTCGCCTCCGACGTTGCGTCCCCTACCCCAGCATGTCCTCCAGGAACCGCTTGCCCTCCAGGATGTCGGCGATGCGGTTGTCGCCGGCCTCGCGCTCGATGACCAGCGGGCCACGGTAGCCGCCGGAGCGGAGCTTGCTGACCACCTGCGGGATGTCGGCCTCACCCGAGCCCAGCACGACCTCCTCACCCCAGGTTTTGCCCGGCGTCTTGGACCAGTTCGCGTCTTTCATGTGCACGTGCATGACCTTGCCGCGCAGGAGACTGACGGCCTCCACCGGGTCGTCGCAGCCGTACAGCACGAGATTCGCGGGGTCGAAGTTGGCGCCGATGTTGGGCCGGCCGACGGCAGCGATGAAGTCGAGGAGGTCCTGCGCCTTCTCCTGACCCGTCTCCATCACCAGCGTCAGGCCGCGCTGGCCGAGCTCATCGCAAACACGTTTGAGGCGCTCGACCATCATGGCCCAGGCCGGGTCGGTCTTATCGTGCGGCACGAAGCCGATGTGAGTCATGAGCAGCCGGACGCCCAGGGCCCGGGTGAAATCGGCATAGGCGATCGTGCGGGCCAGGCGCTGCTCCCAGTAGTGGTCCGGCCGGTAACCGCCCGTCGCGGCGATCGACTCGATGCTCGAATAGTCCTCGGTCTCGTAGCCGATGGCCGTCGCGCTGACTTCCAGCCCGCTGTCGCGGATGATGCGGATCACCCGGTCCTGGTCCTTGAACTCCTCGGTCCAGAAGCCGATCTGGACGACGCCCAGGCCGAGCTTGTCCTTGATGGCGGCGAGCGTCCCGGCCAGGTCCTTGATCTTGAGCGACCACGAGCAGACGCCGATCTGGAGCGGTTTCATGCGCGTCCTCCTCATGCTGGAAAGATGAGCAACAGTCTACAGCGCCGGCGGGTGGGGGCAACCATCGCCGCCCAGGCACGCCGCAGCGACGGCTGTGTGCACTGCCGCTCGGACCGGCAGTCATCATAGATCGGTGATCTGCTCGTTCAAACCGACTGGTGCTGTCCTATGCATTACTGCCTACGAGGGCATCCAGGAATGAGTTCCTGCGACTGTGGTGACTGTCACGTCTGTGGAGCCAGGTCGAAGAACGGCTCACGGAGCAGACTGTTCGAGAGGGCAGTGAGTGGAATCTGATTCGTGGTGTCCCCACTGGCGTTTGCACCCGGTGTGGGGAGCAGATTCTGCGCTATCAAGTGAGCAGCAGGCTTGAGGCGATTCTGGCGGACCGCAAGAGGCGACTTCCGGCCTCCCGTATTGAGGTCCCAGTCTTCGCCTGCTGATCGTTCACATACATCGCGATCATCGAGCGGACCCGCCTTACGAGGCGGGGGATTCGCCTGCCGGTGCTTCCGGCGCAGAACCTTCGGATGCCGGGGCTGTCGCTTCTTCGCTCGCAGGCTTGCCCGAGCGGGTACGTTTGATGACTTTGGCGGCGAAGGCGTAGCGCTTCTCGATGCGGCGCTTGCGCGCGCTCTTTTCGGGGCGGGTGACGTTGCCGGGGGACTCTTCCTCGCCGACGAGCTGGAGAACGGCCTGATCCGTGGCATCACCGTGCTGGCTCGTGCCGAGCTTGATGACCCGGGTGTAGCCGCCGGCGCGGTCGATGTAGCGGGGGGCGACATTGTTGATCAGGTGATGGACGATCGAGACGGCGGTGAACTTCTGGCCTCCGCGCGGCTGGCCCAGGCGGTGGCGCCGGCCGCTGCGCATGCGCAGGACGCGGGCCCGCTGCGGGTCGGTCATGTTCTCGTATTCTTCCTGGTTCTCAGCCGGGATGACCGCCCGATCGCCCAGGATGGACTCGATGCGCTGCCGTGCGGCCAGGCTGCCGCCGTGGGCCTTGCGGGCCAGCGTGATGAGACGCTCCGCGAACGGGCGCAGGTCCTTGGCCTTGGTGAGCGTGGTGCGGATCTGCCCGTGCTCGAAGAGGCTCTGGGCCATGTTGCGGCGCAGGGCCAGACGGTGCTCTTTGGTCCGATTCAGCTTTCTTAAGGCAACGCGATGTCTCATGGCTTTGTCCGTTGTCAGTCGGTGGCAGGGCGGGCTCTGCCCACCACGCCCCGCGGAATCCCTGGTAGGGTGGGCTCTGCCCACCACGCCCCGCGGAGGCTCTGGTAGGGTGGGCTCTGCCCACCAGCCCCGTGGAGATGGCTCGATCCCACCAGCTTTCTGCGAAGGTGGGCACAGCCCACCCTACGTGATCATCCCATGGTGGCGCCGGCGGAGACCGCCGGCGCCTCGCCCTCATCGGGCCCTTCAGGTTCGCTGCCGGGTGTACCCTCCGAAGGGATCGGCTGGCCGCCGGCCCCGAAGTTCATGCCCAGGCTCAGGCCCATGTCGGCGAGCTTGCGCTTCACCTCCCGCAGCGAGGTGCGCCCGAAACTGCGCACCTTGAGCAGGTCGGCCTCGGTCATGCGGACCAGATCGCCCACCGTCTGCACCTTGGCCGATTCGAGGCAGTTGCTGGCCCGGACGGACAGGTCGAGCTGCGAGATCGGCATGCTGAGCCGCTCGGCCATGTTCTTGTCCATACCGACTTCGGCCTCGCCGCGCACCCGCCCCTCGCTGGTGACCGTTTCGGCGCCCAGCTCGCGGAACTGGATGAACGGATTGAGGTGCTTGCGGAGGATCTTGGCCGCCTCGACGAGAGCGTCTTCGGGCAGCATGGTGCCCTTGGTCCAGATCTCCATGATGAGCCGGTCGTAGTTGGTGCGCTGCCCGACGCGGGTTTCCTCGGTCTTGTAGCGGACCCGGGTGACCGGGGAGAAGATCGAATCGACCGCGATGATGCCCAGCTCGTCGCCTTCGGTCTGGTTTTCCTCGGCCGTCCGGTATCCGCGGCCGGCGTTGACCCAGAACTCGATGTTGAGCTCCACGTCCTCGGTGAGCGTCGCGATGAGCTGGCCTTCGTTGATGATCTTGACCGACGGATCGGCCTCGATGTCGCGGGCGAAGACCTCGCCGCGGCCCTTGCGGGAGAGGCGCATGATCTTCTCACCCTCGCCCTCCAGCTTCACGACCAGGCTCTTGATGTTGAGGATGATGTCGGTGACATCCTCCAGAACACCGGGCATGCTCATGAACTCGTGCGTCGCGCCGGCAATGCGCACCTTGGTGACGGCGGCGCCTTCGAGGCTGGAGAGCAGGATGCGGCGGAGGCTGTTGCCGACGGTCGTGCCGAAACCGCGTTCGAACGGTTCGATGATCAGCCGGGCATAGGTATCCGTGCTGATCGCGTCATCGCGCACCACCTGGGTCGGCAATTCGAGGCCACGCCACTTGATTCTCATTTCAGGATTCCTCCCAAGGACATTGCGGATTTCGGATTTCGAATTGCGGATTGCGAATGGGTTGCGTTGCGGGAGAATTCCGGGTGCGAATCAATCCGCAATCCACAATTCGCAATCCGCAATCGCGTTACCGGCTGCACATTTCCACGATCAGTTGTTCTTCCACCGGGATCTGCACGTCGTCGCGCGACGGCAGCGTGACAACAGCGACCTCGAGTTTCTCGGCATCGAGCTGGAGCCAGGGCTGGACCGGCCGGCCCTCCACCAGCGCGAGGTGGTTCCTGGCCATCTTACGGCTCTTGTCCGCCGGCTTGATGGCGACCTTGTCGCCCTGGCTGACGAGAAAGCCCGGCCGATCGACCCGGCGGCCGTTCACGTACACATGCCCCTGGGTGACCATGACGCGTCCGGCTTTTCGCGAGGGCGCCAGGTTGGACTTCCAGAGCACATTGTCGAGCCGCCGCTCGAGCAGGCTCAGCAGGGCGGTGCCGGTGTTCTCCTTGCTGCGCTCGGCCATGCGGAAGTAGAGCATGAACTGGCGCTCGAGCAGGCCGTAGTAGCGCTTCACCTTCTGTTTTTCGCGAAGGCGGATGCCGAAGTTGCTGCCCTTGCCTCTGCGCCAGGCGTGCATGCCGGGCGGGTTGGAGCGCCACTGCTTCTCCATGGGGCACTTGGCCGTCTCGCACCGGGTGCCCTTCAGGAGCAGCTTGATGCCCTCCCGCCGGCACTGGCGACATACTGGACCGATGTATCGTGACATCTCGATTCCTCAGGGACTTGTAGGGTGGGCTCGGCCCACCTCGAATGACTGTCGCATACCCCATGGTGGGCAGAGCCCACCCTACCTGACTTTGGTGGGCGGAGCCCACCCTACCTG
>CAZQEN010000037.1:12199-33215 GCA_964591605.1 uncultured Planctomycetales bacterium
GAGCCCACCCTACCTGTTCAAACGCGTCGCTTCTTGGGCGGCCGGCAGCCGTTGTGCGGCAGCGGCGTCACATCCTCGATCGACTGAATCCGCAGGCCGGCGGCCTGGAGAGCCGTGATCGCCGACTCGCGGCCCGAGCCCGGCCCCTTCACGCGGATCTCGACCTCGGTCACGCCGAATTTCTTGGCCGCCTGGGCGACGGTCTCGGCCGCCCGCTGAGCGGCAAAGGGCGTGCTCTTTCGCGTGCCCTTGAAGCCCACGGTGCCGGCCGACGCCCAGGCGAGCGTTTCGCCCGCCGTATCGGTGATCGTGATCATCGTGTTGTTGAAGGTCGCCTTGATGTGGGCGATCCCCCGCGACACGCTGCGACGCGCCTTTTTCTTGCCGCCTGCGGCTTTAGCCACGATGCATCTCCTTCACACCTTTCTTGCCGGCCACGGTCTTGCGCGGGCCCTTGCGCGTACGGGCGTTCGATCGGGTGCGCTGCCCCCGGACGGGCAGGCCGCGGCGGTGCCGCATGCCCCGGTAACAGCCGATGTCCTTGAGCCGGGCAATGTTCTGGGCGATCTGCCGCCGGAGCTGACCCTCGACCACATGGTTGCGGTCGATGATGCCGGCGATGCGGCTCACCTCGTCCTCCGTCAGGTTCTTGGCCCGCACATCCGGGCTGATGCTCGCTTCCTTGAGGATCTGTTTCGCAAAGTGCGGGCCGATCCCGTAGATGTACTGAAGCGAGACTTCGACCCGCTTCTCATTCGGAATGTCTACGCCTGCGATACGAGGCACATCGGTCTCCTTCTGCCATCATTGCCGATTGTCGATTTCCGATTGCCCATTTCGATTCGTCGTCAACAAATCCCGAAATCGGCAATCGCCCATCGCCAATGCCCTATCCCTGCCGCTGCTTGTGGCGCGGGTTCGTACAGATCACCCGGACCACGCCGCGGCGGCGAATAATCTTGCAGTTCTCGCAAATCCGTCTCACGCTGCTTCGCACTTTCATGGCAACATCCGTTCGTAGGGTGGGCTCAGCCCACCATTGGCTCGAGGCCGCCGTTTCGCTGGTGGGCGGAGCCCACCCTACCTGCCTGTCGTTGGTGGGCGGAGCCCACCCTACCTGACTACCTGCTGTCGCTGGTGGGCGGAGCCCACCCTACCGTCCGTCCGTCAGGATGTCGGCGCCGCGGGCGGTGACGGCCACCGTATGCTCAAAATGGGCGGCATACTTGCCGTCCTTGGTCACCACCGGCCAGCCGGTGCGGTCGCCGTACTGCACCTGGTCGGTCCCCATGTTCACCATCGGCTCGACCGCCAGGGTCATGCCCTCGAGCAGGAGGAAGTCGGTCTTCTTCTCCTTGGGGTCCACATAGTTCGGGATCTTGGGCTCCTCGTGCATCTGGCGACCGATGCCGTGTCCCACAAACTCCCGCACGACCGAAAAACCTGCCGACTCCACGTGCTCCTGGATCTGGAGGGCAATCTCGCTCCACCACCGCTTCGGCCGGATCTCGCGGATCGCCACGTACAGCGCCTCGATGGTCACGTCGAGCAGCTTCTGCACCGGCGGCGTCATCGGGCCGATCGGGATGGTGGTCGCGCTGTCGCCGCAGTATCCGTCGAGCCGGACGCCGCAGTCGACGCTGACCACGTCACCCTCCACCAGCTTGCGGTCGGAGGGAATTCCGTGGACGACGACGTCGTTGACGCTCGTGCACAGGGCCGCCGGGAACGGGAACCTGGCCTGCTTGGTCTTGACGCCCCTGAAGAGCGCCTCGCCGCCGGCCATGCGAATCATCTCGTCGGCCACCGCATTGAGCTCGGCCGTGGTGATCCCCGGACGAGCCATTTCCCGCAGGCGGGTCAGCACCTCGAAGACGACCCGGCCCGCCCGCCGCATCTTCTCAATTTCCTCCCGGCTCTTGAGCTTGGTGCCGCCGGATCGCCTGAGGATGCTTTTCACAGCCCGCGCTCCAACCGGCTACGGACAATCTCGCTCAATCGCCCGGACACAGCCTCGGCATCCAGGACCCCATCCACCTGTTCAAGCACACCCTGCTGGCGGTAATGCGCCTCCAACGGCTCCGTGAGGGCGTGATAGGCCGCCAGCCGACGCTGGACGACGGCCGTCGTATCGTCCTCACGATGAATCAGCACGCAGGCGTCCACATCACAGTGATCCGGGCGGGCAGGCGGGCGATATTTCAAATGATAGACGCGGTCGCAGGTCGGACAAATCCGCCGGCCCGTGATCCGCTCCACAATCACCTCGTCTGGCACCTGCAGGCTCAGGACCAGATCCACCCGCTGTGCGGCGGCCGCGAGCGCCTCGTCCAGGCTCTGGGCCTGGGTGACGGTCCGCGGAAAGCCATCGAGCAGGAAGCCCTTGTGGTCACCGGGTTTGCGCAACTGGTCCAGCATCACCTCCGTCACAATCCGATCCGGCACCAACTGGCCGGCATTCATATACTGCGCCACCTGGTCGCCCAGGGCGGTGCCCTTTTTCTTCTCCGAGCGAAGCACGTCGCCGCTCGAGAGGTGCCGAAGGCCCCAGTCGGCGGACAGGCGTGGAGCCTGCGTCCCCTTTCCGGCTCCCGGAGGCCCCAAGAGCACCACAATCATCCCAACGCCCTGTCAGTTGTCCGTTGTCAGTCGTAGGGTGGGCTCTGCCCACCGTTTGCTGCCTACCGAGCCGTTCGAGGAGTGGTGGGCGGAGCCCACCCTACTCACTGGTGGGCGGAGCCCACCCTACTCACTGGTGGGCGGAGCCCACCCTACCCACAACTGACGACTGACTACTCGTTTCCGAGGAACCCCTTGTAATTCCGCATCACCAGGTTCGCCTCGATCCGCTGCACCACGTCCAGGGCCACACTCACCACGATCAGCAAGCCCGTGCCGCCCAGGAACGAGGAGATCGTGTAAGGAATATGCAGCCAGACGGCCACGACCGACGGGATGACGGCGATCATCGCCAGGAACGCGGCGCCGACGTACGTGATTCTCGTCATGACCCGCTCCAGGTAGTCGGCCGTCCGCTTGCCGGGACGAAGCCCGGGAATGAAGCTGCCGTAATCCCGGAGGTTGTTCGCCATCTCCTTGGGCTGGAACTGCACGGCCGTCCAGAAATAGGCGAAGAAAAACACCAGGGCGATGTAACCAATCTCATAGACGTAGGAGCCGCCCTGCAACTGATTAGTCAGCCAGCCGAAGAAGCTCACCGTCGGGAAGAGCTGGGTGATGTAGCCCATCAGGATGCCGGGGAAAATCATCAATGAGCTGGCGAAGATGATCGGCATGACGCCGCCGTGATTCACCCGGAGGGGCAGATACTGGCGCTGACCGCCCAGGACGCGGCGCCCGCGGGTATGCTTGGCCTGCTGGATCGGGATCCGCCGCTGGGCCTCGGTGATGAGGATGGCTCCGGCCACCACCGCGATGAACGCGGCGATGATGAAGAGGATCTTCGGAGGACTCATCGCGGAGGAGGACGGGGCCGCGCCGGTGAAATCGGCAGCGTGCACCATGTCGATCACCGCGTTGGGCATGCGGGCGACAATGCCGGCCATGATGATGAGGCTGATGCCGTTGCCGATGCCGTACTCATCAATCTGCTCGCCGAGCCACATGAGGAAAATGGTTCCGGCGGTGAGCCCCACGATGCCCATGATCCAGAACATGCCGGACGTCACGAATTCGGGATAGACGTAGCCCCGGTTGCGCATGTAGTTCACCCAGAACGCGGCCTGGATGAGGCACAGCCCGACCGTGGCATAGCGGGTGTACTCGTTGATTTTCTTGCGGCCCGATTCGCCTTCCTTCTGGAGCTTCTCGAGCGAGGGAAGAACCGTGGCCAGAAGCTGAAAGATAATGCTGGCCGAAATGTACGGCATGATGCCCAGGCCGAAGATAGTGCTCTGGGACAGATCGCCTCCCGTAAACAGGGAGAATGCGGCGGCCAACTGGCCGAACCCGCTCTGGCCGCCCTCGGCCTGGGCCGCTTTCGCCATTTCGGACTGGTCGATCCCCGGCAGGGGCACGTAAAAGCCGAGGCGATAGATGATCAGCAGCATGAGCGTGAAGCCGATCTTTCGCCGCAGCTCGGGAATCTTGAAGATGTTGGCCAGTGTCTGAAACATAAGCAATCTCTTGTGAGATCTGCGATGTCAGATGCGAGATGCCGCCGCCCGGCTGGACCATCTCACGTCGAACACCTCACATCTCATTCCGGTCGGTCCCTCGCTTCCGCTCACGCGCTGGCGGTCTGAATCTGGCCGCCGGCCCGGGCGATCTTCTCGGCCGCGGACTTGCTGAAGGCGGTCGCTTCGACATCGAGCTTCTTGGTCAGCTCGCCGGTGCCGAGAATCTTGATCGGGTCGGCCGCCCGATGGATCAGCCCGGCCTTCTCCAGGACGGCGGGCGTGACCTTGGCGCCGTTGTCGAACCGCTCGTTGAGCACGCCGACGTTGACCACCTGATACTCGGTGCGGAAGTTCGCATTGTTGAAGCCGCGCTTGGGCAGCCGCCGGAAGAGCGGCATCTGTCCGCCCTCGTGGAGGATGCGCTGGCGGGCGCCGGTGCGCGACTGCAGGCCCTTGTTCCCGCGCCCGGCGGTTTTGCCGTGGCCGGAGCCCTGCCCGCGGCCGACGCGCTTGCGCCGCTTGTGCCGGCCGCTCTTGCTGAGTACATCCGAGATCAACATCACATCACCATTGCGGATTGCGGACTTCGGATTGCGGATGGACCGTGGCCGGCCGCATCCGCAATGCATCACCCACTGTCGTTATGCCGTCAATTCCACGGCGCGAAGCTGCGCGACATCGTCGCGGGAGCGAAGCTGCTCGAGTCCGGCGAACGCCGCACGGACCAGGTTCTTGGGGCTCGTCGAGCCGTAACACTTGGTCAGAACGTCCTTGACGCCGGCCAGTTCGAGCACCGCCCGCACGCTGGCGCCGGCGATGACGCCCGTTCCCTCGCCCGCGGGGATCATGCGAACCTTGCTCGCCCCGTACTTGGCGGTGATGGCGTGCGGGATGCTCGTCCCGCTGAGCTGGATGCGGATCATGTTCCGCCGGGCCGCCTTGCCGGCCTTCTCCACCGCGGACGGCACCTCGTTGGCCTTGCCGTAACCGATGCCGACCCGGCCCTTGCGGTCGCCGACCACCACCAGCGCGGAAAAACTGAAGCGGCGTCCGCCCTTGACCACGGTGGCGCACCGGTAGACCTTCACGACGTTCTCGTCGCTCTCGCCGTCACCACCGGCGCGAGGACCTCGCGGGCCCCGGTCGCCGCGGTGACGCCGTTGGCCGCCCTCACCTTCGGGACTGTGACCGGCCTCACCGGCGGCTTGAGCCTCGGGGGGAGGACCCTGACTGGCGGGCACCTGATCCGCGGGTGCCGCGTTGACCTCCGGCTTGGGATTCAGCTCATCTGCCATGAACGCCTCTCATCTTCTCTTCGAAGCCGGGCTCCGGGAGCCCGTTGATTCCTGCTGCAGCGCTTCCCGTTCCGCCAGGCTCGGGCCTCATCAGCCGGCCGCGGGTGCGGGTCTGCGCCTAAAACTTCAGACCCGCCTCGCGAGCGGCGTCGGCCAGAGCCTTGATCCGGCCGTGATACTTGTATCCGCCGCGGTCGAAGGCCACCTGCTTGATTCCTCTGGCGAGCGCTTTTTCGCCGAGAATCTTGCCCACCCGGGCGGCGGCGGCCTTGTTCCCGCCGTAGCCCACACTCTCGCGCAGATCTTTGCCGCGGCTGCTCGCTTCGACGAGGGTCTTGCCCGACACGTCGTCGATGAGCTGGACGTAGATGTTCTTGAGGCTGCGGAAGACGCTCAGCCGCGGCCGATCCGGCGTTCCGAAGACTTTGCCGCGAATCCGCCGCTGGCGACGTTCTCGCCGTTCAAGTTTGACCGTCAACGTACTCATGACCACACCCAGTTCCGATTCCCCTTCGCCTGACTCAGTATCCCAATGCCCGGGCCATCCTTCCGCAGCCCATGCGTCACGCGGCGGATCAGCCGCCGCCACCCGCGAAGGCCTTGCCCTGCTTACGCCGCACGTGCTCGCCGACATAGCGGATGCCCTTGCCCTTGTAAGGCTCGGGCGGACGGATCTTGCGGACGTTCGCCGCGAACTGCCCGACCAGGTGCTTGTCCGCCCCGGTGACGGTGAACTTGGCCGGCTCCGACTCGCCGCGTGCGGCGGGCACCTCGACCGTGACAATCAGACCCTTGGGAATGTCGATGACAAACTGAGCCTCTTTGGGCTTGCCGGCCGCATCCACGCCCCGGCCCATGAAACCGACGTTGAGCAGGAGCTTTCCGCCCTGAACGCGGCAGCCGTAACCGGTGCCGTAGATCTCGAGCTGCCTGGTGTATCCCTTCTCGACGCCGATCACCATGTTGTTGATCAGGGCGCGGGTCAGGCCGTGCAGCGCCCGGGCCTGGGGCGACTCGACGGTGCGGTCGACCTTGATCTGGCCGGCGGCCGAGTCGAACTGCACGCTGATCTGCGGCGGAAACTGCCAGCTCAGCTCGCCCTTGGGTCCGCTGGTCTTGAACGTGCGGTCGCGCAGCTCCACCTTCACGCCCTTGGGCACCGCGATGGGTTTTTTACCGATCCGAGACATAGCTCAATCCAATCCTGAGTGGCACAGGCGTCTGACCCGTGCCCGACCGGCATCTCGCCGGCGCCACACCCGTCACGCCACCGTGCACAGCAGTTCGCCGCCGACGTTGCGCTCGCGGCACTGCCGGTCACTGAGCACACCCTGACTCGTGGAGACGATCGCGATCCCCAGGCCGTTGAGGACCTTGGGCAGCTCCTTGACGCTGCGGTAATCGCGGCGTCCCGCCTTCGACTCGCGCTGCAGAGCGGTGATCACCGAGTTGCCGAGGGGGCCGTAGCGCAGTTGAATCCGGAGGATGCCCTGGCGGCCGTCGTCGATGCGGTCGTAGCCGCCGATATAACCTTCCTGCCGCAGCACCTCGGCGATTCCGATCTTGAGATTGGACGCCGGCACCTTCACATCTCGGCGGCCCATGCGGGCAGCGTTGCGGATGCGAGTCAGCATGTCGGCAATCGGATCACTCCACATCGTTTGATCGTCCTTCTTGAATGACGTTCCATTCTCGATCGCCGGTTCCCGAGTCTGCCCCATCCGCAACCGGAAATCGGCAATCGGCAATCGACAATGTCTTCACCAGCTTGCCTTCTTGACGCCGGGGATCACACCTTCGTTCGCCATTTTCCGGAAGCAGACGCGGCACAGCTTGAACTTCCGGTAGACCGCCCGCGACCGGCCGCACACCTCGCACCGCCGGACGACGCGGCTCTTGAACTTGGGTTTCGCCTTGGCCTTGTTGACCCACGCTTTAGTTGCCATCAGTCACTTCCATCTGGGTGCGACGATGCCGCGGGCGGCGCCGGCTTCGACCAGGCCTGCCCGGAGCCGTCACACGTGCGTCATGCCCTCTTTCCGTCGCCCTTCTCACTGCGGAAGGGCATGCCCATCCGCTTGAGCAGCTCGCGGCACTCCCGGTCGCTGCGTGCGCTGGTGACGACGGTGATATTCATCCCCTGAGGCCACTCCACGGCGGCCGCGTCGATCTCCGGGAAGATCGTCTGCTCGTTTACGCCCATCGAGTAGTTGCCGCGCCCGTCGAAGCTCTGCGGGTTGAGCCCGCGGAAGTCACGGATACGCGGGATGGCAATGTGGATGAGCCGGTCGAGGAACTCGTACATCCGCCGCCCGCGGAGAGTGACCTTCAGGCCGGTCTCCTGGCCCTGGCGGACCTTGAAGTTCGAGACGCTCTTCTTGGCCTTGCAGATCAGCGGCTTCTGGCCGGTGATCGTGGCGAGGTCCCGGCCCGCCAGCTCGATGCGCTTCTTGTCTTCGGTGGCCCGGCCGACACCCATGGAAACGACGACCTTCTGGAGGCGCGGCACGGCCATCGGGTTGTTCGTACCCGCTTCCTGGAGCAGTGCGGGAAGCACTTCGTCGCGATATTTGTCCATCAAACGAGCCATGGCTTACTTTTCCGCACGGGCCCGGCTCAGCGTGCTGAGCCGCGTGCCCTTCACTGAAACACGTCGTTTGTCCTGCACCTTGCCGCCCTGGCCGCGTTCGACCTGGAAGCGGACCCGCGTGCCCTTGCCGGTCTTCTCGTCGATCGGCATCACGTTCGAGAGGTGGATGGGCGCTTCCTTCTGGAGCCGCCCGCCCTGCGGGTTTTTCTTGCTGGGCCTCACGTGCCGGAACACCATGTTGATGCCCTCGACCACCACGAGCCTGCGCTTGGGGATGATCTTGAGGATCTTCCCCCGCTCACCCTGGTGATCACCAGCGATCACCTCGACCACATCATCTTTCCGCACGTGATAAGCCATTGATGACCTCACCGTTCCCTTGCGGATTTCGGATTGAACAGCCAGATCCGCAATTCGAAATCGGAAATCCGCAATCTGCTCACACCACCTCGTCCGCCAGGGAGATGATCTTCATGTATCCCTTCTCGCGGAGCTCGCGGGCCACCGCCCCGAAGATGCGCGTGCCGCGGGGCTCCTTCTTGTCGTCGATCAGCACCACCGCGTTGCGGTCGAACCGCACGTAGCTCCCGTCGGGCCGCTGGGTCGGACGCCTGGTCCGCACCACGACGCCCTTGACCACGCGGGCCTTCTTGTTGCCCGTCTTCATGAAGTCGCTGTTGGCCAGCGCCTTCTTGACCGCGAGCACGACGACGTCGCCGACGCCGGCCACCTTGCGCCGGGGCTTGCCCACCCGCGAGGTGCTGCCGCCGAGCACGCGAATGACCATCGCCTGTTTGGCGCCGGTGTTGTCGGCAACATCCACTACTGTCTGCTGCTGAATCATCGCTTCATCCGTTTCAATTGCGGATTTCGGATTGCGGATTTCGGATTGCACAGTCGGTCTGAATCGTTCTCAATCCGCAATCGGCAATTCGCAATCCGCAATGTTCCTCAGTCCCGCGGCGCCGCCGCGACCACCTTCACCAGCCGCCAGCTCTTGGTCTTCGAAATCGGGCGGCACTCGGCGATCTCCACCTGGTCGCCGAGCCGGGCCTCGCTCTTTTCGTCGTGCACGGTCAGGCGCGAGGATCGCCGCAGATACTTGCCGTACTTGGGGTGCCGCCACAGATAGTCGACCTCGACCTTGAGGGTCTTGGGCGTCCGGTTGGCGGTCACGACCCGACCGACGATCCGGGTACGGGCTTTGCGCCTGGGTTCTGCTGCTACTGGTTCCATAATTCCTTCTCGTCAGCACCGGACTCGCCGAGCCCGGCCGTCCCCGGCGCCGCGGCGCCGGCTCTGAACCTTCACTTCTTGCTCTTCTGGTGCGTCGCGAGCGATTCCAGGTGGTACTGCTTCTGTTCGATCTCCGTTTCGTTGCGTTCCTGGAGCACCGTGAACAGCCGGGCGATATCGCGCTTGGCGGCCGTCAGCAGGTGCGGGTTCTGCAGCTTCTCGGTCACCGCCTGGCTGCGCAGGTCGAACACATGGCGCCGCAGGCGGTCGAGTTCCGCGTACAGCTCCTCGGTCTTCATGTCGCGTATTTCCTGAATCGTCATCGCGTCATTTCCGATTTCCGATTTCCGATTGTCGATTTCTGATCCGGGATGATCCAAATCGGCAATGGGCAATCGATCATGTTCTTACGCCACTGCGTGCCGCCGCACGACGAACCGGCAGCGGAACGGCATCTTGTGGGCCACGCGGGCAAACGCCCGGCGGGCCACGTCCTCGTTCACGCCGCCGATCTCGAAGAGCATGGTGCCCTCCTTGACGACGGCCACGTAGAACTCCGGCTCGCCCTTGCCCTTGCCCATACGCGTCTCGAGCGGCTTGCCCGAGACCGGCTTGTGCGGGAACACGCGGATGTACACGCGACCCTCCCGCTGCATGAACTGGCTGGCGCACATACGCCCCGCCTCGATCTGGCGGCCGGTCAGCCAGCCGGATTCGAGCGACTGCAGGCCGTACTCGCCGTACGCCACCGTGTTGCCCCGGTGGGCGACGCCGCGGATCTTGCCCCGCTGCGATTTACGGTACTTCATTCGCTTGGGCATCAACGCCATGGCGAAGCAACTCCCATTTCCGATTTCCCACTGCCGAGCTCCGATTTCTCATCCGCCGCTGCGACGCCGCAATCGGCAATTGGAGATCGACAATCGACAATGCTCTCACAGTCTTCCCCGACGCCGCGGGCGCTGCTGCTCGGCCTCTTCGGTCGGAACGACCTCGGCGCCGAACTCACCCAGATAGATCCACACTTTCACGCCGATCGTGCCGTACGTGGTCTTGGCCGTCGCCAGCCCGTAATCCACGTTGGCCTGCAGCGTCTGCAGGGGAATCGAGCCCTTCTTCTGGACCTCGGTGCGGGCCATTTCCGCCCCGCCGAGCCGCCCGCTGCACAGGACGCGGATGCCCTTGGCGCCCGCCTGCATCGTCGAATCCACCTTCATCTTCATCGCCCGCCGGAAGCTCGTGCGCTTCTTGAGCTGCTCGGCGATGCCTTCGGCCACCAGTTGGGCGTTCAGGTCGGGGGCCTTGATCTCGACGATGTTGAGATTGATCTTGCGGTCGATGAGCTCTTCGAGCTCACCCCGCAATCGATCCACCTCGGCGCCCTTGGGGCCGATCACCAGACCGGGCCGGGCGGTGTGGAGCACGACGCGCACTTCGTTGCGTGTCCGCTCGATCTCCACTTTGCTGACCGCCGCGTAGGGCGGCTTGCGGTTCAACCGCTCGTCGATGTAGTCGCGCAGCTTGTAATCCTCGATGAGGAACTCGCCGTACGCGGCCTTCGGGGCATACCACCGGCTCTTCCAGTCCAGCGTGATGCCCGTCCGGAACCCGATTGGATTAACTTTCTGACCCACTGTCGGCTCCCATCCCGGATCTCAGAATGCCCGGATCCGAGATTGTGAAAATCACCGCTCCTCGACCACCACGGTCAGATGACTCGTGCGCTTCAGGATCTCATGTGCGCGTCCCCGGTCCTTGGGGCGCCATCGGCGGAAGAACGGGCCCTCATCCACGCGGGCCTCGGCCACCCACAGGCTGCGCACGTCGGCTTCCTGCTCGTTGGCGTTCGCGATGGCGGAGGCGAGCACCTTGGAAAGGAGCGGCGCCGCCCGCTTGCGGGTGAACCGCAGAATGTCCTGTGCCTTGTTGACCGGCACGTTGCGAATCAGATCCACGACCAGCCGGGCCTTGCGGGCGCTGACCCGGGCGTAGCGATGCGTCGCCCGCCACTGCCGTCGCTGTGTTGCTACCGCCTCTGCCATGACTGACTCTCACTTCGCTCTGGACCGTCTGCCACTGCTGCCGCGGCAACTCCGGTCGGTGTCGCGATTCATCCGGGACCGCACGCTCAGGCCGGCGCGGGTCCCGAGGCCGCCTTCTTGGTCCCCGAGTGCCCGCGGAAGTTCCGGGTGGGGCTGAACTCGCCGAGCTTGTGCCCAACCATCTCCTCCGTGATGAACACGCGGTGGAACGTCTTGCCGTTGTGCACTTCAAAGGTCGTGCCGATGAACTCGGGCACAATCGTGCACCGGCGCGACCACGTCCGGATCGGCGCCCGGGAATCGCTCGCCTTGGCCCGCTGCACCTTCGTGAACAGCTTCTCGTCGACGAACGGACCTTTTTTCAGACTTCTCGCCATAATCCCATTTCCATCTGTGTGGCACAGGCGTCTGACCTGTGCGGCACGGGCCGGACGCCCGCTTCAGCGGCACCGGCGCGGGGCCGGGGCCACACCGTCACTTCTTCCTGATCACCAGCCGTCCGTACCGCACGCTCCGGCGGCGCCGCAGGATGCGCTTGTTCGAGTTCTTGCGCGGACTGCGGGTGCGCCCGCCCTTGGCGAGCTTGCCCCACGGGCTGCACGGGTGACGCCCGCCGCCGCTGCGTCCCTCACCGCCGCCCAGCGGGTGGGCGATGGGGTTCATCGACGTTCCGCGGTTGTGCGGACGGCGGCCCATGTGCCGCTTGCGGCCGGCCTTGCCGACGCGGACGTTCTGATGGTCGATGTTGCCGATCTGCCCGATGGTGGCCCGGCACTCCACGCGAACCTGGCGCATCTCGCCGGAGGGCAGCAACAGCGTCGCCCAGTCGCCTTCACGGGCCACCAGGCGGGCCGAGCTGCCGGCCGTGCGCACCATCCTGGCGCCCTGGCCTGCAATGATCTCGACGTTGTGCACGTCCATGCCGACCGGGACGCGCTTGAGCGGGAGGCAGTTGCCCACCTTGGGCTCGGCCTCGATGCCGCTCTCCACCCAGTCGCCGGCCCGCAGGCCGACCGGGGCGACGATGTAACTCTTGGTGCCGTCAGGGTATTCCAGCAGCGCGATGTGCGACGTGCGGTTGGGATCGTATTCGATCGCCACCACGGTGGCCCGCTGGCCGTCGCGTTTGCGCTTGAAATCGATGACGCGGTAGAGCCGTTTGTGCCCGCCGCCGCGCCACCACGAGGTGATCTTGCCGTGGTGATTGCGCCCGCCCGTCTTGGGCTTGGGTTCGAGCAGCGACTTGGTCGGGCGGCGGCGCCGGTCGGTGAGCTCCTCGAAGGAGTTGACCGACGAGTTGCGGCGGCCGGCCGAGGTCGGATTGTAGGTTTTGATGGCCATAATCTCGCAGGGTGGGCTCTGCCCACCTCCTTTTGGTGGGCAAAGCCCACCCTACCTGAGTCAGAACAGGTCAATGTGGTGATCCGGCTGGAGCACCACGACCGCCTTCTTCCAGCCCCTGGTTTTCCCGATCGTCATGCGGTACCGGCGCCGCTTGCCCTCACGGTTCGACGTGCGGACGCTCTGGACGCGCACGTTGTAGATCTTCTCGATGGCCTGGCGGATCTGGGCCTTGTTGGCGTCGGGGTGCACCTCGAAGGTGTAGGCGCCGCCGCGGGCCGGTCGCGTCCGGGTTGCCTCGTGGGCAATCTGGCTCTGGTGGGTGCCCTTCTCGGTCACCAGCGGCCGGATGATCGTGTGATAAATGTCCATCCTTCAAACCTCGCCGGAAAAACCGGCCTTCGTCTCGAATCGCCGATGCCGCCGGCCCCGTGCGGGCATCGCATGCCCCCCGGAGCGGGCCCCTGGCCGGCCCGTCACGCCGTCGCCGCCGCCTCCTCGCGCTTGTAGCTCTGCGGATTGGCGATCACCGCCTCGAACGCCGGCCGGGTGAACAACACCTTGCGGCGGCGCAGAATCTCATAGGCGTTGAGATTGTGAACCTGCCGGATGTCGGTCTTGGGGATGTTGCGGCCGGACTTGTAGAGGACGGGATTCACACTGTCGAGGGCCACCACGCAGCCATTGTCCGCCTTGAGCGCCTTGAGCATGTTGTAGAACGTCTTGGTCTTGGGCTGGTCCATCTGGAGGCCCTCGACGACGGCCACGCTGCCGGACTGGAGCTTGGCCAGCAGAGCGCTGTTGCGGGCGAGCTGTTTCATGCGGCGGGGAAGGTCGCGGCGGTAGTTGCGCATTTCGTCCTTGCGGAACGCCCGCCCGCCGCCCCGCCGGACGGGCTGGCGGACCGTGCCCATGCGGGCGTTGCCGGTGCCCTTCTGGCGGTAGAGCTTGCGCGTCGAGCCCTCCACCATGCCGCGGCTCTTGGTGCGCGCCGAACCCTGACGCTGGTTCAGCCGGAAGGTGACCACGGCCTGCTTGAGCAGGTCCAGCCGCACCCGGCCGCCCAGCGCGGACTCGTCGATCTGCACCGAGCCGGTCTGCTGGCCGTTCATGTTGTAGACAGGTACGTCGATCATGGCTTCGTCCGTTGTCAGTGGCAGGGTGGGCTCTGCCCACCATTTTGGCACCCAACCGCCAAGGTGGGCGGAGCCCACCCTACCTCATTGTCCTGGCCTGGCGGATCACCCGTAGGGTGGGCTCTGCCCACCATTTGAGTACCCAACCGCCAAGGTGGGCGGAGCCCACCCTACTTCATTGTCCTGGCCTGGCGGATCACCACGTACCCGCCGTTGGGGCCCGGGACGCTGCCCTTGACGAGCAGCAGGTGGTTCTCCTTGTCCACCCGCACCAGCTCCTGGTTGCGTGAGGTGCGGCGGACGTGGCCCATGTGGCCGGCCATCCGCTTGCCCTTCTTGACGCTCTGGCCGATGCCGCGCGGCGCGTTGGCCCCGATGCCGCCCGGCGAGCGGTGCTTGCGCTCGGTACCGTGCGAGGCGGGCTGTCCGCCGAAGCCGTATCGCTTCATCACACCCGTGTAACCCGCTCCCTTGGTCGTGCCGATGATGTCCACATGGCGGGTGCCGGCCGACTCGAAGACCTCGACGGTCCACACGTCGCCCAGGCTGGCCTGCGGCTCGTCGGCCAGGTGAATCTCGCGAATGAACCGCTTGGGACCGGTGCCGGCCTTACCCGCATGGCCGATCATGGGAACCGTGGAGCGATGCGCTTTGACATCATCGAAACCGAGCTGCACGGCGTTGTAACGGTCGTTTTCGCCCGCCTTTTTGACCTGCAGGACCGGGCACGGGCCGGCCTGAATCACGGTGACGGGGACAGACTTGTCGCCTTCCACGTACACGCGGGTCATTCCGATCTTCTTGCCTAACAGTGCCGCTGCCATACAGACAGATATCCCTTCAGCGCTCACCGGCGCCGCTGCCATCTGCGGGACGCATGGATCCGCTGGTCATGGGCTGACCGGCAGGGATCCGCATCCCACCCTTACGGTGCCGCACGATGAGAAGCTCATGCGGCCGATCTGTTAGAAAGAGGAACAGGCCTCGTCAGCGTCGCCACCAGGCGAACCCGTCGCGGGACCGCACCCTGCAGACGCCGCCGGCCTCCACATCCACTTGCACTACGCCTTGATCTTCACGAACACGCCAGCCGGTACCACCAGCCGGTTCAGAGCCTCGACCGTTCGGGCCGTCGGCTCGTAAATATCGATGAGTCGCTTGTGCGTTCGCATCTCGAACTGCTCGCGCGACTTCTTGTCAATGTGCGGGCTGCGGAGCACGGTATAACGCTCGATCCGGGTCGGAAGCGGGATCGGGCCGCACACGCGGGCGTTGGTCCGCTTGGCGTGATCCACAATCTCCCGCGCCGAGGCGTCCAGCGCCCGGGGGTCATACGCTTCCATCCGAATCCGAATCCGTTCACCCTGCATCGCCGAGCCCCAATTCTCAAAGAACCAAGTGACGGCACCGGACCGGCCCGACGGCTTTGTCGCTGGGGCGACACGGTCCCTGCCGGATGCCCCCTGGGGCTCGCGGCGGGCCGGCTCCTTCCAGCTCACACGTCGGAAAACTGCAAGTCCAGGTTTGTCAGATACTTACGTTCCCCCAGGGGTCCACCCGCAGCTCAAATGCTGCGAGTCCGGGCAGAACGCAGACCCGCAAGTGTATCCGCAGTGTGCGGTCTGTCAAGCCCCGGTGTCGCAAAATCTTGGAGCTTGGAGCGCGGGTGAGCGGTCCAACCGCGGGATGAATCCGGCCGGAGGTGGGGGTCAAGGCGTGAAAGTGCGAAGGTGAGAAAGCGACGGCGTTGCCGGCGGTCCCTCGAGTACGTTCGTCTGTTCTTCCTGCGCATCTCTCCATCTTTCTCACTTTCCCACCTTTCTCACTTTCTCGCGCCCTCAGGCACCAGGGCCCTCAATCTCGGTCGAACCCGCATCCGCTTCCCGGCGGCCCCAGACGCCTATTCGGTGGGCGAAGCGGACGGAAAGAGATCAGAAGCCGCACTTGGACAACTGGCGGCATCCGTGGGAGAACTCTGCCCAACAATTGGAGACCTCTCCCCATGAATTGGAGCATCAGCCCTCATCGGTGGAGACGCAATCAGATTCGGCCCAGGATCGTCTCCGCGATCTGAGGTGGCACCGGGGCGTAGTGCGACGGCTCCATGGTCCAGCTCCCGCGGCCCTGGGTGAGGCTGCGCAGGTCGGTGGCGTAGCCGAACATCTCCTTGAGCGGCACGACCGCGTCCACCACCCGCTGGTCGCCGCGGAGCGTCGAGTCCTGCACGATTCCGCGACGGCGGGACAGATCGCCGCTGATGGTGCCGAAATACAGCTCGGGCGTGACCACCTGCACCTTCATGATCGGCTCCATCAACACCGGCTGGGCACTCGTGGCCGCCTTGTCAAAGGCGATCCGGCCGGCGGCCTCGAAGGCGCTTTCGGAACTCTCGGTCTGATGCTCCTGCGCCCCCAGCAGGGTCGCTTTCACGTTCAGCATGGGGTAGCCGGCCAGGACGCCCGTTTTCATGGCGTCGCGGATGCCGGTTTCGGCGGCCTTGATGAACTCGCGGCGCACCTGCTCGGAGCCGACCATGTTGACGAACATGAACGCCTCGTGACCCGGCGCCGGCTGGTAGGGCTCCACGCGGATCCGGACTCTGGCGAACTGCCCGCGCCCCGCCCCGACCGGCGGACGGAACTCGTACTCGACCTCCGACGAGGTGGTGATCGTCTCGCGATAAGACACCTGCGGCGGATAAACGCGGACGTCGACGTTCATGTCGCGCTTGAGCCGGTTGACCAGGACCTCCAGATGCAGTTCGCCCATGCCGCTGATGAGCGTCTGGCCGGTCTCCTCATTGACCCGGTAGGTGAACGTCGGGTTCTCACGGGCAAGCATGGCCAGCGCTTCCTCGAGCTTCTCGCGATCAGCGGACGAGCGTGGCTCGATCGACATGCTGACCACGGTCTCCGGGAACTCGATCTTCTCGAGGATGACCGGGTGCTGCGTCTGACAGAGCGTGTCGCCGGTGAGCGACTCGCGCAGGCCCGAGACGGCCACGATGTCGCCGGCTTCGGCCGCATCGATGGCCTCGCGGCGCTTGGCGAACACGCGAAGCAGGCGGCTGATGTTCTCCTTCTTCTCCCGATTGGCGTTCAGCACGCGCGAGCCCGATTTGAGCGTGCCGGAGTAGACCCGGACGAAATGAACGTCCATCGGTTTGTCGGCGACCACCTTGAAGACGTAGGCGACCAGGTGGTCTTTCGGATCGCATTTGACCTTGACGGTTCTGGCCGGGCGGCCCGGCTCAGCGGGCGGATGCCCCTCAATCGGAGGCACGTCGAGCGGGCTGGGCAGGTAGTCGATCACCGCATCGAGCAGCGGCTGGACCCCGATGTATTGCAGCGATGATCCGCAGAAGACCGGCTGGAGCTGGTTGGCGATGGTCGCCGCCCGCAGGGCCGGCCGGATCTCCTCGGCCGTGAGCGGCTGGTCGTGGATGAACTTCTCCATCAACGGCTCGCAGGTCTCGGCCACGCGCTCTTCGAGCTCGTGACGCCAGCGCCGGGCCTGGGCCTCCAGTTCAGGCGGGATCGGCCGTTCCTCGAAGCGCGACCCGAGGGCCTCGCGGCGGTAATAGACGGCCTGCATGGTGAGCAGATCGATCAGCCCCTCAAAGTGCTGATCCGCGCCGATGGGAATCTGCAGGGCCACCGGATGGGCGCCGAGCCGCTTGCGGATCGAGAGGAACGAGTACTCGAAATCCGCCCCCACCTTGTCCATCTTGTTGATGAAGCACAGGCGGGGGACGTGATACCTGTTCGCCTGCCGCCAGACGGTCTCGGACTGGGCTTCGACGCCTTCCTTGGCATCAAAAATGGCGATGGCTCCGTCAAGGACGCGCAGCGAACGCTCCACTTCCGCGGTGAAATCGACGTGGCCGGGGGTGTCGATCAGGTTGATCGTGTGATCGCGCCAGGGACAGGTCACCGCCGCCGAATAAATGGTGATGCCGCGCTGCTGCTCCTCCTGGTCGAAGTCCGTGATCGTGGTGCCATCGTCCACCTCGCCCATTTTGTGCGTCTTGCCGGTGTAATAGAGAATGCGCTCGGTGGTCGTCGTCTTGCCGGCATCAATGTGAGCCGCGATGCCGATGTTTCGAAGTTTTCGAAGGTCCTGGGACACGTTGTACCAACTCCCGTTGTTCCAAATCGCCCGAGAATAGCGAAACATGACCGCCGCGACCAGCGATGAAGCGGGGAGGATCAGGGCGTCGTGCTCATGCAGGCAGGCGGAAGGTTTTGCCCGCTGACATCCGAATCGACGGAATCGTGCGGCGGATCATACCGCGGGCGTCCGCTCTGCAGTACCACGATGGCCCCCGGCAGCGCCCAGGCGAGCTGGATGATGCGGGCCATGATCGAGAGCGAGACGGCGGCTTCAGGCGGCCCCAGACTCGCGGGGCCGTTGGGCGAGAAGAGTTCCTTGAACGTTACCTCCATGAACCCCAGCGGAAGTGCACCCGTCAGGAAACAGATGGGCACGTACGCCAGGTACAGCGGAAACGCCTTCAGCGCGTTGCCTCCGACCAGCCCCAGACCCCAGCCGGTCAGGAAGAACGAGAAAATCGAGACGAACTGCAGCACCACCGTCAGGGCGAGGGCGGCCGCCACGCGTTTCCCATGGTGACGGAACGCAAACACCGCACGATCGATTTTCTGGATGTGTTCACTCAGCGGCAGTCGTGCGAGAATCGCGTCGAGCCGCAGCAGGGTGCGCAGCCGCCCGGAGAAGTAGATGGCGGCCCCCGCGAAAAACGCCAGGGACAGCAGGCCGATCACCCGCCCCCGGGCCGCCAGGGCAGGATTCTTCCAGTTCACCAGCACCATCACGGCCGACATCAGAACGATGCCGACGACCCCGATGAGCCGGTCGAAAAACACGGTGGTGAACGCCTCATGCTTGTGGGGCGTATCCTTGGCGATATAGACCGCCTTCGCCGCATCTCCACCGGAGGTCCCCAGCGGCAGGGCCCAGATGAGGAAGTTCCCGCCGAAGGTGATTTTGGTGGCATCCCAAGCGGTCAGGTGCACCTGGTGCACCGCCAGGAGCCAGCGGAGGCGAATCGCGATCAGCAGCGGCGCCGGACCGAACGCCAGCAGCCCGGCCAGCAGGAGCCGGCGGTCGGCCGCCTGGATCCTCAGCCAGAGGTCGCGCCAGTCCAGATCGCGGGCCAGCCAGAGCACGGCCCCGGCCACGATCAGCAGCCGTACGACCAGCGACGCAAGCCGTCGTGCCCAAGAACTCAAGTTGAAACCTTGCCGACTGGCGACATGGGCAGAATTGTAGCCTTTGGCGGGCTTTCCTCAATACGCGCGGGTGAGCTGGGAGCCCGGGTAGTAAAACTGGAGAATCTGGCTCGCCTGCCAACCGGCATCCGCGAGGGCAGCGGCGCCGTACTGGCACATGCCCATCCCGTGCCCAAATCCGCGCCCCTCGGTGAGGACAATCGCGTTCTTCTCAGAGACGGGCACGAAGAAGGTGCTGCGGATCGACCGGCCGGTCGGATCGACGGTCAGCCGGAAGTTCTCGGCCTCGAGATCGACGCTGCGGCCCTCTTTGTCGAAGAGTGCAAAGCGGACCGGCCGCCCGGCGGGCGTGGCCTCGACGACCTGGACGGCGTCGATGAGGCCCAGCCGACGAAAGGCAGAGTACTTGTCCCGCAGACGCTGCGTGATGACCGATTTGTCGAGCCGCACCGGCTCCCAGCGATAGAACGGCGACCCCGAGCAGTGCTCGCAGCGTACCCCCCCGGCCAGGGGGCGGATGGTCGCTTCATTTTTGACCGGACCGGCGTCCTGGGTCGACCCGCCGCAGGTCGAGCTGTAGTACGTGCAGAAGATGCGCTCGCCGCGAGGCGAGTTCCACGTGCAGACGATCCCGCGTGTGTCCTGAACGGCCTTCTCGGCCGGGCCCGGCGCCGGCGACAGACCGGTGTACATCTGGGAGGTCTCGGTCGACCACACGTCCCACTCGCGGTTGAGGCCGGTGGTCAGCCGGGCGTACCACGCGTAGGTCCGCGCGGCAATGGCCTGGGCCCGCAGGGCCTGCGTGTGAAAGCTTCTCAGGGCTTCTGCCGGGACGACGCCGAGCAGATACTCCTCGATGTCCACGATGTTGATGACCGATCCGACGCCGCTCGTCTGAGGCAGGAGCCGCAGCGAGCCCGTGAAGATGCGATCGCCCCGGGAGGTCGCGACGGTGAGCCGGGCGGGGCCGGCCGGCACGAGATCCACCACGCGGGGTGAGAAGACCTGCTCCAGCTCCATCAGGCGCACGCCGTCGGCGTCAAACTGGATGGTGAGTTGCTCGACGGCCGGACCCTGGAAGAGGACACGGCGGTCTTCGGGGTCAATGATCTCGAAAGGTGTGCTGACGCCGATCTGGCACGAGCCCACCTGCTCGAGGAGCAGGACACGGATCGTCCGCTCGAAGAAAGCGGAAGGCTGTGAGGTAACGGGCCGACGCACCGGGGCGACAGTCGCCGCCGCACGACCGGCCGCGGCACCCAGGTGGAAAGCGAAGACATTCGCGGCGACGAAGGCACCGGTGGCGGCGGCGACGACAAGCAGTCCGGTTCTCCGGGACCAGGTCAGCCGGCGCGGCCATCGGAGGGCAATCGAGCCGTCCATCGCTCTGTCCGAATTCACGGCGATTTCACGGCATCGCCCGCGATGCCGCCCCTTCGCAGACAGGGAGACCCCACATCAGGCGTGTTCAGCCCGCACCAGGATCAAAAAACCGTCACGCCCCCCGGAAACCTCAGTCCGCTTTTTTGCGAAGGGTCAGCCCGAATTCGGCCAGCTTCGTCTTGATCTCGTTCAGGGATGTCTGGCCGAAGTTCTTGCTGGCCAGGAGCTCCGGCTCGGTCTTGGCCGCCAGATCACCGAGGGTCACCAGGTTGAGCCGCTGCAGACATTTCCTCGACCGGCCGGAGAACTCAATCTCCGAAAGGAATCTGCTGAGGATGTCCGGCTGCCCGTCATTCGGCGCGCGGCGCACCGCAGCCGGGCGGGTCGACTGCTGCTGCTCCTCCTTGAGCTGCCCGATGCGCAGCCCCTTCTGCTTGAGCATCGCCTTGATCTCGTTGAGCGAGGTCTCGCCGAAGTTCTTGTACGAGAGGAGTTCGGCCTCGCTGATGCGGAGCAGGTCGCCCAGCGTGTTGATGTTCATCTTCTTGAGGCAGTTGCGGCTGCGCACGCTCAGCTCGAAGTCGGAGATCGGCGTATCGAGG
>CAZQEN010000038.1:0-14736 GCA_964591605.1 uncultured Planctomycetales bacterium
TCTGCCGGACGGGACCTGTGAGGTAGGTCCCGTCTGCCGGACGGGACCTGTGAGGTAGGTCCCGTCTGCCGGACGGGACCTCGGCTGGGCGAGACCCTCCCCCGTCGCAGGTCGTGCCCGGCAGGCAGGACCTGCCTCCCGCCTGCCGGGCGGGACCTTGCTTGGGTCAGTTCATCCCGGACCGAGGTCCCTTCCGGTCCGCCGAAGGCGAGATTCGCCGTGGCGAACAGGAGGGACCTGCTCAAAGGACTCGCGGAAAACCGGGCACACCCCCCTCGCGAGCATCGCACGGAGATCTGGGTTTCCCCGCCCGTTGTCCGATATAATAGGTCGTAACGCCAAACCCAGCGGGGTGATCCATGCGCGCGAATCTCAGCTCCATCCTCTGGCTCCTGGGCGCATCCGTCGCCCTCGCCCAGCCGTACCAGATTCAGCAGGGCAACGTGCTGGATGTGAACCCCCAGTACGGCTCAGGCGGCATCAACGCGCCGGGCCGTCCATACCAGATCAATGCCGGCAACCGCATCGTGACCGGGAACGTCACCGGCGGCGCCGGTTTCCGCGGCTTCTCGCCCATCAGCGACCCCAGCTCCTTCGGCCTCACCAACAGCGGCGGCCTGCTTCCCTCTGATCAGCTCTACAACTTCCGCCGCGACACCTACAGCGTGGCCGACGTGCGGAGCGGGATGAATTTCCCCTATGCCAGGTCCGCGTACTACTCGCAGTCGAGCGCCATCACCAACACCGGCGCCATCGTCAGCGGCCGGAATCTTCCGGGCACGTCTCAGCTCCAGAGCCCGTATCTCTCGCCGCGCATCGATCTGAGAACCGCTCCTGCGAATCCGCTGGACCAGTACGTCGGCGCCGGCAGTCTGAGCATCGCCCCGCGCGTCGAGCGCGTCGATTCCGGCCAGATGGTGAGCGGCCCCATCAACCAGCGCCTGCTGGGCAGCCCCCTCTTCGGGGCGGTCCGGGCGGTGCCGGTGGACGTGCTCAAATCCGAGGCCGCGCAATCGGCGTCGCTGGGCGCCAACCTCGCCACGCCCATCGACGGCCGGATCCAGCCGGCCAGCCCGCTCGATCAGCGGGCGCTCGCGCAGCAGGGGCAGGCGCCCGGCAGCCCCGATGCGGCAGCGCCGCGGATTCTGACGCCGCCCCCGCTTGAGGAACTCGTGGGCGCCGGCGCCCGACCTGGCTCAGCGCAGACCAGCCCCCTGCCCCCCGGCGGCCGGCTGCCCGATACCGGCCTGAGCGCGGGCCCGGCCGGGGCCCAGACACCGCGTGACACCTTCGCCGCCATGCAGCAGGCGGGCAGCCCGATTCAGAATCCCCTGGAGAGGCCCAGAACGCTGGCCGAGGCCGGCGCGGCCCAGCGGACGGCCTCCGGCACGCTGATTCAGCCCCTCGCGCCTCCGCAGGCCGCCGGACCAGCCGGTGTCCAGGCCCCGGCCCCCGGCTCGGCGCTGCCCATCCCTTCGGGGATCGAGGTGGGCCCGCTCCGCAGCTTCGTGGGCACCGAGCAGTCGGCCCTCAACCGATATCTGAGCCAGGCCGAGGCCGCCATGCGCAGCGGCCAGTACTACAAGGCCGAGAATCTGTATGACATCGCCCGTGCGATCGCCCCAGACAACCCGTTGCCGCTCCTGGGCCGCTCGCTCGCCCTGCTGGCCGCCGGCGAATACATCAGTAGCGTCAGCAGCCTGTTTCGGGCCATCGAAATCTACGAGGGTCTCGCCCAGTTCCCGGTCGATCTGTCGTCCTTCGTGCCCGACGCCAGAATGCTTGACCGGCGCCGGGCCGACCTCGAGCGACGGCTCGATGCCGGCGACGACTATCGCCTGCGCTTCCTGCTGGGCTACGCCGAATACACCAGCGGCCTTCAGCCGCTCGGGCTGCAGAACATGAACCGGGCCGCCTCGGCTGCCCCGGCCGAGCTCGAATCCCTGCGCCGGTTCGTCACCCACCTGGCTCTCCCGGCCCCGGCTCCGAGCGCAAAGCCCAACCGATAAAGAGGTTACGTCAGTTCCGCCGAGCGGTCTGCCTCCGGCCTCCGCCTGCGGCGGGGCCACGCGATCGCGCCTTCGCGAAATCAGGCTTGACTCTGAACGATTTATGCAGTATTTTCTGTATAGACAGAAATCGGAGAAACAGCCGTGCCCGAGCTTTCACCCGTGACCCAACAGTTCATCCTCCACTGGGGCGAGATGGGGACCCGATGGGGCATCAACCGCACCGTCGCCCAGATCCACGCTCTGCTGTACATGTCGCCCCGGCCGCTCAACGCCGAGGACATTGCCGACACGCTCTCCATCGCCCGCTCCAATGTGAGCACGAGCCTGCGCGAGCTGCAGAGCTGGGGCATCGTCCGCATCGTCCACGTGATGGGCGACCGCCGCGATCACTTCGAGTCGCTCAAGGACGTCTGGGAGCTGTTCCAGACGATCCTCGACGAACGGAAACGCCGCGAATGCGACCCGACCATGGCTCTGCTCAGGGAGTGCGTCGCCGCCGCCGAAGCGGCCGGAAAAAGCGAGGCCTACACCCGCGACCGGCTCGTTGAACTGCTCGATTTCTTCCAGACGACGACCTCCTGGTACTCCCAGATCCGCAGCCTCCCGACCGGGGCCGTCATCAAGTTCGTCAAAATGGGCGCCAAGGTCCGCAAGCTCCTGGGTACAGGTTCCTGAAGGAGGACGACCCGTGACACACTCACCCACGCCGCAGGAACCGCCGATGGAGCCCGATCCACCGGCGAAGCCGGTAGAGCCCGAAGCGCCAGCGAGGGGTTCAGGCCACGACCTCGCGACCTCTCCGGGCCATCCCTGCCCCAACCCGCCCGCCCAACACTTTTTTGCGACGTATCATTCTCAACGTACAGAAACAACTGACATGACCGACAAAAACCCCGTCGGCTGGCTCTTCTACGACGGCCAGTGCGCCTTCTGCCGCCGATCGCTCCGCATGATCATGCCCGCCCTTCGCCAGGCGGGCTTCGAGGCCGTCCCCCTTCAGGAACCCTGGGTCGCGCGGCGCCTCGCCATCCCCGCCGATCGACTCATGGACGAAATGCGGGTGCTCACACCCGACGGCCGGCTCGTGGGCGGCGCCGATGCGTTCGTGTACCTCGCCCGCTTCATCCCGTGGCTTTGGCCGCTGCGGCTGGTCGCCCGTGTTCCCGGCGCCATGCCGCTGCTGCGCCGCGGCTACCGCTGGATCGCCGCCCGCCGGCGGTGTCAAACCGACGCCTGCCCCGTCCGGCCACAACCACGAAGCGGGGTGAAACCATGACCGCATCTCGCACGCGGACCGTCCCCGGCACGATGCGCTCCCTGAGCCCGCTGCCGCCCGACGGTGGCCACCGAACGGCAGGGGGGTCCGATGGTCCTCAACCGCTCACGTCCAGCCGGCAGGCCCGCCAGCTCCTCAACCACGAAGGAGGCCCGCTCTTCAACAACACCTGGCGCGAGGTGGTCTTCATCCACTATGAGTGTGACCCGGACACGCTGGCGGCCCAGGTGCCCTTCGAGCTCGATCTGCGTGGCGGCCGCGCCTTCGTGAGTCTCGTCGCCTTCACGCTCTCGAAGCTGCGTCCCTTCCGCCCGAGCCTGTGCTGGAGGATCGCTCTTGCCCCGATGCGAACGCTCGCGTTCCTCAACCTGCGCACGTATGTGCGTCACCAGAGCGAGCCGGGCGTCTATTTCCTGGCCGAGTGGCTCCCGCATCATCTGCCGGTCGTTTGCGGCCGGCACACCTTCGGCCTGCCGTATCGATTCGGCCGGCTCGACTACGAGCGCTCGGCCGACCGCTTCGCCGGCCGTGTCCGTGAGGGCCGCTACGGCCCCTCCCTCGATTTCACCGCCCGACTCGACACGGACGGCCCACCCGCCCCGTCGCCGCCGGGCACGCTCGATGAGTTCCTCGTCGAACGCTACATGGCCTTGACGCAGTGGGGCCGCCGCCGCAGATACTTCCGCATCTGGCACGAACCCTGGCCGCTCACCCCGGCGGCACTCGACATCACCTCTGACGAACTGCTCAGAACCACCGGATCCTGGTTTGAGGGTGCCCGCTTCACGCACGCTGCTTACTCTCCGGGCCTGGACGAAGTCTGGATCGGCCGGCCGGAACGAATCACCCTTCCAGCGAAAGGAGACTGACCATGTACACTGTCTGGACCTACGCCGCGTATCTGGCCATCAGCGCCGCTCTGACGGTCTGGGTCGCCCGCACCCTCTTTCGCCACGGCCAGATCTTTCTCGTCGAGGCCTTCAACCACAACGAAACCCTGGCCACCTCCGTGAATCATCTGCTCGTCGTCGGCTTTTACCTGATCAACATCGGCTACGTGACGCTCGCGCTCAGTTACGGCGACAAGCCCCACGACCTGCAGGCCGCCATCGAGTTCCTGAGCTGGAAGATCGGCCTCGTGCTCGTCGTCCTGGGCTTCATGCACTTTTTCAACCTGGCCATCTTCTCCGATATGCGCAAGCGGGCTCTGGCGAAAAGCGAACGCGCCGAGGCGCGAGCCGCCGCCGCGCTTGTTCCGCCCACGGAGCCGGTGCTGGGAACGCTCGGCCGCTGAGGGAAATGACCTGGAAGCATGGCATGGCCATCCGCCACGCCGGATTCGGGTGGCCATGCCTGACCGATAGAGCCCGAAGCGCGAGCGAGGGGTTCGCGGGATGGGAGTCGGATCGCGGCAAACTCTGTTCGCTCATGGCTGCCGGCACCCGGCCGGTTCGACTGGCGCGGTTGTCGGTTCGCCTGCGGCGGGTGACGTGGATGCGATCGCCTATTCTACCGCCCCGATCCGCCGCCTGAACTCTTCCTCGTCGATCACCTCGACGCCCAGCTCGCGGGCCTTGTCGGCCTTCGAGCCGGCCTCGGCGCCGGCGACGACGAAGTCGGTTTTCTTCGAGACCGAGCCCGCCGCATGGCCGCCCAGAGAGGTGATGAGATCCTGTATGCCCTTGCGGCTGTAATGCTGGAGCGTGCCCGTCACCACGATCGTCTTGCCGGCCAGCGGCTGGTGGCCCGCGACCTCGCGCTTCGGCTGCGTCATGTTCACGCCCACCGAAGCCAGGTCGTCGATGAGTCTGCGCCCCGACTCGCTCTGCAGAAACGAATGCACGCTCTGCGCCAGCTCCGGCCCGACCCCCGGGATCTTCTGCAGCGCCTCGGGATCGGCGGCCCGCAGCGCGTCCATGGAACCGAAATGCTCCGCCAGCAGCAGGGCGGTGCTCACCCCCACGTGCGGGATCCCCAGCGCCGCCAGCAGCCTCGCCAGCGGGCGCTGCCTGCTCGCCTCGATGCCCGCCAGCAGCTTCTCCGCGTTCTTGGCCCCCAGCCGCCGCGGCGGGGCCTTCTCGGTCGGGGCAAAGACCATCTCCGCCAGCTCGCCGGCCCGCTCCGGCAGCCGGTAGAGATCCCCAAACGTGTGCACCCAGCCCCGGTCCACGAGCTGCTCGACCAGCGCGTAGCCCATCCCCTCGACGTCCATCTGATCGCGCCCGCAGAAATACCGCAGCCGCTCCTTGAGCTGGGCCGGACACGACGGGTTCACGCAGCGCAGGAACACCCCGCCCTCATCGCGCACCGTATCGCTGTCGCACTCGGGGCACGTCGCCGGCGGCTCGATCGGCCGGGTGTCCGGCCCCCGCGCCTCCGCATCGACCTCGACCACCTGCGGGATGATCTCGCCTGCCTTCTCGACGAAGACGTAGTCGCCCTCGCGCACGCCGAGCCGCTCGATCTGGTCGAAATTGTGCAGCGACGCCCGCTTGACCGTCGTGCCCGCCAGCAGCACCGGCTCCAGGTTCGCCACCGGCGTGATCGTCCCGAGCTTGCCCACCTGGAACGTGACCGAAACCAGCCGTGTCCGGGCCCGCTCCGCCGCGTATTTGTACGCGATGCACCAGCGGGGAAACCGTGAAGTCGTGCCCAGCGCATCCCGCTGATGCAGGCTGTCCACCTTGATCACCACCCCGTCGGTGGCGTACTCGATCTGCGACCGCTTCTGGTCGAATTCGTGGATGAACGCGAGCACCTCTTCGATGCTGCGGCAGCGGTGAAAGTACGGATTGACCGGGAATCCCCACGCCGACAGCGCGGCGAACAGCTCGTGCTGCGTCTCGAAGGCGAGAGGCTCGATCTGGCCGAAGCCGTGCGCGCTGAATGCCAGCCCGCGCTCGGCGACGATCCGCGAATCCAGCAGTTTCAGCGTGCCGGCCGTCGCGTTCCGCGGATTCGCGAACGTCGGCTCGCCCGCATCCCGCCGCACCTGGTTGAACCGGTTGAAATCCCGCAGCGGCCAGTACACCTCGCCGCGGACTTCGAGGACGCGGGGGATCTCGAATCTCAAATCTCCCGTCTCAGATCTCGGATGTCGAGGGCTGGCTCCCTCGTCGGCCTCGGAGCGGTGATCGGAGCGTTGTGATTTGAGATTTGAGATGTCCGAAGGCGTGGTCGGCCCGGGGCTCCCTTGCGTCTCAAACAGCGTCGGCTCGCCCTCGGATCGGCCGCGGCTTGCAGTCGATGCCGGCGCCGCGGGTGCGGCGGGCTCGGCGGCCGGTGCGCGTGGGCTTTCACTCCGAGGCTGCCGCGAATCTCGCAGCCGCAGCGGGATCGACCGGATCGTGCGGGCATTCTGCGTGATGTCATCCCCCGTCGTGCCGTCGCCGCGCGTGGCCGCCAGCACGAGCCGCCCCTCCTCATACCGCAGCGACACCGCCACCCCGTCGATCTTCGGATCGACGACGTATTCATACAGCTCGCCGCCCAGACCGCGCCGCACGCGATCGTCGAACTCCCGCAGCTCCTGCTCGTTGTACGTGTTGTCGATCGAGAGCATCGGCACCGCGTGCCGCACCTGCGAGAATTCCGACAGCGGCGCTCCGCCCACCCGCTGCGTCGGCGAATCCGGCGTGATCAGCTCCGGGTGCGCGCCCTCGAGCCCCTTGAGCTCCGAAAAAAGTGCGTCGTACTCGCGGTCGGAAATGGTCGGCTGGGCCAGCACGTAGTAGCGATGGTCGTGCTGCGCGATCTCCTCGCGCAGTTCGAGGATGCGTTTTTCGGCCTGCTCGCGGATCATGCCGCGTATTTAACCGCCGCGGCGCCGTCACGCCAAGGGGCGCGGGCGTGTTTGTTGTTCGTTGTCTGTTGTTCGTTGGGGCACCGGGCAGGTGGGTCGCACAAGGAGATCAGCAGGTGCTGCACGTCTGTCAGCGCACGACACACGGCAAACAACGGACAACGGACAACTGACAACTGATTACCTGCTGCAATCACACGGCCGGGGAATCAGGCAGATGAACTCGCACGGTTCGCCGCCCGTGTTGCAGAACTGGTGCATCTCGTTGGCGGGGACGTAAATGACGTCGCCGGTGTGAAACGGCCGGTCGCCGCTCTCCGTCCTGGCCGTCCCGCTCCCCTTGAGCACGAGGATTTCGTGCTCGTAGTCGTGCTGATGGTGGGGCGTGCAGCCGCCCGGCTCCACTTCGAAGTGCCGCATGAAGAAGCTGGGCGCCCCCTCCTTCGGCCCGATGAGTACGCGCATCCGCGCCCCGCGGGCCCCGTCCACCGAAACCATTTCCTGACGATGCGCCTTGATCGGTGCGATTTTCATGGGTTCTCTCCCGGACGCTGCGGTGCAGGTGGTGGCAGTGGTCTGGATCGGACCCGGTGAGGAGTCACTGTCACGAACCTGCCAGGCAGCAGCTTCTCGACGTCGGGCCAGCGTCGCTTGAACAGGGTGACCCGCGCCGCGCTGGTGTCTGTACGGAGGCGCAACAGCACAATTCCCGCTGAAACCAGCCGGGAATGGTAGATCAGCTCACCGAAGTCCAGGTCACCCGTGATCACCGCCCTTGACTCGTCGCGGGCGATGCTCAGCAGAACGTCATCTCCATAGGCCGCAAAGATCTCCGCGGCATAGGTGACATCGTGTCCCGTCTCGCGCAGCCAGCGGACGATTCCACCGTCAACGTTTTCGTCTGCAAGAATCCTCATGCGCCCTGGTCTGCGTAGAAGATCGTCTCTTCGGACGCGAGCACGGCAGCCGCATACGCTTGCGCCGCCCGGATATGTTCAGGGCGCAGACGCGGATGTGCCTCCAGCAGATCTCGATCGGTAGCCCCATCACCCAGCCGCTCGAGAATGAACTCCACCGCCAGACGCGTGCCTTTGATGACCGGTTTTCCCTTCAGGACATCCGGTCGCTGCTCGATGTACTCCTGCCAGTTCATGCGCGTGTCCTTCTTGCTCAATGTGCGATACCAGGGCAGTCTCTGTCACTGCTTCGAGCGATTATATCATGCTTTCAAACAAATCGACTCGGATGCGGAGGGTCCAGGGGATCAGGATCTCAATGACTCGGCGGCTTCGCTCTCTCACCGTCCCAACGCCGAACCAATGTTTCGTCCCAGTCCAGTTCAATCGTGTGGCAGTTCGGGGCGGTCAAACAGAGATGCGATGCTCGCGCGGGGTTGGTTTGATGCTCAACCGCATCCCTTCACCCAAACTTGCTCATATCCTTCAGCCGATACAGAATCTCTCCCGCCTTGGGCACCAGCAGCACGCCTTCGCTCTCGCGGTTGGCGTAGTCTTCCATCCTGATCGAATCGGGGTTCATATACCCCAGGTTGATCCGACGGCAGCGCTCCTCCGGGATGCGCGTGGCGAGCACGACGTTGACCCGCGGCCGCTCGATGCCGTTTTCGTACGTCCCGACGCCCTTGACGTGCGTGCTGTGGGCGATGACGCCCCAGGGATGGTGCTTGAAGCGGTCCCACTGCTTGACGAAGTAATCGCGCGTGTGATAGCCGATCTCGTCAAGCACCTTCCCGTGCGAATACGAGACCTCATCGATGTGCGGGGCATGGATGATCAGCGTGCCGCCGTCGGCCACGACCGGCTCGAGCTTGTACATGCACTTGCCGGCCGTCCAGATGTCGTCGTACATCGGCGGCGAACACGAGAGCACCGTGTGATACGGCTTATCGCGGTACGTGATGTGCGTTTTGTCCGACAGCTCAGTCGCCGCCTTCCACGCCTCGCGCACCGGCCCGGCGAACACGCCGCGCACCGCCTTGTGATCCACCACGTAGGCGATGAGGCTCCGCTCCACGGGCACCAGGTCCGCGGCCGCCTCGATCGTGGCCCGCACCTTGTTGTCGCGATTGCCGTTGACGACCGGGTTGGTCAGGATCGCCCCGACCCAGTGCGTGAAGTTGATGATCTGCGGTGCGGCGATGCCCGGGAACAGGTACTTGTGCCCGCCCGAAAAACCCACCACCTCGTGCGGGAACACCGGGCCGCAGATGATCAGGTGATCGTACTCGAAAATCAGCTTGTTGATCCGCACGGGCACGTCCATGCTAAGCATGCCGCCGGTGAGCTCCTCGACCTGTCCGCGCGAGAGCTGCCCGACCTGGCGCATGGCCGCCGGCGAATCCCACTGGTGGTTGAAGATCCCCACCCGTCCGTAGCGGTCCCGCCGCTCGCTCGACGTGAGCCCCACGAGCTGCAGAATCTTCTCCTCCGGCATCTCCGGATGCGTGCCCAGAGCGATCAGGAAGTCGAGCTTCCGCACCCGCGGCAGCAGCGCATCGCCGATTGCCCGGAAGAACGTCCCCGTCGGCCCGCTCCGCGTATGATCGGGAATCACCACGATGACGCGCTTGTCGTTCACCGGCAGCGCCGCCGTCGCCCGCTCGACAAACGCGCGCAGGTCGGACTCATTCAACTCAGCTCTCTGAGAACCCTGGGACAAGACCATTCCATCCGCTCCCGAAGCCGGCTCACCCGCCAATTGACCTTTTCTTGGACCCGGCCACGCGAAGCGGCCGCAATTGGGTCATTATAGCGAAGGCGCTGCGCAAGCAAGGAACGAATCGCGCAGACAACCCGCTCCGATGGGTCCGTGACAGCTTGGGCGGGGTGGCATGGGCAGCTTCGGCTTCGCTGAGCGAAGCCGAAGCTGCCCGTGTGGGCCTCCCCACGAGTCCCGGCGCGCCGGGACATTCGCATCTGCGACTATCCCGGCGCGCCGGGACCCATGCCACCCGCCTACCTTGTCACGCACCCCGCTCCGATTGCCCCGAGCTTGGGTGACCTTCGGCGGCCAGAATGCGTCGGTGACGGCAAGTCAGCGCGTGCGGCCAAAGGGATGGGCAATTGAATCGACCGGCAGAGCATTCCCAGGTATACTTGATGTACGCTCACGGCCAGACGGACGCGCTGACGCCATCTCCTCCGAAGGTCGACGCGCCGCGGGCTTCGCGATTGGCCGCGTGATCTGCCGCGTCGATCGCTCCGACGGCCGGGGCAGGAGCCCCAGACCATGGCGGGCTTGCGTGTGTCAGGCTCGACTTCGCCGGACAACGAGCCGCTTCCAACGGCCGACGGCGGGCTTCGGCCCGTCAAGCCCTTCCCCATTCGCTCGCTGGTCACCTCGCTCATCCTGACCCTCCTGCTGGTCGGGGTGCTCGCCTGGCACCTCTGGACGTCCTATCAGGGCGTGCAGAACACCGTCGGCACCGATCTGAACATCCAGCGGCTCAGCGGCGTGGTCGTCCATCTCGATGAAGTCCTGACCATGTCGGCCAGAATGAGCGCCGCCACCGGCGATCTCTACTGGGAGCAGCGCTACCGGACCTATGAGCCGCAGTTGGACCGGGCGATCGTCGAGGTCATGAGGCTGGCCTATGACACGCCGCTCGAGGACGCGTCCGCCGCAACCAACGAGGCAAACACCAGGCTCGTCGAGATGGAACAACGGGCGTTCGACCTCGTGCGCAGCGGACGCCGCGAGGAAGCCATGAGCCTGCTGACCGGCGAGAGCTACGAGGAACAGAAGCTCTCCTACGCCGTCGGCATCAAATCCATCTCAATGGCCCTGCGCGAACGCGCCGCCGCCGACCTTCAGAGCTGGCGCCGCGCCCTGTACCTGGGCCTGGCCGCCGCCCTGGCCACCCTGCCGGTGCTCTTTGTGATCTGGTTCGTCGTGCTGCGCGGCGTGCGGCGGCACATGGCCGAGCGCACGCGAACACAGAAGGAACTCGAAAGACACCGTGAACACCTCGCCGAACTCGTCGAGGAACGCACGCGGCAGCTCAATACCGCCAACGAAGAACTCGCCCGGCGCGCCCAGGACCTCGCCCGCACCGAGGCCCGCTACCGCGACTTGTTCGAGAACGCACCGGATCTCATGGCCGTCCTCAGCGTTCCCGGTGGAGAGGTGATAGACTGCAATCAGACTCTTAGGGAGGCTCTGAAGCTCGACCGGCAGGACGTGGTCGGACGTTCCTTCCTGAGTTTCTATTCGCCTGAGTCGCGGCAGGCCGGCGCCGCGTCCTTCGTCGCTTTTGCAGTGGAGGGCAGAGTTTCCAACGCCGAACGCACCCTCCAGCGATCCAACGGAGACACGATCGAAGTGCTCGCGGGCGCCACGCCCATCTGCGACGAATCCGGCCGGATCGTCGCCGCCCGATGCACCTGGCGCGACATCACCACCCTCAAGCAGGCCCAGCGCGAGGTCGCCCGGCACGTCGCCGCACTGGCCCGCTCCAACGCCGAGCTCGAGGAATTCGCCTACATCGCCTCCCACGACCTGCAGGAGCCGCTCCGCAAGATCCTCGCCTTCGGCGACCGCCTCAAACTCGCATGCCGCGACGCCCTGACCGATCAGGGCCGCGACTACCTGGACCGGATGCTGGGCGCCGCCTCCCGCATGCAGACGCTCATCAACGACCTGCTCACCTACTCCCGCGTCACCACCCTCGCCCAGCCGTATGCCCCCGCCGATCTGAACACCATCCTGCGCGAGGTTCTCTCCGATCTCGAAGTGCGCGTCGAGCAGACCGGCGCCCGCGTTGAGGCCGGCGATCTGCCCACCATCCAGGCCGATCCCACCCAGATGCGGCAGCTCTTCCAGAACCTCATCGGAAACGCCCTCAAGTTCCGCCGGCCCGAAGAAGCTCCGCAGGTACGCATCCACGCCGAGTCGGCAGACGGCATGTGCCGCATCACCGTGCAGGACAACGGCATCGGCTTCGATCCCCGGTACGCCGACCGGATCTTCGGCGTCTTCCAGCGGCTCCATGGTCGGGCCGAATACGAGGGCACCGGCATCGGACTGGCCGTCTGCCAGAAGATCGCCCACCGTCACGGCGGCGAGATCATTGCCCACGGCGAGCCGGGACGAGGTGCCGCCTTTACGGTTTCACTGCCCTTCGAACACCGGGGGAACAACGAATGAGCTCCGAATCCAGGCGCCCCATCACCATCCTGATGGCCGAAGACGACCCCGAAGACGCCATGCTCGTCCGGGACGCCCTGGCCGAGGCGCGGCTCACGAACGAGCTCCATTGCGTCTCCGACGGCCAGGAGCTGATGGACTACCTCAGGCGGCAGGGCCGGTACACGCAACCGCTCAGCGCGCCCCGTCCCGGCGTCATCCTTCTCGACCTCAACATGCCCCGCAAGGACGGACGCGAGGCCCTCCAGGAAATCAGGGCCGATCCGGCCCTGCGGGCCATCCCCGTCGTCGTCCTCACGACTTCCACCGCGGAGGAAGACATCCTCCGCAGCTATGGGATGGGCGCCAATTCGTACATCACCAAGCCCGTGACCCTCCAGAAACTGGTCGATATCATGAAGCTCATCGGCCGCTACTGGTTCGAGATCGTGGAGCTGCCATCCACAGGGGAGCACGACAACCATGCTCAAACGTGACTGGAAAGTCCTGCTCGTCGACGATGATCCGGACGATCACCTCCTGATCCGCGATATCGCGAGAGAGATCGGCTGCCATCTCGACTGGGCCGACCGCTACGACGCCGGCCTCGAACGGATTGCCGGCCAGACGTACGACGTCTGCCTGATCGATTATCGCCTGGGCGACCGCGACGGCCTCGATCTCATCCGCGAGGGTCTCGTCCGCGGCTATCAGGGGCCGATGATCCTGCTCACCGGCCAGGGCGACCTGGTCATCGACATGAAGGCGATGGAGGCCGGCGCCGTCGACTACCTTGAGAAGGGCCGCATCGACGCGGCCGCCCTCGAGCGGTCCATCCGCTACGCCATCGATCGCAAACAATCGGAAGCCGTGCTGGCCAACCGCGCCCGGGAGCTCGCCTTCGCCAACGCCACGATGCGCGTATTCGCCGACATGGCTGCCCAGGAGCTCCAGGCGCCGCTCTCGACGATCCGCGAAGTCCTCGAGAGCATGCGGTCCGGCTCTCACCAGCGGCCGGATGCCGGTGCGGAGCCGCTGCTCGACCGCGGCATTGCCGCCGCCGAGCGCATGAAGGAACTCGTCGGCCAGCTCACGACGCTGTCGACCGCCGCCGCCGAGGAGGCCGACCCCGGGGCGCCCTGACCGCACCAGGGGCAGGGGACCGGGCACTCGCGCACCATCGACCCTGCAGCGACGAAGGGATGTGGGTCTTGGGAGTGGTCACTGTGACGGATCCAACCAGCGAAACGCAGCTCGGCCGGCTGGCCGTGGATCGCCGGCTCCTGACCGTGCAGGAGCTCAACACCTGCCTGGCCCGTCAGAAGGAACTGGCCCGGGGCGGTACGCACGTCCCCCTGTCCGAGGTGATGCTCAAGGCCGGGCTCCTGACCCGCCGGCAACTCCATCGTCTGGGCGCCGATCTTGAAAAGCCCGCGGCCGTCGCCACGCAGCTCTTCCCCGGATACGAGGTGCTCGGCAAGCTCGGGTCCGGCTCCATGGCCAGCGTCTTCAAGGCCCGCCAGCTCAGCCTCGACCGCATCGTGGCCCTCAAGGTGCTGACTCGAAAGCTCGCCGCCAACGCCGAATATGTGGAACGCTTCCACCAGGAGGGGCGGGCGGTCGCCAAACTGAACCATCCCAATATCGTGCAGGTGATCGACGTCGACGCGGCCGACGGGCTTCACTTTCTGGTCATGGAATACGTCGATGGTCCGTCGGTCGGTGATGAGCTCGCCGCTGGCAAGGTCTACCCCGAGCCGCAGGCCATCGGCGTCATCGTCCAGGTGGCCCGGGCCCTCGAACACGCCTCCGCCAAAGGCTTCGTTCACCGCGACGTCAAGCCCAAGAACATCATGCTCACCCGGGACGGCACGGCCAAACTCGCGGACCTGGGCCTCGCCCGCCACACCGCCGACGTGAAAGCGGCCATGGCCGAAACCGGCCGCGTCTACGGCACGCCTTATTACATCAGTCCCGAGCAGATTCGCGGCGATGCCGACATCGACTTTCGGGCTGACATGTACGGCCTGGGCGCCACGTTCTACCACATGGTGACGGGCAAGGTGCCCTTCGAGGGGGCGGTCCCCGCCGCGATCATGCGCCAGCATCTCAACACGCCCCTGGTCCCGCCCGATCACATCCGGCCGGACATCTCCGAGGGCGTCGGCGAGGTGATCGAGATCATGATGGCGAAGAAGCGAGAGGATCGATATCCCTCCTTCGGCGTGTTCATTCAGGACCTCGAAGCCCGCGCCCGCGGCGAGCGCCCCGTTCAGTTGGGCCGGCGCCGGACCACCGAACTGCTCACCCGCCTCGCCGAGGAAGGCGAGCTCGTCCCCCCCGCACCCGCCGTCACCGACGGGCCGGTCAAACCAGGCCAGATCACCATCCCGCTCCCCTGGCTCGTCGCCCTCCTCGCCGTCGCCGCCGCCTCCATCCTCCTGAACCTCGTCCAGTGCGCGCTCCATTAGAAACGTAGGGTCCGCTCTGCGGACGCAACG
>CAZQEN010000038.1:14836-33126 GCA_964591605.1 uncultured Planctomycetales bacterium
AACGTAGGGTCCGCTCTGCGGACGCAACGCGGGTGGTCGCCGCGCATTCCGCCTGCACAGGCATTCCGTCCGCAAAGCGGACCCTACGCCGCTCGGAGCGTTGCCCCGGGGCGTTGACTGCAGGGCGGGGCGGCCCCTATCATGAGGCCGGCTGGAGAGGTGGACATGAGACCCCGTTTCATCACCGGAATCGTTTGTGCGGCACTGCTGATCGGCCTGCTGACCCCGTTCGCCGCGGCCTGCCCCAACTGCGTCGATACCATCTCGGCCGACGCCTCCACCGGCAGCCCTGGCACCACCGGCAACATGGCCGGCGGCATCGGCGGCAGCATGGCCGCCGGCTACTACTACAGCATCCTCTTCATGCTCACGATGCTCTTCACCGTCACCGGCATCTTCGTCTACGTCGTCTACCGAAACGCCCGGGCCGCCACGCAGATGACTGACCCGCAATCGGTCATCGCCGCGCCATCTGATGGGCCTCGTACCGGGCAATTTCCTCTTTGAACTGATTGATCAGTCGTTTGAGCGAGATCATGGAAAGACGGCGAAGCCGGCCTTCCCCGCCTCCGCCGGCGCGCAGCGCCTCGTAGCGCGCCTCCAGCCGGGCGAGCTTCAGCCGCGTGTTGGCAACCTCGCGTTCGTTCTTCAGTTCCACTCGATCACCTCGATCATGCCCTTCGCCGACCCGTAACGATCGCTGGAAAAGGTCAGGTCCGTCAGTTCGCTGAAGTCCTCCGGGCCGACCAGGGCAATCTCCAGGAAGGGCACACCTCTGAGCAACTCCTCTTCCGCCGCGGCGTCCACCCCCGAGTCTGAGGCCAGTAGCACGCAATCCACGTCGTTCGGTTCAATTATATCCGTGACGAAGCTGCCATTCAAAACGATTCGCTGCACGCCAGCCCGTTTTGCGAGATCGACCATCCAGTAGATCGATTCCATCTGCACGCGCCGCAACTCGGATTCACGTCCGAACCGAGTTTCGATCTCCGCCAGCGTGGCTGGGTGAATGCCGGGAGGTAGATAGCCGGAATCATCAAAGAATGGAATCATACGCTGGGCGTTTGACACGACCGCCTGTGTGATGGCAGATCGTCTGCTTTGATGCCAATGCCGTTCCTGCTTAGCTGCCGACACGTTTGATGAGCACGGCCGTCAGGTCGTCGAGCTGAGGCGTGCCGCCGGAGAAGGCGAGCACGTCCTGGTAAATGGCCTTGATCAGCTCCGCGCACGGCAGGCCGCGGTGGCGGTGGATCGCTTCGCCCAGGCGGGCCTCGCCGTACTGCTCGCCGTCGCCGCGGCTCCACTCCAGGAATCCGTCCGTCAGCAGCACGAAGATATCGCCCGGCTGCATGTGGATCGGCTCGCCAGCATCCACTTCTGCCTCGCGCAGGATGCCCATGGGCATGCCGGTGGTGGGGAAAGGCTCCATCTGCCCACTGGCCGCCCGGTAAAGCAGGATCGGCCCCTGGCCCGCGCTCACGTAGTCGATCCGGTGGGCGGCGGCATCGAGTGTTCCGAAACAGATGGTGACAAAGCGGTCGTCGGGCAGGTCGTCGTGCAGCAGCCGGTTGACCCGCGATGCCGATGCGGCCAGGTCGCGCCCGCCCGCGTCGGCCAGCGCCCGCAGCAGCGAGCGGCACTGGGCCACGATCAGGGCCGGACCGATCCCGTGCCCCGTCGCGTCGGCGATCATGAACCCCAGCAGGCTCTCGTGCTCGGCCGCAAAAAAATCGTAGAGGTCTCCACCCGTCTGGTCGGCTGCCTGGTTCCAGCCGGCCACGTCGTAGCCGTCCACCCGCGGGTCCTGCTCGGGCAGAAGCTGCTGCTGGATCTGCCGGGCAACTTTCAGGTCACGCTCGAGCCGGCGCTTCTCTGCCTCGGCGTCGAGCAGCATCTGCCGTTTGATGGCAATGCCCGTGAACGACCCCAGCGCGCCCGCGACGAGGATGTCGTTCTGGTTGAATTCGCCGTGCAGCTTGTTGAGCACCTGCAGCACGCCGATGAGCTGGCCGTCGGGAGCGGTGATCGGCAGCGTGAGCAGATTGCGCGTCCGGTAGCCGGTCCTGAGGTCGACCTCACGGTTGAACCGCGAGTCGGTGTAGGCATCGGGCACGTGCACGATCTGGCGCGTCCGGGCCGCCTCGCCGGCGATCCCCTTGTCGATCGAGAAGCGGATCTGCCCCGTGCCGGTGGCAACGGTGCTGTAGAGCTCCTTCGTCGCGGCGTCGTAGAGGAAAATCGTGGCCCGTTCGCAGTCGAGGGCGGCCCGCCCGGCGTTCTCGATCGCGTGCAACAGCGGATCGAGCTCGAACGTCTCCCCGATGCGACGGGCAACGTCGATGAGGATCGCCAGATCGTGTTCAGCATCCGCGCGTGCGTCGGCCATGCCGCTCAGGCTAACCGACAACGCGACTCAGCGGAAGAAGATTCGCGTTCCGGCCGTTTCATCCGCCGAAAACCGGCCGCGGCAAGGCCCGATAAATCCCGGCGGAGATCCGCCTCCGCCCTGAACGTCAATTAGAAGCAGTTGGGAGCCGGCGGACTGTTCGGGCCGTTCGCGCAGTTGAGCCACACCGCCACATCGCCCGAATCCACGTCCGAGTCTCCATCGCAATCGGAGGGCAGGCACTCGCCCGACGCAGGCACCGACATCGGCGTCAGGCACGACTGGATGTAACCGAAATCCGTCGCATCCACGTCGCCGTCGATATCCACGTCGCCCGGCGTTCGCACCGCCAGGTCGATCACGAGCTGCTGCGGGTCGTTGCTGGCCGCCGGATCGACGACCGTGATCGTAGCGATGTGGTGCCCGCCGGCCAGCGAAGCGGTGTCGTACGTGATTGTGTGCGTGTTGGACTCGTCGGAACTCGCCCCCGAGCCCGGCGCGACGCTCAGCCAGCCCGCATCGTCGGAGACGGTGTAGTTCAACATCATCCGGAGGACGGAAGTCTCGTTTCCGACGCTGAACGTATCGGCCGCCAGCGACTCGCCCGCCAGGATCGTGCGGTTGATGATCGTGGGATCCAGCACGATCAGCGGCGGCTGCCCATTGATCACCAAGTCATACCGTACGACATCCCCGGCCAGGACCTTCAGCGTCGTGCCGAGGGTGCCCACACCGGATTTGCTGGCACTGGCCGAATAGCTCGTCCCCGCCGCCGTCGCCGGGATCAGTGTGACCGTGTAGTACCCGTTGCCATCCGTTCTCACCGACGGCTGCCCGGAGCCCGTCACGGTCACTGTGGCATCATCGACATACTGCCCGCTGACCGCGTCGCGCACGCGGCCCCACAGCGTCCCCTCCGTCGCCGTCGCCGGGTCGCGCCACGGCATCGTCGGCGTCGGCACCACGCTCGTATAGAGGTTGGTCGGCAGGTACGACGTGAACCAGGTCGTGTCCGTCGTCCAGGGGTCGGACGCCGGACTCTCACAAACGGTCTCCGTCGCCCGCAGCCCCGAGTAAGAGTAGTTCACCACCCCGTCGACATCAGGTTTCCCATATGCATACTGCATCTGCGTGACGCTGTTCTCGAAGCTGTTGAGATACGTCGCCTGACCGGCAAACCAGTGGCGGGCGTAACTCCAGCAGCTCGAGCGATCGACCCAGCTCCGGAACATCGTCACCTGCGAGCTGCAGTGCTCACGCTTGTAGTTCATCGGAATCGCCGCATCCAGCCAGCCCCGGGCCATCCACTGCTCCCAGTTCTGATGCAGCGTGTACGCATCCGTGCTCGTGAAGCTCCCGCACGCGGGCGCGCTTCCGAAACAGATCAGGTCCGCCGTGTGCCGCAGCGGCTGGCGCGGGTTCGTGCGGATCGTCGGAATCTCCGCCCGGCACCGGCGCACCAGCTCGTCGATCGTCCGCCGCCGGAAATTGTTCCAGTTCGTGTTCCCGGTGGGCGGAGGGGTGACGCTCGTGTTGTAGATCCGTTTGTACCGCTCCAGCCCCGAGTTGGCGTAGCTCGTGTCGGACGGATAGCCCGCGTTGGTCACCGTGTACCGGACGTAGTCCCAGTTGATGCCGTCGATCTCGTAGTTCGTCACCAGCTCGCGGACGATGCTGACCAGATATTCCTGGGCGTCCGGGCTGCCCGGATCCAGCACGTACACCCCGTCCACCGGCGCGATCGTTCCCATCGAGCCCTGCGGCACCATCAGGTACTCGGGATGCGCCGCCAGAAACGCGTTCCCGCTCGGCGGCCACGAGCTCGAGACCCGGTACGTCACCAGCCACGCATGCACTTCGATCCCGTTCTCGTGGGCTTTCTGGCACAGGTAGGCCAGCGGATCCAGACTGGTGGGGCTGATGTCGGCCGCCTTGGGCACGATCACCGAGTTCCAGTAGGCCCCGTGCCCGCCGCCCACATTGTCGTGGTAGGCCAGCACCTCGGCGATGATCGCGTTGTATCGCCCGGCCACGCAGCGGCTGACCAGCGTATCGATCTGGCTCGTGCTCTTGTAGCCGGCATGGAACGCATCGGCCCAGATCGCCCGGAACTGCGCCTGACCCCAGGCCGGCGACAACCAGGCCAGCAGAACGCTCGCCGCCTGAAGCAGGGATCCCCTTGAGAATATGACAGTGGTGGCCATATCTGCAGAGTCCGGTTGACAGAGAGACTGCCGTTCCGCCGCTCCGAGGACTATGAACAGCCGGGCGACGGTGGATTTCCCGGCCCATTGGCGCAGTTGATCCATCGGGTCACGTCTACGGCATCCACGTCGCCGTCCTCATCGCAGTCGGCCGGAAGGCAGGCCTGCGAGGCGGGAACGTTGGTGGGGGTCAGGCAGGCCTGAATCACGCCGAAATCGGTCAAATCCACGTCCTGATCGAGATCGACGTCTCCGGGAATCCAGACTTTCAGGCTCACCCCGATCTGCTGGGGGCTGTTGAGCGCTCCGGCCGCCGTGACCGTGATCGTGCCCGCGTACTGGCCGACGGACAGCGAGCTGGTCGAGTAGTTGACCGTGTGCGTATTCGCGGCGCCGCTGCTCGCACCCGATGCCGGCGCGATCCCGGTGATCCACGACGTGCTCTCCGAAATCGAATAGTTCAGCGTGGTGCGCGGGATGCTCGTGTCGTTCGCCACCGTGAACGTGTCAGAGGTCAGATTGTTCCCCAGCACGACCGAGCGGGTCAGCGAGGTCGGATCGAGAATGATGAGCGGCGGGGCGGGTCCGATCACGTAATTCTGCATCTGCGCCGCCGTCCCGTTGAAGAGATTCTGGTCGATGCGGCTCAGGCTCACGCCGGGGATGCCCGTGGTGGAGCAGTACTGCCAGAACGTCCAGGCGGACCAGATCCCATCCGGATTCGACCCCGGCGGGTTGGCCGTCTGCGGGTCGGACGGGCATGTCCAGTTCGCCAGCCACAGCGTGCGCGCCGCCAGCGACGGGCTTCCACCGTTCAGGTAGTTGACGGCGTAATTCGTGTTGCAGTAGATCATCGGCTCGACACCGGTCTGCTGCTCGACGGCGTCCATCCAGGCGTTGGCCCAGTTGGCCAGATTATTGGCCCCGACCGGCACCTGCCCGCCGTGCTCCTCCAGATCCAGCACCGGCCGCAGGTACCCCGGCCCCAGAAAATTCGTGCCGAAATACTGCGTGGCATACTGCACGAACGCGTCGGCCTCTGTCTGCGGGCTGCGGATGCTCGGCCTGGCGTAGTGGTACACGCCAACCGTCAGTCCCGCCGCGCGGGCCCGGCTCACGTTCACTCCGCAGGTCGGGTCCGGGTCGCCGTGATGGTCCGTTTCCACGCCGGGGATGCTGTAATGCGTGCAGCGGATGAAGGCGAAGCTGCGGCCGGCCGCCGCAACCGCATTCCAGTTCGCCTGCGACATCCCCGAGGAGCCCTGCCAGTACGAAACGTCCACGCCGAGGGGCCGCTGGGCCAGGACGGCGGTGGGGCAGATGCTGGCCGCCAGAAAGACGGTCAGGGCCGTCTGGGCACAACCGGCGGCCACCCCAACACGCCGAATGGCCGCGTAAGTCTGCAGCATGACACAGGGCTCCCGGGAGTCTCGAACAACAGGCTGTCCGCGGCTCGGCGATACGCGGATGAAAATGCAGACAGGCCCTATCTCCGCGACATTATATAATACGCGGCCTGGCCGATGATTGCAACAATCCGACACTCGGGAACACCGTGGGAGCTGGCAATTCTTCCGGGATATGGGTTCACAGGAGTTCCGATCCTCGCCCGGCAGGGCGCACGATGGTTGCCAGGGACTTTGAGTCCCTGGAAAGACGCCCACCAGCCCTTGCGTCACGGGCAGAGGGCCGCGCGGGGCGGACTCATCAACGCCGCCTTGATCGCTTGAGCGTCCGTCGCGTCGACCGTGCCCGAGAGGTCCACGTCATGGGCCGGATTCACGGCGGCCGGGCCGGCCTTCGTGGCCGTCCAGATCACGTCCGTCAGCGTGCCGTAGCCTCCGCCCGTGGTGTCATGCTCCAGACATCGCACGAGACAATCCGCATCGCCGGCCACCGTCTCCGCCAGCGTTCCCGGTCCGATACTGATCGTGTAACACGCCGCGTCCGGCAGCAGGCCGGGGGCAAACTCGAGCGTGAGCGTATCTCCGGCGACGCCGACCGTGGAAGCATACGACACCGGTCCTTCCAGCGAGCCGTTCACCGTCGTCCGTCCGATGACCGACACACCGCTCGGCAAGTCCAGCGTGATCGGGCCGTCGAACTGCACCTCGATGCTCTGGATGCCCCCGCTGCGCGTCTCGACCGTCGGGCCGTTCGAGCCGTCCCCCGTCGCCGACGGATCCAGCTCGATCGCCAGAGACCCCGCCGGCCCGTGCATGCGGACGCTGCGCCACGCGAGGATCGTCCGCGTCGGCGGCGGAGCGTAGCTGATGTTCACCCGCCTCACGTCGCCCGCCGCCACCGTCACGTTCTGAATCACCTTCTGGCCCAGGCCGTTCTTGTTGCAGGTCAGCGTGTAGGTTCCCGGCGCGACCTTCAGCATGCTGTACAGCCCGTCCCCCGACGAGAGGGCGACGTACGGCGAGCCGTTGCGCGTGATCTGCGCGTCCATCACCGGTGTGACGCCGTCAATCCCCGTCACGTTGCCCAGAATGATCGCGTCGGTGGGGCTGGTCTTCCAGGTCATGGGTGGAATGGGTGCGGGTTGCTGGTATATACCGGTAACCGGATCGGTGAACCCTGCCCAGCCGTTGAAGTCCGGGTTATCCCACATGCCGTAGCTGAACACCACGTCGCCCTGCCCGCCCATCGCCCGCGTCGCCTGGATCTCCGCGATGATCGACTCGACCGGGTGCGACCCGACCGCCCCGATGTGCCCCGGGCACATGAACCGGCCGGCCCGGTTCGCGATCCAGTCGGGAAGAATCTGGCTGTAATGCGGATTGACCGTCCGCCAGGGCTCGTCGGCCCAGTAGATCTGCGGGTTCAGGATGTCCATCGAGCCGCCCGCCAGCCAGTCCTGCCCGTCCTGGTGCACGCATGTGTACTCGTACTGGTATCCGCAATTGCTCTGCGGGTATCCGTATTGCACATACCGTTCTGGCGAGTACAGCCCCAGCGGCGAACTGCTCACCACCACCTCCGGCCGGACCTCATTGATCTGGGCATAGATGTCACGTGTGAACCGGTTGATCGCTTCGCGCGTCCAGGCGTAATAGTCCAGATTGTCCGGATTGGCCTCGCCGCCGTTGAAGCGGGCCACTGAGATCGGGTCGTGCGAATACTGAAGCGTCGTCGACGAAGATGACGGCGTGCGGATCCGGTCCCAGTGCACCGCCTGGATCGCCGGCCGGTTCACCGGGTCCGACCCGTCGTAGTGCGTCACGACGTACATGATCTGTTTGCGCACCCACGCGTGCACGTCCGGCACCGTCGGCGACAGCCACACGTAATTGCTCTCGGCGCACTGCACCGGACTGCCCACCGTCTTGTTGGGCAGGTTGTCGTTCACATCCAGACCGCTGTTGTTGTGCAGCAGCCAGTCCCGCTTATCGGGATCGCTGGCTTTGCAGTGCTGGTGGAAAACGTGATACGGATTCGGCGGCTCGGTGTAGGCGCAACTGCTTCCCATCGCCCAGCAGGTCTGCGTGTTGATGTACGCGTGGAACTCCAGCCCGTGGTCGTGGGCCGCCTTGATCGCGTACGCCATCGGATCCCAGCCGATGTCCGTCCCCGGATCGGCCATCCCCGGCACGATCAGCGGCGACCACGGCTCGTCCGGTGAGGGGTACAGCGTGTCGCACTGCCCGCGCATCTGGAACATCACCGCGTTGAAATTCGCCGCCTGCAGCTTGGTCATGATCTCATCGATCTTGGCCTTGCAGGTGGCCTCATTCGAGTTGGGCCACTCGAACCGCGTCACCCACATGCAGCGGAACTCGGGTGGAGCCATGCCAGTCGATGTGAATACCGCCGTCACCGTCTTGCTCTGGTCCATCGTGACCGTGGTCAACGCTGCGGAAGGGTTGGCGACGCCGGATCCCGCCGAAACGGTCCATTGGCTGAACGCATAGCCCGCGTTCGCTGTGGCCGTGAGATTGACCACCTCGTTCAGCGTGCGGGTGGACGTGCCGACGACGGGAATCGTCGTGCCCCCGCCCGACGGGCTCACGGCCATCGTCAGCTCCGGCCCGCCGGAGACGCTCGAAAACCGCACCGCGTCCGCGACGACCACGTTCCCGGTTGTCTGGTTGCTGAGCCGTACGCGCCCCGACGTGCCCGCGGCGAAGTTGAACGTCCCCAGCGCCACCCATTGCCCGCCGCCCGACGTCTGATTGACGGGGAATGATTGGGACCCGCCGTCGTAATCCACCGTGTATGGCGCCGCCGGCGACCGGTTGCTTCCCTGGGTGTACCGGACGGCCACCTCGTACGCACCACTGGAAGGAAGTGACGGACGCCACTCCACCTCGCCAGATGTGCTGCCGCTCCCCGTCGTATCCTTGAAGGCGTAATTCGTGCCGTAGTAGCCGCCCGTGCTGGAGCTTGTCTTCCAGCCGGTGCCGCCACCCGTTCCGCCGCTCAGAATCGTGAATGTGCTGCCGCCTGAGTTGAGCCCGTTGTCGTTGTCCACGATGACCTCAACCCCATGGGCGGCCGGCAACAATGCCCACACCGCCGCAGCGGCGACACAGGAGACGAGCTTTCGACACAGAGAGGGCATTTTTCAGTTTCTCCTGAAAGGTGAATGCCTGTAAAGGGCAGCCAGACTCCGCGTTCGCAGTATCATATCATAATCTTTCCCACGTCTATCGGGTAAATCCCGGAGTTCCAGACGGATAGCCGTCTTTTGCGCCTGCCGACAGGCCGTCCGGCGCACCCCATTTCGAAAAGCGGAGTGCCTGAAAAAGACCCCAAAAAAATGCGAGAATAGACTTGCAATCGAGATTATATAAGTTTATGCTGGACTCGTCGGGAGCCGCTCGGGTTTCGTCGTCAATTCAGCCGAGTGCTGTCGGCCCACCCGATTCTTCGCGCGTGTCCTGGGACTTTGCTGTCGTTATCATCGAGAGACTGACATGATCACCCCACGAACCGTCATTCATTGCCGGAAGGGCGGATTCACTCTGATTGAGGTACTGGTCGTCGTTGCCATTATTGCCCTCCTGGTGTCCATCCTGCTGCCGGCCCTCGGCCGCGCCCGCGAGCAGGCCCGCAACACCCAGTGCCTGACTCAGCTCAAACAGGTCGGCGCCGGAATCATGATGTACACCGGCGAACACCGCAGCGTTCTGCCCGGCCCCATCCATTTCCTGCTCTATTACAACACCAGCGCGTGGGAGGGCAAAGGGACCACCGACACCTACGGCAACCAGGGCGCTCTCTGGGCCCAGCGGCAGTTGCCCTATCTCATCGGCAAGTATCTCGGTGACCGCCGGGCCAAGAACGTCGACAACGTCGCCCGCTGCCCGACCGCCGAACGAGTCGCTGTGGCCCCCTCCACCGGCCAGCCCTGGTACTATCAGCTCCGCCCCTATTACGTGGCCAACAGCTTTTCCGGAACCAACGTCAGGAACGATAAACCCTACTACGGAACCAAACCCGCCTATCTTTTTGGTCACATGAATCTGCCCGGCCCCGAGGGGCTCCGGGCCCTCGACGACCCGAATATCAAGTGGCCCCGCAAGATCGAAAGCATCGATCAGAGCTCCCGCGAATGGGCCGTCGCCGATCTGTGGTACTGGGAGGCACGGGGATCGGGGTTCGGAGCGGGTGTCCGCCCCGTGGGGACCTGGCCGTTTGCCCCCGATTCAACCGGCGAATTCACTCAGTCGGTGTTCAGCCCCACTGCGCAGTCCAAGGTGCCGACCTATCCGTTCCACCTTAGTTCGGGCTCCTTCAGCTCGGACTACGAGAACGCGTCAGCGGCCGACAAGAAGACCAGCAGCCCGCGGCTGTCCAGCGGAAGGACCAATAACGTCTATATGGACGGCCACGGAGAGTCGGTCCGTAACTGGCCCGGCACGAGGAACCCCTGTTTCGCAGGGCAAAGCTGCGAGTAACCCGGCAGGTGCCCCGCTGCGACCCGCGCCCCCCGCAGGGTGAGCCGGCGTCGGTGGCGGACCGAATCGGCGCCTCCATCGGCCTCGATTCGGAAAACTTCGGTTTTTTCGTTGTACCGCCCGCCGGTTTTATATAAGATGGCTGTTTGGAGGCGGAGGCGCCGCACCGGATAGACACTTCTTCCGCGTACGTCGGCCGCACCTATCGCGAGCGGGAAAGGATTTGTGGTTTCATTTCTTAGAGGAGGAAAAGCATGAACACCAGATGCAAGTCGGTTCTCGCCTTCACTGCCGGGGCGCTTCTCTTGTGGGCGACTTCGGCCTGGGCAGGCGTGATCGTCGTCAACGAAGGCTTCGAGGATCCGCCGTACCCGGTGGTGTACGACGGCGGCACCGGCGAAGCGACCGTTGTCCCGGATTCGCACCCCATTTATGGTCCGACCGCCTGGGGCATGGACAGCGCCCTGCCGGGCGCCGCCAACGTGATCGTGCAGGAGGACGGGTTTGGCGTCGCCCCCGACGGCACCCCCGGCGTGGGTCAGTCCATCCGTCACAACGGCGGCAAGACGATTCGCCACAATTTCGGCCAGCACATCTTCCCCAACAATTCGGATCCGCTGATCGTTCAGTTCGATGTGTACGACTCGGGTGCCACGTCCGGTACCGCACGCATCGGCCTGCAGCTCTCTGATGTCCGTTACCAGGTGGACGCGCTCAGTGCCCTGTTCACGATGGCCCTGACCAACTTGGCCGGCAACAATGCGGTCGATGGCAGCGCCACCTCTGCATTCGGTTATGCGTTCCGTGCCGTGAACATGAGCGCCAGCTATAACGGCGATCTCACCAACATCAACGGCAAGCACGTTCGCCTGCCGGGTGTCGAGGGCCGAACCGCCAATCTTCCCGAGTGGGTCCGGATGCGGGCGGAGATCGGCAAGACGAAGATGTGGCTGTATGTCGATCGCGGCATTGATGGTACGTGGGACAATACCGGTGGCGTCACCGAGTTCGACATCGTACTCGGGGGTACCTTCCAGGGATGGTATCAGGTATCCCTCGGTGGCTTGGGCAGTGCCAGTTCGAACTTTGCGTTTTTTGACAACGTCTACGTTGAGACTCCCGAGCCGGCCTCGTTGGTCCTCCTCGGCCTGGGCGCCATGCTGATCCGGAGGCGTCGCCGGCTCGCTTGAGTTCGTGCTTTCCGGACCACTGCCCACCCGGTGGGGTGGTGGCGGTCCGAGCATCAGTGTCGCACCGCTCAGGGGTAGTCCTCCACGGCAGTGCTGCATGGCAGAACCCGGACCGTGGGGCGTTGCCCCTGTCATCTGGACGCAATGACACGCGTGAGGGCGGGCGCAGTCCGCTCGCCCTCACGCTCCGTTGATGGGAGAGGTAAACAGTTTCTCGCCACCGCCGATCGCTGTGGCGTTCCGACGGACCTCAGAGCCAGACCTCGACCGGGACCCGGTCAGCCCGCAGCGAATCACCGGGCACCGAGGCCTGCGTGCGTGAACCTTCAGTTTAGTCAGGAGTTGCGAGATCATGACCACTCATCACAAGGCCGGCATCTGCGGCGTATGGGCAATCCTCCTGCTGGTCCCTGCTGCCGCCTTCGGCGCCACTGCCCTCATCGATTTCAACACCGGTTTCGGCCAGCCCGACGAGAACTGCACCCCCCCGGCCCCGCGGCCCCCGTTGTTCAACTATCCTGACTACGCCGGCCAGACCGAGCCCTACATCGTCGAGCCCGACACCTACTGCACGGGCGACCCGCTGCGCCTCAACGGTTCCCCCGGCCGCTACGGCAACATGAGTCATCTCACGGAGTTCTACCCAGAGGGGTCGCTGGTCAGCGCCAACAACGAGATCCGCTTCAGTTGGGAAAACCCCGCCAGCGACGATCACTGGGCACGCATCATTACCTTCCCGCTCAACCGCGTGTTCCCCGTCCTCACCGCTCCCACCCTCGATGTCGCCGTGGGCAGCAGCATTCAGATGGACATCGCTCTCGTCGGCGTCCTCCCGGATGAAACCGAGAGCTTTGGCGGCCAGCTCGAATTCTCGCTGGGCCTGCGCGAGAGCGGCCTGCTCGTGCCCCTGGGCACCGACGGGCACGACTCGGCCGCGCCTCTTGAGCTCGCCGGCATCACCTGCAAGGGCCGCGATCCGGTCAACGGGGGCGCCTGCCCCGGCGGATCGGTCACCGACCTGAACGTGCCCGTGGGCGGGGTCACCCTCACCGAGAACGGCAGCGGGCCCGTCTGGCACACCGTCAAGTGGGAGTTCGTCGATGACGGCGGCGTCACCAAGGTCGACGTCTACGTCAACAATGTCCTCACCGGCGATAATCTCAACATCGTCGGATTCGCCGCCGGCGGAGACGGCGTGCTCTGCGGCCCGGGCGACCCGTGCGAGACCAACAAGCGCGTTTCCCTCGACAGCATGATGATCCGCAAGCCCGTCAACGACGACGTGACCAAGAAGTGGTTCGTCCTCTTCGACAACATCATCATCGACGCCCCGACGGTCATCGCCGACACCGTGCTCATCAAGGAGCCCGTCTCTCAGCTCCATACCCGTGTGACCGTACGCTACATCGACACCGCCGCCGAAGAAGTGCGGCTCTTCCTCGACCCCGTCTCCACCCCGGAGGCGGACCCCACGCTCATCGCGACGGCCGTCCCGGGCATCGACGTCGACTTCAGCGATCGCGAGCACACCTTCACCGGCCTGACCCTGGCCACCGGCGACAAGCTCCACGCCCAGCAGGTCGTCGCCACCGTGGAAGGACCGCTCTCTTCTGAGGTCGTCGTGCAGGCCCTCTACTGCTTCGAGACTTTCGACGAATCCATCGCCAAGGCCGTCTCCCCCGGCGGCGCCGGCAATTTCACGACGTGGTACGACGTCAACAACGTCACCTTCGCCACGGCCGCCAACGACACGCTCGATGGCGACGCCGCCATGATCATCGACGACTCCGGCTTCATGAACGGCATCTACCGCATCTATCAGTCGGCCATCCCGCAGACCGGCCGATATCGCGCCACCGCCAGGGTCCACATCACCGAAGACCCCGACAATCCCAACGCCATCCAGGAGTACGAGATGGGCGTCGTGGTGAACGGCACCCACCGAACGGTCGGATCCTGCCATAACGAATCACTCAATGCCGTCGATCCCACGCAGCCCGGACAGGCGATCGCGGCCTACTCCGGACTCGACAGCGGAGACAACTCCGCCCAGTTGACCCAGGAAATCCACACCGGCCCCTTCGATGCCGTCGAGAACGACAACCTCCTGGTGGTGCTCAGCACCAATGTGGACACCGCCTGGAGCGAAGTGACCAAGCTGTGCGGTGAGGACGGCATCTGCGGGACCACCTCGCCCACGGTCTGCGACGATATCCTGGATACCCTGGACACCTGTGAGACCGTTGCTTGCCGCAGTCCGCAGCAGAACGCCCAGGGCACCTGGAATGTTCGTCCGAACCGGACCAATACATCCGGCACCTGGGGCAATCCCGCCGCGGTCCGCGTTGACGAGATTTGCCTGCTCCCGGCCCCGCCGTGCGCCGACGTCCCGACCCCGGGCATCCTGACGCCTGTTTACTCAGAATCGGTGCAGGTGACGGTGACCGGGGTGAGTGCCTCGGCGACCGCCGTCGCCGTCTACGCCGACGGCGTGAAGGTGGGTGAGATCACCGCTGGAATCGTCGCCGGCAACAATGTCATAGGTGTGGCGGCACCGCTGCCCGTGACCACGCTGCTGGTTGCCACGCAGACGATCGGCGGGCAGGAGAGCTGCCTGGATGCCCCCCCAATCGTCGTCATCGATATATGCAACAGCATCGCTTCCGTCCGTCCGTCCGTCCCGTTGATCGTCGGCGATACGGTGGTCAATGTAACCGGCGTGAAGACCTCGGCCCCCGCCGCCACCATGGTCGCCGTCTACGACATGGGCACCGACGGGAGCAGCGAAACCCTCATCGGCACCGCGCCGGCCAACGGGACCGGCACCGTGCCCGTTTTCCTCACCACCGCTCTCCTCGTCGACCGCCAGATTGTCGCCACCCAGACCGTCAGCGGCATCGAGAGCTGCAAGCTCGGCGCCGCCCCCAGGACGGTCGGAAACTGCGATCAGGTCCCCGTCGTCACCCTGCAGGTGCCCCTCAATCAGGGTGCCACCTCTGTGACCGTCACCGGCGTCGACCCGCTGGCTACCCTGGTCAAGATCTATCGCAAGGACGCCAATAACGTGATGATCGGACAACAGTACGGCAACGGAACGGATACCGTGGTCGTCGATGTTCCGCCGCTCGTGAACGGATGGCTGCTCAAGGCCACCCAGGTCCTGCGTTCGCGCGAGCAATGCGTGCCCACCGATGCCAACGGCGAGATGGTCGGAACGGGCGGCAACTCCCCCGTCCGCCTTTCCATCGGCATCCGCGAAGTGCCGAGCCTCGTCGGGCCGGCGGGCGCCAACGGCGGCACCGGGAGCGCTTCGATCGAATGGTTGATCCCGAATGATGCCGCCGACCCGCTCGATGCACGCATCGTCGGCAACGCCGACGTGGGCCGCACCCCATGGGGTAAGCTCGTTTCCCCCAGCAACGACTGGCAAACGGTCACCTTTGCCCGAGGCAGCGCTTCCGTCATCAAACCCTTTACCGGTGACGGTTTCCTGACCGGTACCTGGCGCGTGCTCGAGCATCTGGCCGTCGCTCAGAACGAAACCAACGTCGGCCCCTACACGATGTACCTCGATACCGCGGAGAGCAACCCCAACGGTGGTGCTCCGATTTTCGAGACGTTTGAGGGCTATCCGCTGAATGCCGAGGTCATCTTCAGGGCGCCCAGGAGTGCGTCCACGACTCAGGGACACCTGAGCAATGCTCCCAACGCTTCGGCCAACGACCACACTCGCAACGACTCGGCGCAGACCGGCACCGCTTCGCAGCGGCTCGAGTGGCGATACAAAGACTGGGCCACCGCCATCATCGAGGGATCGAGTCCGGAAGAAACCACGCTCTACCGCTGGGCCCGGATCACGACGCTGAACACGCTGTACCTGCCGAACCCACAGATCAACGTGGGAACAACGCAGGCTTATACCCTGCGTCTCCGCGTGCTCCTGCCCTTGCCCCCGGAAATCTGCAACGACGGCATCGACAACGACGGCGACACGCTCATCGACTGTGCCGATTCGGATTGCACCGGCTATTCGGGTTGCAGCTCGAATCGCACCATCATCGCCTGGCGCAGCGTCCGAACCCACTCGGTCTCAGGCAGGCTGGGCCTCACGCTCGATCCGGCGGCCACCGGCAACGGCCTCACCGGGCCCACCGTCGAGTCCCGCACCGGTGGGATCCGCCTGATTGAAGTCGAGTTCGACGGGCCCGTCACGCTCGCCAACACCGCTGCCGTCACCGTCAATGGCGGCGCCATCCCGCCGACTTCCGTCACCCTGTCCACGCCGGACACGCTTGCGATCGCGTTCAACGCGGGCGTGCTTCCCGATCAGGGCTGCTACGCGGTCACGATCGGCGCCGGCGCCATCGCCCAGACGCTTCTGGGTGACAACACATGCAGTGTCCGGGGCGTGATCGGCGACGTCACCGGCGACGGCGTCACGACGCTCAGCGACGTGATCTATGCCAAGATGAAGCTCAGTTCGCCGGCCTTCGCCAACGCACGCTTCGACGTGAACATGGCCGGCGACGTGATCAACACTGCGGATCTGGGTGCGATCAAGGGCCAGGTGGCCAGCCCCGCCCATCAGGCGAGCTGCCCATAACCGCCCGGTTTCCCCAACTCCGCGCGGCCGTCTGGAGCGGTCGCCCCCTGCGGTGCCCGTGCGGACGCCCCGTAGCGGTCGCCCCCTGCGGCGACCGTGGAAAGGGGTTTGCCCGCGCCCCCCAAATGTTGCCCCCGGGACGGGTAAAGGCGTCACTTTCCTGCGCGGGCGGCTGAGTGTCGTGTAGCCCCAACGGAACTCGCCGGGATCATGTCCGCGATGCTCCCACTGACTTGCCGTCCTCGACCCGCCAAGCCGCGGGTCCGATAGCCCGAAGGTCAGAAACTTCCTCCAGCGTCCACGAACTTGAATCGAAGATTATATAAGCTTACCATACTCATGGCGGAGACGTTCCGAAGGTCCACCCGGGCAGGCCCGTGCCCGCTCTGGCGGAGGTGGCCTCGAAACAAGCTCCCGATTTGTACGAGAACCGATCAGATGGATAACCCCAAACGCACGGTGGCCCGACCGAACCCCGCCGCCTTCACCCTCATCGAGGTCCTGGTGGTGGTTGCCATCATGGCCCTGCTGGTCTCCATCCTCATCCCCGCCCTCGGCAAGGCCCGCGAGCAGACCAGAACCTCCACCTGCCTCTCCGGGCTCAAGCAACTCGGTTCCGCCGTCTCGATGTATACCATCGAGGCCGGCAGCACGCTCCCCGGCCCCATTTTCCCGGGCGTTTATCGCTACACCGATGACTGGATGCAACTCGACCTGGCCGCCCGCGCCGCCAACCAGGATGCCAACTGGTATCGCTCGATGCTCCCGGGGCTCGTTCGACGCTACCTGCAGGCCAACCGTGCCCAGATCGTCGACGCCACCGGGACCTGCCCGACTCAGGAAAGACTTCTGCCGCTCAAAAGCTTCGACACCAGCACCACGGCTTTCCCCCAGCGCCGGCCGATGATGTACATGGTCAATACCTTCGAGACGCTCGACAACACGAGCGGACCCAACGTCAAGAACGTCCGGAATTACCCCAGCGTCGGCACCGACCCGGCCTACTACTTTGGCCGCATGAACTCCGGTGACTCATACGTCACCGGCGCATACCCTCAGTCCAACTCCCGCTATCGTCCCAAGAAGATCGACCGGGTCGCCCAGGCCAGTCGCGAATGGATGATGGCCGACGCCTGGTGGTGGCAGATCGCCAGCCCCAACGGCACCCGCGTCGCCGGAACGTGGTTCCAGATCTTTCCCCAGATCTTCAGCATGTCCAGCGTGTACGACAAGGGTCTCAAGAAGTGGTACGTCCTCAACTACCCGTTCCACAACGCCAGCACCCAGTATTCATTCTGGGAAGAAGGTGGAAACAACCCCGTCGACCGCTGGGACGCCCGGCGGCTCCAGGATGGCAAGACCAACAGCGTGTTTTTCGACGGCCACGCCGAGAGCGTCCGCGGCTGGAAGGGAACCGTCAATCCCTGCTACACCGACCGGGGCTGTTGAGTCCGACCGGAGTTTAAAAAGCCTCACTTGAAAACCCTGCCCCCGGAGGCGCCGCGAATGTTTCCTGGGCGGTGACGTAGAATTGTCTTGAACGTTTTGGCTAGGACTTATATAATAACGAAACAGGAGGCGGGAAAAGTCTCGCCAGACAGTCATCTTGCACGTTCACTTGATCAGGGCTCCCGGCCCGGATGTCCCGACCGGCAGCCTGCATTGTCCGAAGGAGGAAAAGCATGCGGAAAAGCGTTTTAGTCATCCTTACGGGGGCACTCGTGATGGCCTGGTCCGTCGCAGCTCAGGCCACCGTCATCGTGAGCGACAACTTCGATTCCTACGCCAGCCAGGCGGCTTTTGAGTCTGCCTGGGCACCGATCGGAACAACCGCGCCGCAGAGCGGCGTGTTGAGCACCGAACAGGCGTTCAGCCCGACTCAGTCGATCAAAGTGCCGGGAACCGGTACCAGCAACCAGTACCGTAACCAGAGTACTTTCGCGGGAGTCCAGCCGACCGTCGCTGAGCCGATCCTCCGCTGGAGCTTCAAGTTCTATG
>CAZQEN010000039.1:0-14233 GCA_964591605.1 uncultured Planctomycetales bacterium
ATGACGCAGTCAAACACGACCCGGGCGGGTTCGCCGGTCTTCGGACAGTCTCATCGTGCTTCTCGGCCCGCATGGCGTGCTTGGCCTCCTCGAGCATGTCACCCAGTTCCTCGTCGGTCATGCCGCTCCGCAGAAACTCCTGGTAGATGGGGCCGCTGATCTCTTCGAGCGCCGTGATGATTGATGATGCAGCGGTGGGGTGGAGGCAGACCTGCACGGTCAGCCCTTGGCGCGGTTGACTTTGGAGGCCAGGCTGGCGACCAGCCGGCGGGAGCCCAGGCGGACGCTGAACACCTGGAGCTTGTTGGACAGTCCGGGAATCACGATACGACGCTTGTTCTTGAAGCCCTCATAGCCGATGCGGGCGACGGTGGCCGCGTCCAGGATCGGCAGGATCCGTGACTGGAACATACTGGAGAGCTGCAGGCCGGCGCGTTTCTGAAACTCGGTGCGGGTGGGGCCGGGGCAGAGGGCGGTGATGGTGACGCCGGAATGCCGGAGCTCCTCGGCGATGGCCTCGGTGAAGGAGAGGACAAACGCCTTGGTGGCGTAATAGATGGCCATGTAGGGGCCGGGCTGAAAGGCGGCGGTCGAGGCGACGTTGAGAATGCCCCCGCTGCGCCGGGCGAGCAGGCCCGGCAGGAACAGCCGCGTGAGCTGGACCAGCGACGTGACGTTGAGCTGGATCATGTCGAGCTGCCGGCCCTCGTCGAGCTGGTCGAAGCGTCCGCCCAGCCCGAAACCGGCGTTATTGACCAGTACGTCGAGATCGTGCTTCTCATTGTGCAGTGCTTGGTAGAGCTCCTGCGGGGCGGCGGGCCGGGCGAGGTCTTTGACGATGACATGCGCCGGGGCGCGGGAGAGCTCGCGGCACTCGGCGGCTGCTTCCTCGAGTTTCTCACGGTCGCGGGCGACGAGGATCAGTTCGTAGCCGTCGCGGGCGAAGAGCCGGGCCAGTTCGCGGCCGATGCCGACGGAGGCGCCGGTGATCAAGGCGGTGGGCATTCGTAGACTCCCTGGATGTCTGGGGCGCCATGGGGCGCGAGCAGTGCTCGCGCTGCCTGCTTCGGGGGGCCGACCGCCGGCTGAGGTCCTGTCCGGCAGACGGGACCTACGCAGGAGTACAGACAGGTTTACCCGAAGTGGCATGAGCAATGTACTCATTGCCCGTGCGCATGAAACACGGGCAGCGAGTATCCCGGCGCGCCGGGACCCATGCCACCCCGCTTGACAGTGTCGAGCATTCTGCGTTCCTACCTGGCTGCAGCCTCGAAGAAACGGTCAAGCCCCGTTCGTGAGGCGATGCGTCCTCATTCTGCGCTCACGAGCCGGAGATGGTATAAGGAAACCGGTGACGCGGAAACACACGTGGTTGATGAGGCGCTGGGCATGATGCGCGATCTGTCGGTACTGACGCGGGAATCGGCGGTGGTGCTGGTGGTGGACATCCAGGATCGGCTGGCGCCGGCGATTCATGAGGTGGATGGGCTGATGGCGGCCGCGGGGAAGCTGCTGCAGGCGGCGCAGGTTCTGGGCGTGCCGATCGTGGCGACGGAGCAGTATCCGGCGGGGCTGGGCCGCACGTGTGAGGCGATTCAGCGGGTGTGGGGACAGGTGCGGGCGATCGAGAAGACGCGATTCAGCGCGTGCGTGGACGAGCTGAACGAGGCACTGGCGCGGCTCGATCGACCGCACGTGCTGGTCGTGGGGATGGAAACGCACGTGTGCGTTCAGCAGAGTGTGCTGGATCTGCTGAGGCGGGGGTATCGGCCGTATGTCTGCGCGGATGCGGTCTCTTCGCGCCGGGCGCTCGACCGCGATATCGCTCTCGGGCGCATGCGCAGCGCGGGGACAGTGATCACGACGGTCGAGAGCGTCATTTTTGAGCTGCTGGGGCAGGCGGGGACGCCGGAGTTCAAGGAAGTTCTCAAAGTTGTGAAGTAGGGGGGGTGCGTGATCCCATCATCGAGACCCCATCCTTCGCTGCGCGAAGGATGGGGCACCCGGCACCCGTCCGCTACGGGCAGAGGGTGATGGAGGGTGGGGAGGAGACCATGGCTTTAGCGGCAACGGAGTCGGCCGTGTCGATGGCGCCGTCGAGGTTGAGGTCGAACGGGGGGGTGGAGGCGGCGGGGGTGGCGGCGGCGGCTTTCGCGGCGATGAGCAGGGGGTCGCTGAGGGTGATGTCGCCGCTGGCGGTGGCGTCGGCGGAGAGCGATCGCACGATCACGTCCGGGTCGCCGAGCAACAATTCGGCGATGGTGCTCGGGGTGACCGCGATCGTGTAGCAGCCGCTGTCGGGAAGTGCGGGGGAGAAGGTGATGGCCAGGGTGTCGGAGTCCGCGGCGACGACGGAGGCGGGTGGGTAGGGCGTCTCGGGGCCCATGATGCCGCCGCTGGTGAGACGGCCGGTGACCAGAATGCCCGCGGGGCTCGCGAGGGTGATGGGCCCGTCGAAATCGACTTCGATGCGCTGAATGCCGCCCTGGCGCGGCTCGACGGTGGCACCGCCGATGCCGTTGCCCGCAGCCGCAGCGTCGAGGGCGAGGGAGAGATCACCGGCGCCGGTGTGGGTGCGGACGCTCCGCCAGGCGGTGATGGCTCGATCACAGTCGAGCAACGTCAGGGCGGCGGCGTTGGAGGGGGTGCTGCCGCCCGCATTGGACACCACGCAGCGGTAGCTGGCCGCGTCGTTCGCGTCGGCCATCGACACCGTCAGTGTGCTGGTGGTCACGCCGGAGTAGTGGCCGCCGTTGGCCAGATCGCTGCCGTTCTTCTGCCACTGGTAGCTGAGCGTTCCCTGTCCGCTGGCGGTGACGCTGAAGATGGCGGTGTCGCCCGGGCACACCGACTGGGGCTGCGGGTGCTGCGTGATCGTGGGGGCCGGGGGGATGACGAAGACCCAGCGGACGGCGTCGGCGTACATGCTGCCGCTCAGGTCGGTGAGCGAGTTGTTGATCTCGACCTGTCCGGCGTTGGTTCCGGCGTTGAAATTGAAAGTGCCCAGCGAGACCCAGGTGTTTACGGTGGCGGTCTGGTCGATCTGGACGCTGGCCGTTCCGCCGGCGTGGGTAATCACGTACTCAATGGGGGATCGGCGGTTGGAGCCGTTGCCCCAGGTGGTGGAGACCTGGTACTGACCGGCCGCGGGGAGGTCCGCCGCAAAGAAAGCGCGCTTCTCGCCGGCGACGGACCGGTAGGTGCTGCCGTAGCGTGAGCCGATGCCGGGCGTCACGTCGGCGGCGGTGCTCTTGGCGCCGGAGTCGGCCCAGACGCCGAATTCGGAGTATTTGGCGAAGTTCTGCCCGCCCGCACGGCTCTCGACGATGAACACGTTCGGCGTGACGGTGAGCGTGGCCGGATCGGACGTGGCGGTCCCATGATCGTTGGTGACCACGCAGCGGTAGCCGGCGGCGTCGCCTCCATTCACGTCGGTGATCTGGAGGGTCGTGGAGGTGGCGCCGGACACTCTGCCGCCGTTGGTCAGGTCGCTGCCGTTCTTCTGCCATTGATAGCTCAGCGGCGGGTCTCCGGCGGCGCCGATGGTGAAGCTCGCGGTTCCCGCAATGGCGACGCTCTGGCTGACGGGCTGCTGCGTGATCGAGGGCGGCAGGTTTCCGCCGCCGCCGACGCTGATGAGCTCGCTGTGAATCGCCCCGAACCAGGTGAAGCCGTCGCGGACCATCTGCCACTCGGTCGCGTAGGCGCCGGGCGTGGCGGGGGCGGTCATGGTGAAGTTGAAGGTGCAGGTCTGGCCCGGCCCGACTTCGCCGGGCAGGTCGACGCGGTTGAAGGCGGTGAAGGGATCGCTGTCCCCGACGGCGCCGAGTCTGAATCCACGGGTGGTATTCCAGAGGACGCCGCGGTTGCGGAAGGTGATGCTCACGGGGTAGCTCTGGCCCGGATTCATGGTCGAGGGGATGGTGTCGCTGACGTACTGATCGGAATAGAACGCCCAGGTGGGGCTGGTGCCGAAGTAGTCGCATACGCCCTTGTAGATGCCCCACATGGCGGCGGAGCGGAAGAAGTTGTCGCGCAGGAGCACGGCGTCATAGTCGCAGGTGTCGTGGAACCCCAGCTCGATGAGGATGGCGGCCCGGTTGGGGATGCGGATCTCGCCATAAGCGCCGTTGGAGTTGCTCTGGCCGCGATCGGTCCAGGCGGTGGGCACGCCGTTGCGGATGGCGTCCAGGACCGCGGGATGGACGGCGTTGGAGAGGTTCTGGCTGACGGTGCACCAGGAGGCGTGTTCGGTGCTGCAGTCATAGAACGTGTTCTGGCCGGTGGGACAGCCGGCGCCTTCGCAGAAGCCGCTCGATCCGTTGGTGTGGAGCGAGATGTAGATGTTCGTGTTGTCGTAATCGGAGGCCAGGGGCCGGGCGCGGATGTCGTCGTTCGTCTCGGTACCTCCGGTGCCGGTGGTGCAGTCGCCGGTCGAGCTGGCGTAGACACTGCAGGGGTAGCCGAGGTTCTGCAGCCAGACGTACGAGCCCATCTGCCACCACGGGTTGCCGGAGGAGTGATTGCCCAAGCTCTTGTTCGTGTTTCGGGCCATTTTGACGGTCATGCCGTCGGCCAGCAGGTAGACTTCGAGGTACTGCATCATCTCGAGGTTGTGGAAATCCTCCTGATTGAGCGGGGAGCAGTAGACCGGCCGTGCAGTCGGCCAGCCGCTGCCGTTCCAGAACCGGCCATGGCCGGGGGAGAGCGTGACGCTGCGTCCGGAGAGGGATAATAGGGCAATTCCCTCCGCAGCCGCAGGTGCGGGCTCGGCCTGACGCCGTGGGATGGCCGGGGCAGGGGGCAGATAATCGGACAGGAGCCTGCCCTGGCAGGTCATGCGGATGTCGCGGGTCTGGGGGAAGGCGGCGGTCGTGGCGCGGAGCTGATCGAAGATGCCGCTCAGGGTCGATTCGTCGAGCTGCTGGAGAATCTCATTGGAGAAGTCGATGGCGAGAGAGTCGGCGGCGATGTCGAGTTTGGCGATGGACGTTCCGGGGGGGATGTGAGAATAGAAGCCCTGACTGGTCTCCAGCGGGGTCGGGCCGTCGACCAGCGCGCGGATAGCGGCTTCCAGAGGAGACAGGCCGTCGAGTACCGGCCGCTCCACGGCCGTGAGCCCCCCGGGTCCCTCGCTGCCGAGGACGGAAGGGTCAAACTCGAAGCAGACCTTGACGGTCTGGGCCTGCGCCGGGACGAAAAGCACGAGCGGGACGGTCCAGAGGGCCAGTCGGATACACATGGGTGAGGTTCTCCCCTGCCTGTGAGCTCCGCGAATCGACAACACATATGAGCTGCGGGGCTGAGCAAGGCCGGGAAGGGACAGTGGGCGCCCGCCCGCAGGTCGCACTGTTCTGATAATTATATACTTGCGCCCTATCGATCCTCAAGACAAGGATTTGAGTTCTGGCGTGACCGTCAGACGACCGGCCGGGGCAGGTCCGAAATCCATCGCCGGAGGCGGCTTAGATGCGTGTGAAGTGCCCCGGCAGAGTCAAAGGTTTGGCACCGGGCAGAGAAAATCTCCGGGCAACGATGAGGCAGCCCGTTTAGAATACGGGATGAGGGCATTCGATCCAGAGTCGCGGGCGCGGGGGGAACGGTGAATTCATGAAAAACAGGGCAGGTCGCTGGGAGGTGTCGGTCCTCGCGCTGTTGCTGGCGGCGGGACCGGGGTTCGCGGGCAGCGGGCCGAAGGGCGGATGGTCGCGGGAGGACGTGGACTGGCGGGCCACGGCAGGGGCCAGGATCAAGGGGATTCTGTATCCGCCGGGCAGCCCGCCTCCGGCGCGCGCCGAGCAGAAGGGAGCGGTCCAGGTTCATCGCCGGGCGCTGTCTGCCGAGGCGTCCTCACGGCCGATCGTGCCTTCCCACGGCGCGTCGGATCGACAGATGACACGGACGCAGCAGCGGCCGGGAGCGGCTGCGGAGTCGGGCGAACCGTTTGCCGTCAGTGCGCTCGTCATCGATTCCCCGCCGATCGACGGTTTTGTGCCGTACGTCGCCATCTCCGCGACCGGCCAGAGCACCACGCAGGATGAGGTTGCCCGTCTCAGCTCGACGGTTGGGACGCTGCTGCCCGCGCGTCAGGCGGATTTTGCGATCGGCCTGCTCGACACGGGTGCGGGCACGTTCGTGATGGGGCACGATGCCGCGGTGAGGCTGGGCGTGGTGGGGTCGCTGGTGACGCCGTACACGGTCGAGATCAACGGGGTGACCGGATCGGTCAATGCGTTCATCAGCGCGCCGATCGGCCTGTATGCCGACGGCCTGAGCGCGATCGATGAAGTGTCGGGCGTGCTCAACAACGTGGACATGATGGGCGAGTGGAACATCGCGGTTGCGGTGGGTCCGACGCCGGCGCCGGGCCAGCCGGATCTGCCGACGGTGCTCGGCTCGCCGTTTGCGGTGTACTACGCGGCGCTGGTGCGTCCTGACCTGCCGCTGACGCGGGTGGTGGCGGGGACGCCGTACACCGCGCCGGACATCACGTTCTACGACACACTGGACCCGACGCTGCCGGAGTATTTCAGCTATATCCCGCTGGAGTTGCGGCCGCTGGGCGGCGTGAACGTGCAGTACGTGCCGTGCATCGACATTTTCGGAAGCTGCGCGGTCACGCCCACGCCTTCCATCATCGTCGGCAACTCGGCCCAGAGCCTCTATTTCCTGGGCAGCGTGGACCTGTACGACCGCCAGTTCGCGGCGATGGATCGCGACCGCTTCATGCTCGATACGGGCGCGCAGGTGACGGTGATCGGGAAGCGGACGGCGGCGCGGCTGTCGCTGAATCTGAACGTGCCCGAGTTCGAGGTGGAAATCCAGGGCGTGGACGGGCAGATCAGCATCGAGCCGGGTTTCTATCTCGACCGGGTCGAAATTCCGGCGCTGGGCGAATGGCTGAGTTTCACGCGGGTGCCGGTGGTGGTGCTGGATGTGGCCTCCCCGGAGGGGGGGACGCTGGACGGCATCATCGGGATGAACCTGATGACGCAGTACAAGTTTGTGCTGCGGGGGGGCGGGCTGGCGGGCCAGGGAGGCGATCCGTCGCTCGAATGCGAGCTGGTGGCGCCGCTGGCGATCAACGCCGACTTTGACGGCGACAACGACGTGGATATGGATGATTTTGGGCACTTCCAGGCCTGCTATACCGGCCCGACGAAGCCCCAGACGAAGATCGAGTGCCTGGGCGCCCGGATGGACGTGGACAGCGACGTGGACGAGGCCGATCTGGCGATCTTTGCCGGCTGTTGCGACGGACCGAACATCCCGGCGGCGGTCGAGTGCATGGCCCCGTGAGCGGGCCGCGGTGCGAGGCCGTCGGGCAGGGGGACGACCGTTCAAGGGCCCGGCTTGAGAGAGATCACGCGGACTTCGACATCGCGATCGGCCAGGACGTGCAACGTTTTGCCCTGCGCGTCGGCCACGACGCTGGCGCCGCCGTAGGTCTGGCCCTTCCAGGGGCCGCTGGAAATCACGCCGACCAGATCTGTTCCGATCACTGGGCATTTCCACTCTTCGGCGATCCGGCAGACCAGTTTCTCCAGCTCTTTGGCGTGCCGCGGCCACTTGTGGTTGGGGGCGGCCCAGCCGTAGGGGACCAGGACGAGCCGGGGGCGGAGCTTTTTCATGTTCTCAATGTGCTTTTTCGTGAAGGTGTCGGCGCAGATCATGAGGCCGATGCGGCCGTGGGGGGTGTCGACGGCGGAGATGTCTTCGGGCTTTCCCGTTGCGTAGGGCGGATCCATGAGCTCGGGCAGGACGTTGATCTTGCGGTGCTTGAGGAGGATGCGGCCGTCCGAATCAACGATGATGGCCGAGTCGTAGAGCTTGTCGCCGTCTTTTTCGTCGAGACCGATGCAGATCATCATCTGGAAGCGGCGGGCCAGGTTGGCGATGCGGTCGCTGTCCTTGCCGGGGATGGGCTCAGCCAGTTTGTGAGCCTCGGGGTTCTCCCAGCCGAGGATGACCGACTCGGGGAAGCAGGCGATCTGCGCCCCGCCGCCTTTGGCCTGCTCGAGCGCCCGTTCGATGCGGGCGAAGTTGCCGGAGCGGTCGCTGTCGATGCAGAGGATCTGGCACACCGCAACCTTCACCCCGTCGGTCGGCCGAGTCGTCGTTGCCACCATCGTTGCTCCCGTCATGGCCACTGCGCTTACCACGCCCGCTGCGTACATGCTCAACATGATCACCTGTCCTTCCCCCGGCCCGACGCCATTGACAGTAACGCATTGGGTGCGAGCGGCAAGTGCGCCCCAACGTTCTGAGCGTCCAGGTCAACCATCAAGCGCAGCCTCCAAGGGTTGGGCGCCACGCCGTGGCAGCAGGCTTATGCGATGAGCTTGTTCGTGCTGGATGGGGCACAGCGGGAAACACACAGGAAGACGGCCCGCCACGTAAAGTGATGTATAATGACTGCGGTTGTCCCGGCGAGGCCGCCGGACTGGAGGGGTCTTGATGCTGTCCTGGACGACTCAAGAGGGGATGGATTTGTGCAACACCTGCCTCTAGCCTGCCACTGTTTGACTATCGCGGTGATTGCCGGGGCGGCCAGCGCGGACGTGGCCGTCAGCGTCAACCCGGCCGTTCAGTACCAGACCATCCAGGGATGGGGCGCTTCGTCGTGGCTGACGCCGAAGATGACACCGGAGCTGCGTGCGGAGGTGCTGCGCGAGGCGGTGAACGACCTGGGGCTCACGCGGCTGCGCCTGGAGCCGCCGGCGGGCAATTTCGCCGGCTCACGCCGGTGGGAGTGGGAGAACGACAACGGCGACCCCGAGGACATCCACTGGCCGGCGCTGAACACGACCCCGCTTGATCAGCTCATGACCAACGTCATCCTGCCGTTCAGGCAGATGGTCGAGGCCAATGGCGAACCATTTCAGGTGTACGTCAGTCCTTCGTTCTTCAACGGAGGCAGCAGCGGGAGCGTGCCGCCCTGGCTGTTCAACAGCCCTGGCGAGTACGCCGAATACGCTGCATCGATCCTGCTCTATCTGCGAGACACGCACGGTCTGGTCCCGAACTACTACTGCATTCTCAACGAGGCGGGCAACGACAATGCGTTCTGGGAGACCGTTCTGGCGACGATGATCAAGGTGGTCGGTCCGAGGTTTCAGACGCTTGGGCTGCCCACGCGGATCCAGTTCCCCGAGGCGATTAGCGCCAACACCAGTTGGAGCATTATCAACGCGTTGCGGAACGACACCGTGATCTGGCCGTACATCGGCCTGCTCACGTATCACCTCTACGGCACCAACGACCCGCATCGCTCGAGGATTCGCGATTTCGGCGTCTCCCGCGGCATTCCCACGGGGCAGACCGAATACCTGAACCTGACGATGAAGTACTTCTATGACGATCTGACACTGGGGGGCGTATCGGTCTGGGAAATCTATGGCATGGACAGCCAGATCCGGATGTATTATGACCGGCTGCAGCGGGAGACGGGGCAGTATTGGAACTTCCGGCAGATCATGCGCTACGTGCGGCCGGGGGCGGTACGGATCAGTGCCACCAGCAATGACGCCAATCTCCTGGTGCTGGCGTTTCGCCGGTCGCTGCAGACGACCGTTGTCCTGATCAACGGCGTGGGCGCCCGTGTTGCGATCGTCAGCGGGCTCGAGGAAGGCGATTACACGGTGTCGTTCAACGTGGCGGCGGGCCCGGCATCGGAAACGGGCGTGCGGCATGTCGCGGCCGGTGGGACGCTGACGGTGGATGTGCCTTCCGAAGCGGTGATGACCATCCATCCGTATGCGGGCGCGAATCAGCCGCCGACGCCCACGATCTGGCGGGCCGACCGGGAATACGTCACGCTGCCGGAGAGCGGCGCGCAGTTGACGGCGTCTGCGAACGACCCTGAACTGGATCCCATTGGGTTCAACTGGTCCGTGACGAAGCAACCCGCCGGGGCGACGGCGGTGTTGGCGACGCCGAATGCGGCGACGACGGAAGTGAGCGGACTGAACGTTGCAGGCGATTATGCCTTCACGATCGCGGTCAGCGATCCGACGCACATGGTGACGCGCGAGGTCCGGCTGCGTGTGTTTGCGGAGAACCAGCCGCCGGTGTTGACGGAGGTGCACAATCGGAATCCTGTGCTGCTGACGCTGCCGCAGAGTTCGACCACGCTCCGCAGCAGTGCGTGGGATCTCGAAGGCGACGCGATCGCTTATCAATGGCGGATCCTCTCGCAGCCGGCAGGGGCGAACGCGCTGCTGCAGACTCCGTCAACCGCCGCCTGCGTGGCCTCGAACATGACCGTTGCCGGAGATTACGTTTTCGAGGTGTCCGCCAGCGACGCGATGCAAACGGTCTCGAAGACACTGACGGTGCCCGTTTACCCGGTAAACACGGCGCCGGTCATCCATTCGCTGACCGCCGCCCCTCAACCGGCGTGCGCGGGGAAGGCCGCGGAGCTGACGGCCGTCACGAGTGACCCCGACAATGATGTGATCAGCCATTGGTGGACGCTGGTGAGCGCGCCCAGCGGTGCAACGCCGGTGATCGCACGGCGGGGCGCCGCGACGACACGTGTCACCGGCCTGTCCGTCCCTGGGAATTACATTTTCAGCCTGGTGGTCGTGGACCGCACGCTGATGGCGTCGAACCAGGTCACCCTGAGCGTCGTGGGTGCCCCGTGCGGGGCGGACATCAATGCCGACGGCAGCGTGAACGCGCAGGATTTCGACCTGTTGGCGGCATCGTACGGACTTGTACTCGGCCAAAGCGGCTACAACCCGAATGCCGACGCGAATCACGACGGACTTGCGGACGACATCGATTACCAGCACTGGCTCTGGTACTACCGCGAGGCGGTGGGGGACCCCCAGGCTTCCGCGCCGTTCGAGGTTCTGGGAGACTTCCAGAGAGACGGGCATGTCGATCAGCTCGACTTCTCGCACTTCCAGGCGTGTGTCACGGGCGCGGAGGTCCCCCAATTGGACCAGGGTTGCGGCGATGCCGATCTGGATACTGATGGGGACGTGGATCCCGATGACTTCGGCTTGTTTCAGAGGTGCATCACGGGTGGGGATGGTCCGCTCGATCTGGGCTGCAAGTATTAAATGAACAGGTTCATCCGAGCGCCGTGGAAGCATGGAGCCGAGCGTCGAGAAGACACGGTCTCACGCATACCCTCTCTCTGGCGTCTAAGCGCCGGGCTTGGTTCATGCCTCGCGTTGATAGCCTGCACCGATGCGCTCGCGGCGATGCCGCCGACGCTGACGAGTCCGCCGGCGGTGAGTACGCCGGTGCTCGTTGCCGACGGCACGACCCCATACGCCGTCGCGGTCACCTTCTCCGATATCGACGGCTACAACGACATCCGCTGCATCCGGGTTCTGTTCAACTACACGCAGGCCAACGGCGATCAGACGCAGGGCCGGGGGCTCATGGCGTGGGGCAAGACGGACGCAGACGTGACGCAGTTCGGCGGGACGTGGGTCCTGGCTGATGCGACGAGCGGCGGCCGCTGGGGTTATCGAACGGACGCCTGGTTCACCACCGCCTACATCACCCCGCTCTCCTGCCAGGTCACCAACACGGGGAGTGCATCCGGCGGCAGCGGCTCGCGGACGGTGAGCTGGGGCTTTGCGGTCAAGCCGGCGTGGGCGTTCAACCCGGTGATGAACGATACCGACACCTGGGCCGCGGACGGCGTGATCGGCGGAACGACGTACAGCGTCGGCTGGCTGGACGGCCGGCAGTTCTTCGACGTGGTCTCGGCGCCGTGCTCGACGTACTGTGCGACACCTGCCCCCCCGGTGCTCACGAATCCGACCGCGCACTCGATCGATGTGGCCATCCAGCCTTCCGATTCGTCAGACGACACATTCGCGATCATGGTTTCGCCCAGCGTCGGAGGCCGGATGTTCGTGCAGGCGGACGGTTCGCTTAATGCGCAGCCCCGCTGGAACAGCCGGGCGGCGTGGGGCACGAGGACGGTGACCGGCCTGCTTCCCGATACGACATATACGTTTTCAGCCAGAGCATCGAGGAGTGTTGCGAGCTATTGCCCCTCTGCCTGGAGCGCGGGTGCGCAGATGGCGACGCCCGGGGCGCCTGTGGCCATCAATCCGTATGCGGGTACGCTGTTCAGCCCGTGGGTGCGGGGCCAGTGCCCGTTCCGTTCGGTCGGCGGCGATGAGTGGGGCGTGATCTGGGATCGGACCATCGGATCGAATGCGAGAGGCGTGGCCGGCGGGCTCGATGCCGACTGCTACGACTGGAGGAACATCGACAGCGGCTCGGGCTGGGGTACGCCGGCCTGGAGCGGGCGATACAGCACGCTGGAGTTTCTTCAGCAGGCACGCGACCACGAGGCGGCGCCGCTGATCACCGCCAATCTCTTTGGCGGGGGCTATCGCAACTGGGCCCATCCCACGTACCCCGGTGTGTTTGTCTGCCAGAGCGTGAACCCGGATGGTCTGGCCGCGGACTGGGTGCGGTACACCAATTTCATCGTGCAGAACTACCGGCAGGGGCAGGAAGGCAACCTCTCGGACGAGGACCTGCGCGTTTACGACTCGATTACGCAATGGGGCGGGAAACCGCGGCTGCTGGCCGGCAGCGAAGGTGCGGTGCCGAAGGTGCAGTATTGGGAGATCGGCAACGAGCCTGAAGTTCCCGGTTACGGCGACTTCCTGACGGACCACTACATGGGTCCGGTGGACTATCGCGATCGGTACAAACTGATCAGCGCTGCCATGCTGGCGGTCGACCCGACGCTGAAGTTCGGGCCATGCCTGATTAATCCCTCCGATCCTGTTGGCAGCGGGCAGTGGTTGACGGCGCTGGCGGCGGACCCGGCCGTGCGGCTCGACTTTGTGGCGTACCATCCGTACTACAACAACGTCAAGGCGAGCTGGGGATTCCACGAAGGCATGACGACCGCCTTGCGCGATTACCGCAGTTTTCTCGACGGCAAGACGGCGGCGATGCGGTCGGCCCTGGCGGCGTACGGGCGGAGCTGCGACTTCGTGGCCTCGGAGTGGAACTCGGTCAACTGGGACGCGCCGGATTACATGCAGGCCTCGATGGCCAGCGCATTGGGTACGGCGGAGACCTGTTTTGTCTTTGCGGAGGACGGCGTGCTGGCTGGGCATTACTGGGCCAAGCCCAATCGCGTGCTGGGCGTCCGGGATACGTTTGCCGGTCTGGTCGATCACATGGGAGATGTTCTGATTGCGACGGGCGGCCAGCTTGGCTATGACCCGGCCAACGCGAACTTCCGCATCTACATCACACGGGACACTGCCATTCCGAACCGGCTCATGATCTGGGGGCTGAACTTCGACGAGCACCAGCCGGTCAGCGTGAACCTCGGTCTTGCTTTCTGTCAGGTGGTCTCCGCGACGCTCAAGCGCTACGGCAAACCGGGCACGGATGCCACGGGGGGCGACACCAGCCTGACGCACTCGACCGGCATGGCGTGGGACCAGCAGGACGTGACCGTGGGGTTTGATCCGGGCAACTTCGCGCTGACCATGGAAGATGCGGAGATCACGCTGCTCGTGCTCGATATCCAGCCCGTTGATGATGATGGCGATGACGTTCTCGATCACCTCGACAACTGTCCGTCCGTTTCCAATCCCGGTCAGGAGGACTCCGACGGCGACGGTGTGGGCGACGTGTGCGACAACTGCCCGCTCGCGGTCAACCCGGGTCAGGAGGACACGGACGGCGACGGGGCGGCCGATGCGTGTGACAACTGCGCCGACACCAGCAATCAGGGCCAGGAGGATCTCGACGCGGACGACATCGGCGATGCCTGCGATGCGTGCCCGAATACGGTTCCAGGCGCACCCGTGGAGGCCGATGGCTGCCCGGCGCCGATACCCGGCGACTTTGATCGAGATGGAGACATCGACCTCGCTGATTTCGGCCGTTTTCAGGCCTGTCTGAGGGGCCCGGCTGTCCCGCAGGATGATCCGGCCTGTCTGCAGGCCAGGCTGGATATCGGCGAGGACGTGGATCAGGACGACATGGTGATCATGCTGAGATGTCTCAGCGGGCCGCAGATTGCGGCCGACCCGGGTTGTGCGAACTGACGGAACCGATGCAGAATCCTCAGATTATCAGGACGATCCGCGGTGTTGCGTTGCCTGAGAGGGTCCGAGGAGTATGACCGCTGGACAAGTGTTTCACAACACGCGCCGGCGATAGCCGATCGAGGTGGATACCGCACGCACAGGCGAAACGCCGATGCCTTGACGGCCCACAGGCGGGA
>CAZQEN010000039.1:14333-32783 GCA_964591605.1 uncultured Planctomycetales bacterium
CCACAGGCGGGAGGTCGGTGCCACACCGGGTTGTGATGCGGTTCCTAACCCGGCTTGTGACGACTGAAGGCATCGACGAGGAGCAGTCCGAGCAGTCCGCCGATCAGGGCGCCGCCCCACCAGGAGCCGGTGAGGGGGCACTGGCCGTCGAAGCAGAGCAGGCGCGCGTGGCCCACCCATCCTCCGGCCCCGGCTCCCACGATGGCTCCGATCATTCGCAGCACGATCACCACTCCTGAATCCGCGGTTTATGCCATCGACTGCTCATGATAGGCTTCGCTGGCTGACAAAGCACGGCCGAACTGTTGGGTCCGGTCTGGATTCCTGGCGCGGGCGTTGTCCGCGACCGGATTTGAGATCTGAGATTTGAGACGATGTCGCCCCTGAGGTTTTCTCAGGGCGCAAAGCATCTGAACACTTGTGGCGCGGAGAAGGTTGGATGAAGAACGTCGGTTGGTGGCTTGGGATCTCAGTGGTCGTTTCTGGAGTTCTGTGCGGTGGGCGATGGGCGGCTGCGCAGCCGGCGCAGGCGCGGTATTTCGCACACCCGGCGGTTGAAGATCGTCATGGCGTGATCGCGCCGTGGTACCGGGGTCAGAACGGCCAGTGCGATTTCCGGGTGCGGGTGGCGGCCGAGACGATGAAGCGCTATCCGTGGGCGACGGCTCCGAAGACGGGCCTGCCGGCGCCAGACTACGTCTACAACGGGCGGTGGTCGATTCAGGCAGACGGGACGATCACGCCCGGCGAGCTGAAAACGTGGGGCAACGGGGATCTGGCGCAGCGCGGCGCGTACGCGATGCTGGGCCTGATCGAGTATTACCGATACTGCGGCGATCCGGCGGCGATCGCGCACATCAGCATGATCGTCGATGTTCTGCTGCGCCATTGCCAGACCTCGGCGGAGCATCCGTGGCCGGGATTCCTGATCAGCGTCCCCAACCAGGGGGAGCCTTACGGCGAGTGCAATCCGCGGGGGATGATCCAACTGGATCTGGTGGCGTTCTTCGGACTGGGGCTCGTCAAGAGCTATCAGATCACCGGCCGCGAGGAGTGGCTCGAGACGGCCGTCCGGTGGGGGGAGCTGCTCGCCCGCAAGCGCGGCCATGCGCCGGGCATGTCGCCCTGGAACCGATACGCCAATCCGGAGGATGTGTTCTGGGAAGACATGCAGACGGGCGGGGTGGTCGTGCTGCTGCTGTTTTTCGACGAACTCATCCGGGTCGGGCGCACGGGGGCGGAGGACTGCATCATCCGCGCGCGGGACGAGGGCCGTGCGTACCTGCGTGACGTGCTGCTGCCGCAGTGGCTCGAGCATGACACGTGGGGACGGGATTACTGGGACTGGCCGCACCCGGTTCAGAGTGAAACGCTGTCGGAGCTGGTGCCTCGCTATCTGATGGCGCATCCGGAGCTGTTTGAGAACTGGCGGACCGACGCGCGGAACATCATGTCGCTGTTCCTGCAGCGGGCGTGCGTGTCGCCTGAATCGAACGGGGACGTCTTCAGCGGGGCGTGGGCGTATCCGGAGGGTTCGCAATGCTGCGGGCGGTCGCTGTCGTATCCGCCGATGCAGGTGGGGGCGGCCTTTGCCGAATACGGGGTGCGCGCGGGCAGCGAGTGGGCGCGCGAACTGGCGCGGCGGCAGCTTATCCTGACGACGTATGACTGCCTCGAGACGGGTGTGGTGGAGGATGGCATTGACGGGGGCCAGGAGGTGGCGGGCGGCTGGTTCCAGATTGCCCATCCGCTGCCGCTCAAATACGTGCTCGACGGGATGGGGTGGCTGCCGGACGTGCTGGGGGCCAACCGCGAGAACCACATCATGCGAACGAGTTCGGTGGTCACGCATGTGGTTTATCGCGACGGGCGGGTGGCCTACACAACGTTCGACGCGCCGGCGGAGACGATGGACGTGCTGCGCCTGGCATTCCGCCCGGAGGCGGTGACGGCGGACGGCCGGCGGCTCGAGCGGGTGGAGGCGCTGACCTCCAACGGCTACACCACGCGAGAGCTGGCCAACGGGGACTGCATCGTGAGCATCCGCCACGACGGGGCCCGAAGCGTGGTGGTCGAGGGCAATGACCCGCAGGAGGCCGTCGATGATGCGCAACTGGAGTTCAGTGGGGAATGGCAGACGCAGCAGGACGCCGGTCATTTCAAGGGGGCGGTGCATGTGAGCGCGACCTCCGGTGCGGCGCTCACGTTTGCGTTCACGGGCAACCAGGTGCGGCTGATCGGGGCGGTGGATCGGTCGGGGGGGCTGGCGGATGTGTACCTGGACGAAGTGAAACAACTGTGCGGGATTGACTGCTATAGTCCCTTTCCACTCAAGGAACAGGTGATTTACTCCAGGAGCGGCTTGAGCGAGGGCAAGCACGTTCTCAAAGTCGTCGTCCGCGGGGCCGGCAATACGCTTTCCGGCGGGCGACAGGTCTGGATTGATGCCGTGCAGTCCTCTGCGACGACGGGCGATGCGGGGTGTGGCGAGGGCGGGGGGCCGACGGACGCGCAGCGGTGGGTTTTCGGTTATCCGGCGCGGGAAAGCTACGTGGATTCGGCGGGCCACGCCTGGCAGACGGCGACGGAGGCGGTGATCCGGGCGGGCGGCAGCGTCGATTCGGTGGCGGCCTCGTGGTACACGAAGCCGCGGCGGCGGGCGGTGGCGGGCACGTCGGATCCGCTCTTGTACCAGTACGGGATGCACGGGCAGGATTTCACGGTGTATTTCACAGTCGGGCCGGGGGAGTATCACGCGCGGATCAAGCTGATGGAATCGCGGTGGGTTGCCGCTGAGGAGCGAGCGATGAATATCGAGATCAACGGCCAGAGCGTGGTCCGGGATCTGGATATCGCGGCGACGGCCGCCGGTCGGCCGGCGGCGGTCGTGTTCACCGCGAACCGCACGAAGATCTGGGACGGGCTGAACCGGGCGGTGGATCTGGTCTTCGATCACATCCAGCCTCGGCACGGAGTGATTGCGATTCGATTCACCGGCGTGAACGGGAAAGAGGCCGTTGTTTCGGCGATTGAGATCGGACCGGGTCCGGGCGGGCCGGCGAGCGCTCCGGTGACCACACGTCCTGTTGCGAAGTGACGACTGCCGTTTTCGGTATGCGAGTTTCGCACGCACCGTGGCGGCCGCTACAAACGTCTCTTACCGAGAATGGCACTACTGATGTACTTCTGGAACCCAGCGATGCACAATCAATCACCACGGAGGTCTGACACAGGCGTTGCCCGCAACCGGATTTGAGATCTGAGATTTGAGATGAAGGCGTCTCAGGAATCTGCGCAGGGCGTGAGGAATCTGAGGGTGTGTGGCACGGAGAACACAATGCGGCTATTGGCCGCGCTGCAATCTCTGTGGCCATCAAGAATGCAGCTTTGGGATTCTCGCTGCCGGCGGGCGGTTTTCAGTGGATCAGGAACGCCGGATGGTGCGACACGGGGCCGCGGGGGGATGGCCCGGTGATCGGCAGGGACATGAAGACCTCGGGGGGAACGCCGTCCATCGTCAGGCCGGGGTCGTGCCTGAACCCGAAGCGCCGGTAGTAGACGGGGTCGCCCACCACGACGCATCCGGCCGCACCCCGTCGGCCGAGGGCGGCCAGACCGGCCTCGATCAACTGCCGGCCGATCCCCCGCCGCTGCAGACCGGGGGTCACGGCGACGGGGCCGAGGGCGAACCACTCGCAGTCCTTCCCGTCGATCTGCACCGGCGAGAAGGCGACGTGCCCGGCTACCTGCCCGTCGACCTCGGCCACCAGCGAGACGGTCAGGGCACCGGCGCGTCTGAGCCCCTCGACGATCAGATGCTCGGTGTGATGGCTGTAGGGGTGATCGGCAAATGCCTCTATGAGGAGCTGCGAGATCGCCTCCTGATCGGCCGGCGTTTCAGGTCGAATCATCTTCGGGATTGTGATGCGGTCGATCGGTCCATGTCAACCAGAGTCCAAAAAAGAGGTAACTTCTTCTACCAAGCCAGACCGGCCAGACGCAGGTCTCAGCGCCCCGCGGCGCTTTCTGCGGACCGGGCGCAGCGGCGGCGGAGCTTGCCCGCGGCGAAGGGCTGCGGGTATGAGAGGGGTTCGCACGAAGGGCGGGCAACCGCGTGAACCCCTCGCTGACGCTTCGGGCTCCATTGCGGGTGCGTGGACGCTCAACACGCACCGCGCCTTCGGCGGATCACGGCCGCCACAGGGGGCGGCCGCTACGAGACTGTGATACCGAAAAAGGAAAGACGATGGACCCTGGACGTCCGGAGAGTGCAACATGATCGGCAACATGGTGTGGGTGGCGGTGGTTCTATCCTGCGGTGCGGCGGCAACCGCCGAGCCGGCGTACCGGCCGATCCTGCTGTTTCTGCAGGCGTCGGACGCCCGTGATGGCCGCGGGACGCTGTCGTTCGAGGCGAACCCGCTGCAGCTTCGCGGCAACGTCGAGCTGGCCGGGGCGGCCGCATCGGCGCCGGCGGATGCGCACCCGCGCGGTTTTCACCCGCTGCTGGCCGTCCCGCGAGCCGACGGGAGCTGCCAGGTCTTTGCCTGCACGCACGAGGAGGCGGGCACCGAGCCCAGGACGTTCCGCTGGCGGCTGTACCGCGGGCTGACCCCGGACGGGCACCGCCTGACCGAGTGGCGGGAGGTGTTTCGCAACCCCGACGGGCCGTGGCTGATCGAATCCCTGATGATCCACCAGCCGACGACCGGCCGGCTGCTCTTCTACACGTGGAGCCGCCATCCGCAGCCCGAAAAGGGGCACGCGGTGTGGGGCTTCGCCAGCGACGATGGCCTGGCCTGGAAGCCGCTGTCCGGCGAGTCCCTTTACCAGGAACACGATGCATTCGGGGGCATGTGGAAGGACGCGACGGGCGAGTTTCTGATCGCCCAGGTGACCCAGCAGGCGTGGAAGAAGCCTTACGGCGACAACATCGGTTCGGGCCGGCGGCGCGTGCTGACTATCCGCACCAGCCGCGACGGCGTGCGCTGGAGCACAGTGGAGGCGGCGGGGCCGGGCGGATTGATCACGCCGGACGCCCACGACCCGGCCGACCTGGAGTTCTACCGCATGCACCCGTTCGCGTACGGCGACCGCTACGTGGCCATGGCGGACCTGTATGCGGCCAGCCCGCTGGTGCCCGACAAGCACGGCCCGCACCTGACGTGCGAGTGGTGGGTCAGCCCGGATGCGATCCGCTGGGACCGGCCGTGGCGCAGCGTCCCCGCGCAGGGCGAGGCCCCCTACCCGGTCAAGATGTCGCCGATGTGGTTCGGCCGCGAGATGCTCTTCTGGGTGGGCGGCCAGGTCTTCGGATTGCCGGAGTATCGCATCGCCTCGATCGGATCGCAGTCCAACGCCGAGTTCTCGAGCCGCGTCTTCGAGATGCCGGCCCGAAACCTGCTGCTCAACGCGGCGGTGCCCGCGGGGAGAGGGCTGTTCAATCAGGCGTACGTCACGGTGGAACTGCAGGATGAGACGGGCCGCGGTATCCCCGGCTACGGGCACGATCAGTGCGTGCTGAAGGCAGTGGACGATACCCGCATTCCGCTGAAATGGGGTACGCGGACCGGGCAGGAGCTGGCCGGTCGGCAGATGATGCTGCGATTCCGCCTGCGCGGTGCGCGGGTGTATGCCGTGGGGTCCTGACCGTGCAGAGGTGGGCCGGAGGGCGTGCTGCCGGCGTTTTCGGCATCTCGGTTTTGTCGCGGCTGCCAACAGTCGCTTGCCAAGAACGGCATGACCAATGGGAATCGAGACGGTCTGGCCGACAACGGCACTGCGCTCGAGGGCAGGATCTCATAGAGACTTTGGCTCTTGCGATAACGAGGGGGGTCGCTTCAGCGCCAGCCGATGCGGGTGCCCTTGACCCATTCGACGTGGGTGTCGGCGAAGATGGCGTTGGAGCCGCCGCCCTGACTGGTGCGGTGGCTGCCCACGTTGTAGCGGAGGCTGCCGAGAGCCAGGTGCTCGCCCTGGGCGCACCACGAGATGGTAAACTCGGACAGGCTGGCCCGCTCGACCTTGCGGGCCTCGGAGAGGCTCCAGCGGCGGTGATAGCGGTGGAAGAACGGGTTGTCGGGCCGGTCGTCGTCCCAGCGCTTCTGGCCCGACGCAAGACGCGCGTTGGGATCCGCGACGCGGTTCCACGTCAGCGCGGAATACTTCACGACGCCGTCCTCGGGTGCGCCGCCCGGCACGCTCTGGATGCGATTGTTGCGGATGATCAGGTCGGACCAGAGCCAGGTGTGGTAGCTGTCGAACCGGCCCCGCATTTCGACATACTGCGTGTTGGTCCGCGGGTCCGTCTGCTGGATCTCCTCTCCGTCGCCCCGGCCGCGCTGAAACGGGCAGGCAAAGTGCTCGGGCATCATCCGATTCTCGAATTCGTCCCGGATCGCGCAGCCCTGAGCGCCGCCCCAGTTCTCGTCGGGGTTGAAAAACTGGCCGGGGACGGCGGTGGACTGCGTGTAGCGCATCCCGCGGGTGCCGCGGTCGTACATGTGCAGGGCCACCGACAGCCAGGAACCCTTGGCGGGCACATGGTGGCCCACGGGATTCGGCCGGTGTCGCGGATCGCCGTTGGCGTAATAGTTGAACATGATCGGGACGTATTGCTGGTAGTCCTGGCGGTAGAGCTCGACGGCGCCGGCGATCTGCTTGCAGTTCGCCTTGCACACGCCGATCCTGGCCTGCTCGCGGGCCTGGCGCAGCGAAGGGATCAGGATGGCCGCCAGCACGGCGATCATCGCGACAACGACCAGCACCTCGATGAGCGTGAAACCCCGGGTGGCCAACTCAGTCCGAGTCCAACGCCCCTCTGTCCCCGGATGCATGTCATGTCCTCGCCAGAGATGAGTGCACTTCTCATTGTACGACTGCGGCTGGCCGGCCCGCAATGCCCGCGTCGGCCATTGTCCGGCCGGTGAGGGGGTATGATGACGGACTCGCGATCACGAGTTTTCTGTCGGGAGGAACCTGATTGAACCGCCGCGCGTTTCTCAAATCGGCAATGGTTTCCGGCGTCACGTCGGTTGTGGCGGGCTCGGCACGGGGCGTCGACGCCGCGGAGCCGGCAGCGAGCCGCCCGGCGGGCCCGCAGGGCACCGGAACATCACCGTCCACGGACGTTTTTCTCAGACCGGACGGCCGGGGGCCTGAGCCGGCCCAGGAACACGATCAGGTCTTCTTTGAGCGCGAGCTGCGGAGTTTCGTGCCCGAGCGGATCCTGGACGCGCACGCGCATCTCTGGCGGGCCGGGCACGAGGGGATCCACACCATCGCGGGTGATGCCGGCGCCGACACCTACGGCGACCTGGTGCGGCAGGTGCAGGGGCGACGTTCGAGCGCGGCGGTGTTTATTCCCTCCTTTGAGGGTCCGGGCGGAAGATTTGACGACGAGACGCTCCGCGCTGCGGCCAACGCATGGGTGGCCGGCGAATCGGCCCGCGCACGGTGTCCGGGGCTGTTCATGGTCCGGCCGGGCGACGACCCGGAGTGGGTGCGGGAGCAGGTGAAGCGCCTGCAACTGGCGGGTCTCAAGTGTTACCACACCCTGGCCCGTGTCATACCGACCTGGGAGGCACAGATTCCGGACTATCTCCCGGAACGACTGGTGCAGGTCGCGCATCAGGAGCGGTGGGCGATCGTGCTGCACCTGGTGCGTTCCCGCGCGGTGGCCGACGCGGGCAATCTTCACTGGATCCGCACGTACTGCGAGCGTTACCCGGACATGCGGTTGATCCTCGCCCATGCGGCGCGCGGCTTTCAGCCCGCGCACAACCTCGAGGGGCTGCCCGCGCTCGCCGGCCTGGGCAATCTCTACTTCGATACCTCCGCGAACTGCGAACCCATCGCCCATCAGGCGATCATCCGGCTCATCGGTCACCGCCGCCTGATGTATGGAACGGACTTCCCCACCTGCAACCTCCGCGGCCGGTCTGTGGCGGTCGCCGACTCGTTTGTCTGGCTGCGCGGCGACTCGCCCGTCTGGGGCGAGAAGCACGCACAGATCAGGCCGCTGCTGGTGGGCCTCGAGCACCTCCGCGCGCTCAAGTGGGCCTGTTGGGCCGAGCGCCTCGGCGATGCCGCGGTGGAGGACATCTTCTGGAACAACGCGACGAAGGTGTTCGGATACGGGAAGCGGGTGTAAAGCCGGTCGCGGGCGGCCGGCAGGGGCCTTGCCCATCATGCGGGCAGGTCACGGCTCGTGCGGCAGGCCGGTCGCTGATGCTCCCGGTTCTGACTGGTGCCCTGCCCGACTGGCCGAGCCGTCGATGCGGCACGTCCGTTCACGGTCCGATGGAGTGCGGTTCGGCGCCGTGTTATGGTAGGCCGGAGCGAGCGGTCGGTGCGCAGCGGGAAGAGGCGCTCCGGCCCGCGCTGCACGCAGAAGCCGCGTTTCACGTCCCGACCACTCTGGTCAGGAGAATCTGATGCTTCTATTTCCGATGTTGTTGTCCGCCGTCGTCCTCGCGGCCGACGTGCCTTCCTCGCGTCCCGCGGTCCCGGAGCGCGCGGTGCCCGTGCTGGGCATGTGGTACACCGTCTGGTGGACGGCCGACGACCAGCATCGGCACTGGGTCAACTGCCATCGGTTCCCCGCCCGCGGCCGGTACAGCGCCGGCGACCCGGAGGTGATCGAGAGCCACTACCGTCAGATGCGCGACCTGGGCGTCGATTTCCTGATCCTGGACGACACCAACTGCATCGGCAACGACGGCGGACGCATCAACGACAACATCCGGGCGTGGTTCGACTTCATGGACGCACGGCCGGCCTCCGAGCGGATCCCGATGTGCATCGCCGGCGGCGGCGAGATGCGCGAGGCCGGGCGGGCCGCCCAGCAGCGGGCCGGCGACTTCTATCACCAGCACTGGGCGAAGCGGCCGAGCTACTTCCACCTGGCCGGCAGGCCGCTCCTGATTGTCGACACCGACGACAACTATGGACCCGGTGACTGGGACGATGCCCGCTTCACCGTCCGATGGGCCTACAACGGCGACAACCACGAGTCCATGGGCCGCCGGCAGACCTGGGGCTGGGGCTCGTACGAGCCGGCGCCGATTCTGCCCGAGTGCATGAGCATCTGGCCCGGTCACCGGTTTCCCCGGCACGTGGTCCAGCTCGGTCACGACCCGCTCGAGCAGGCGCGGGAAGGTGGCCGGCTCTACGTCCGCATGTGGCTTCGCGTGCTCAAGGCCCGCCCGCAGTACGTGACGGTGGCCGACTGGAACAACTTCGAGGAAGACACGGCGATTGAAAACAGCTACGGCTGGGAGGATGCCGCCGGCTACGCGGCGCCCGAGCTCTACACCCGCATCACCCGGGCCTGTTCCCGGCTGCGCCGGGAGCAACTCGTCAAGGGTGAGTACTACCGCGATGAGAAGAAACCGGAGGTATACCTGTTCGACGGCCGGGGCCTCGTCCATCAGTCGGCGATGCCGACGCGAACCGCGGTGATCGAGGTGCCGGCCGGACTGCTCGATCGCATCCGCCAGCGGCTGCCTGCGGCGAGTCCGTGACCCGAAGCCGTGGCGAGCCTTCCGCCAGGCTGGGCCGGGCGCATGTACGGTCCAGCCGCGCAGCGGGCCATCACGCGGCCGGAAATCCGGAGGCGATTCACTGAATGGGTGCAGTGCGGGCGGCGTCGACGTTCTTGACGCCAAAGCGCGAGAGCCACGCGCCGTAGTTCACCTCGTCAAGCGGCGAGCCGCCGGGCGGCAGGCCCGCGGCGTGCCCGTCGAGGAAGCCGGCGTTGGTGAATCGGTTCATGTGCAGCTTGCGGGCGACGCGGCGCACCCCCGCCTCTTCCGTGACGTTGACGCAATCCTTGCCTTCCGGCAGATGCGAGCCGGTCCAGACGGTCATCGTCTCCAGCGCGGGTCGATTGAGCGAGCCCTGAGTCCAGTTCTCGCGGGCGTCCTGAACGGTATCGCCGCCGGGGTGACCGGCGATGTGGGCCACTTTGTCTTCGCGCTCGGCGTCGGCCAGATACACGATCTGGTCCGCGCGACGGTACGACTCCACCCGCAGGCTGGACATCTTCGTCCAGGAACCGTCCGCGGCCGGCCCGCGGGGGTTCATCGCATTCGCCACATAGTCGAGAAACGGACCCGGCTGACCCGATTCGCGCTCCGGGCATTGAAAGAGAGGAGCCTTGTCGACGGGGGCGATGGTCCCGGGGAAGCGCAACCCCACTTTGCGGGCCAGTTGGGTGGCCCATGCCGGCTGGCCGATTTCAGAAGCGGCGGGAAGGTAACCCCGATGATCAGACGCGTAAATCAGGGCGGCGCCCTGAAGCTGGTGGAGGTTGCTCAGGCAGCGGACGCTTCGCGTCTGAGCCCGGGCCCGCGCAAAGGTGGGCAGGAGGATGGCAATCAGCAGCGCAATGATCGTGATGGCGACAAGGGTCTCTAAAAGCGTGAACCCCGCCTGCCGACCGGAGCGCCGTTTGTGTCTAGGCCCACTGGGTCTCAACATGGAACCCCAGCACGTCCAAGTTGTCGACCACGCTGTTCGAAATGAAGGCCACGTGTCCTTCGCGCTAGTACTTTACCACCCGTTTTCGCGGCACGCACCCGAAAAACGTCAGAATTCTCCTCAATTTCTGGGAATAACTCACCTCGGGCGGCGTTGACGCGCCGACGGCAGCCATGCCTGCGACCGGAGTGCCACAGGAGGCTGTCACAGCACGACTTACAATCGCAGGAACATAGTGAAACGTTTCACAGCGACCGGACCCTCCGGGTTGATTTCACCCGGGGAGCGGCTTACTGTAGCGGGCACAGGCTCATGGAACGACCTCCCATCCTCCATCGCGTGGGCATCGGCACAGACCTCCATCGTCTGGAAGTGGGTCGCCCCCTGATTCTGGGGCATGTCCGCATTCCCTATGACCGGGGGCCCGCCGCTCACAGCGACGGCGATGTGGTGCTTCATGCCCTCATCGATGCCCTGGCGGGTGCGGCCGGATTACCCGATATTGGGGAGATGTTCCCGGACAGCGACCCCGCGTATCGAGGTGCCGACAGTGCGCGATTGCTGCAGTCGGCCCTGGCCGAGGTCGGCAAGCGGGGTTTTGTCCCGGTGAACGTCGACGTCACCGTTCACGCCGAGCGGCCCCGGCTGGGCCCGCACAAGAAGCTCATTCGTGAGGAAGTGGCCCGGCTGCTGGGCCTGCCCGTGGAGGCGGTCAGCATCAAGGCGAAAACCAATGAGGGCGTGGACGCGGTCGGCCGGGGCGAAGCCGTCGCCTGCACCGCCATTGTCGGACTCCGAGCCACCCAGGCCTGACAGGAAACCGTATGTCCCTGCGCGTTTACAACACACTGACCCAGACCAAGGAGCTGTTCGTTCCCCTCGTGCCGGGCAAGGTGGGCATTTATTTGTGCGGGCCGACCGTGTACAAGCCGAGTCACATCGGCCATGCCGTCGGACCGGTGATCTTCGACACGATCAAGCGATATCTGACCTTCAAGGGCTTTCGCGTCACGTGGGTGGTCAACATCACGGATGTCGAGGACAAGCTCATCGCAGAAGCGGCCGTCCAGAAGACGACGGTGCGCGAGCTGGCGGAGCGCATCACCCAGAACTACCTGCAGGCGATGGAGCAGCTCGGCGTGCGCGGCATCGACCACATGCCCAAAGCCAGCGAGTACATCAGGGAGATCATCGACATCTGCCAGCGGTTGATCGCCAGGGACGCGGCCTACGTCGTCGAGGGCGACGTCTACTTCGATGTCGCCAAGGACGCCGACTACGGAAAACTCTCGCACCGCAAACCGGACGAGCAGCAGGCGGGCACGCGCGAGCTGGCCAGCGGGGAGAAACGCAATCCGGGCGATTTCGCTTTGTGGAAGGCGGCCAAGCCCGACGAGCCGCCGGAGGTGCAGTTCGATTCGCCCTGGGGCAAGGGCCGGCCCGGCTGGCACATCGAGTGCTCGGCCATGAGCCAGCGGCTGCTGGGGGAGACGTTCGACATCCACGGCGGCGGAATGGACCTGATTTTCCCGCACCACGAGAATGAGATCGCCCAGTCGGAAACATGCTTCGACAAGCCGTTCGTCAAATACTGGCTCCACAATGGCCTGACGCGGTTCAACACCAAGAAGATTGCCAAGTCCGACCCGGAGATGGCCAAACGGATGGACGAGCTGGTGCTCTCCAACCTCCTGAAGAAGCATTCGCCCGAGCTCATGCGGTTCTTCATCCTGAGCACGCATTACCGCCGGCCGATCGAGTTTTCAGACGAAGAGATCGCCGCCAAAAAGAAAGGGCTCGATTCGTTCTATCGACTGTTCGAACGGATCGAGCGTGTGACGCGCCGCGACCCGTATGCGGGCGGCGAGACGCTCGAGGAGGTGCACGCGGCGGCCGAGTCGCCCCGTGAGCAGGCGTTCGTGCAGCAGTGCCTCGAACACCGCCTGCGCTTTATCGAGGCCATGGACGACGATTTCAACACGGGCGGCGCGATCGGCGTGCTCTTCGAGCTGGTCGCGGCCATCAACCGGTTCGCCGACGACGAGCGGCTCGATGCCTCCGGCACCGATCGCGGGAGGCAGCTCGCGATGGCGGCCGTCCAGACGCTTCGCTCGCTCACCGCCCTGCTGGGCCTCTTCGAACAGCGCCCTGCCCCGGCGACGGCCGGCGGCGACGACACGCTCGTCCAGGGACTCATGAACACGCTCATCCAGGTCCGCGCCGAGGCCCGCAAGGCCAGACAGTTCGCCCTCGCCGACATGGTTCGCAGCCAGCTCGCCGCCCTGGGCATCACACTCGAAGACCGCCCCGACGGCACGATCTGGCGTCGGGATCGCGTATAATGGTTTCATATGAAGAGTCCGTTCCCAGGCATGGACCCATACCTCGAGCGGCACTGGCTCGATGTACACACGGCGATCGTCGCCGCCGCGCGTAACAGGCTCAATACACAGCTTCCCGATGATCTGATCGCCCGGGCAGAGGAACGGATCGCCATCGAATCTGACCCCCGCAAGATTTCTGACCGCTACTCGCCTGACATTCGCGTGCTTGAGTTTGCTGAGAAGATGCGTCCCGCAATTGAGCCAACCGGAACCGCCGGTGGCCTGGCACTGGCTCCCTATCGTTTGAGCGCGCTCGTCGAGCCGCTCACTGAGCGATTCATCGAGATCAGAGACGCGACGGGCGAACGGCTCATCACGGTCATCGAGTTCGTCAGCCCCACCAACAAGCGCGGCAAGGGTCTGCGAGAGTTCAGGCGGAAGCGCGAACGACTGGTCTCGGGGAGTGTCAACTTCGTCGAGATCGATCTGGTACGAACGGGCAACTGGAGAGGACTGTTGCGCCCCGAGGATCCTCCTCCGGAGCTTTGCACGGCTTACCGGGCGACCATCCGGGCCGTAAGCGATCCGGACGCGATTTACTTCCAGCCGATCTCCATTCGCCAGCCTCTTCCCGCCGTCAAGATCCCCCTGCGTGCGCACGATCAGCCGGTGGAATTGGAGCTTCAGCCACTGATCGAGCAGGCATATGTCGAGGGGCGTTATGCCCGCACGCTGGACTACACGAAGCCGCCCGAGCCTCCCCTGGAACCGGAGGACGCCGCGTGGGCGGATGAACTGCTTCGGGCGGCGGGGAAGCGATGACGAGATGTCCGCTGTCGAGGCGAAATGCCTTCTTCGCAGATTCCGCCCTTCTCACGTCTCACTTCTCACTTGACGGCCTGGCGTGTACACTGCCTGCGTGCCGTGGCACGGGCAGTTCCTGATCGCTTCACGGCCTGGAAGGCCGTGCCACGCGGGCCCCAGGGAGGGCGGCCATGGCGATGGGCAAGCAGATCGTGTGCGGCGTCGATCCGGGACTTCGCCGCACGGGTTACGGCGTGCTGAGCGTCGACCAGGACGACGACGTGATCACGGTCCTCGACGCCGGGATCATCCGATGTGCGGCGCAGGGACCGCTGGCCCTTCGCCTCGCCGAGCTTGCGGCCGGGCTCAACGAAATCCTCGATGAATACCGGATCGATCTCTTCGCCGTCGAGCAGATCTACTCGCACTATCAGCGGCCGCGCACCGCGATCCTCATGGCTCATGCCCGCGGCGTGATTCTCCTCGAAGCCGCCCGGCGCGACCTGCAGATCGTCCATCTGCCCTCGACGAGCGTGAAGCGGCATCTGACCGGCAACGGCCGGGCCCCCAAGGAGCAGGTGCAGCGGGCCATCATGACCACGCTGTCGCTCCCGCGGCTGCCCGATCCGCCGGACGTGGCTGACGCCCTGGCCATCGCCCTGTGCGCGACGAAAGTCACGCACAAGCCGCCGCGCGACGGTGTGGCCGAGCCGCCGGCGGGCCTGCGGTTCAGATGAGTGTTCCACGGAGACACGGAGATACGGAGGCTTGGAGAGGGAGAGGAGCGAGGTATTGGAGACCTGCAGATCAGGAGATCGGGAGGAGACTTTCGTTCTGGCTGCGCTAGGCCCGGCATTCATGCCGGGTGACACGGTGCCATTTGACAGTGAGATCCCGGTTTACCGGGATTCTCCTCCCGGCTTCAGCTCCGGCTCAGGTGGCTGAAGCTGCAGGTCGAGAAGCCCGCTGAAGCGGGCTATAAATGTTGTTCACGCTCCCTGTACCCGGCATGAATGCCGGGCCTAGCGCGGACAACCTCGCGCTGTCGTGTCAGCATCGCTCGCGGAGTCTCCCAGCGTCGCTTCTCCGTGATCTCCTGCCTGCGTGGTGAATCATGATCGTTCGCATCAGCGGCATTCTGAGTGAGGTGCACGAGGGCTATGCCGTGCTCGACCGCGACGGCGTCGGGTACGAGGTGCTGGCCTGCGAGTATGCCTGCGCGGAATTGCGGGCTTCGCGCGGTCAGCAGGTCACGCTGCACACGCTGGAGTACTACGAGGGCAGCAGCGTCGGTGGGAACCTCACGCCGCGGCTGGTCGGCTTCCTGCACGCGGACGACCGGGCGTTCTTCACGAAGTTCATCACCGTCAAGGGCATGGGCGTGCGGAAGGCGATCAAGGCGCTGACCATGCCGACGCGCCGCGTGGCGGCGGCGATCGAGGCCGCCGATGCGCGAACACTGGCCACGTTGCCCGGCATCGGCAAGCGCATGGCCGACCAGATCATCGCGGAGCTCAAGGGCAAGCTGGCGGAGTTCGCGCTGGGCGAGGGCGATGCCGGGGTTGGCGCGACGCCGACCGCCATTCCTGGTGAGGGATGGTCCGAGACGATGCGCGACGCCCTCGAAGTCATGACCACCGCCCTCGGCGAGCGCCGGCCGGATGCCCAGCGGTGGCTGGAACGCGCCCTGCAGCTCCACCCCGGCGAGCACGCGGCGGATGAGTGGGTGCGATTGGCGTATAAGGTGAGGAGCACTGGATGAGTTTCAAGTTTCAGGTTTCAAGTTTCGAGTTGAGCAAACTGGAAACTGGAAACTGGAAACTCGAAACTGAAACCTCTCATGGCTCGTGAACGCATCATCTCCCAGACCTCCGGCGGCGGCGACGAGGACCGCTTCAACGAGTCGCTGCGCCCCGAGCGGCTCGACGAGTGCATCGGCCAGACGCAGGTGATCGAGCAGCTCCGGATCGCGCTGGAGGCGACGAAGAAGCGCGAGGAGGCGATGGACCACGTGCTGCTCGCCGGGCCGCCGGGCCTGGGCAAGACGACGTTCGCCCATGTCATCGCCAAAGAGCTCGGAGCAACGCTGCGGCTGACCAGCGGGCCGGCCATCACCAAGCCGGGCGACCTCATGCACTGGCTCACCGAGATGAAGCGCGGCGACGTGCTGTTCATCGACGAGATCCACCGCCTGTCGCGCACGGTCGAGGAGTTTCTCTACTCGGCCATGGAGGATTTCCGCGTCGATTTCACGATCGACAGCGGCATCAGCGGCCGGACGGTAAACATCGCCCTGCGCCCGTTCACGCTGATTGGGGCCACGACGCGCAGCGGCCTGCTGACCGCGCCGATGCGCGAGCGCTTCGGCATCCAATTCCAGTTCGAGTTCTACCAGACGCCCGAATTGACCGAGATCCTGCGGCGCTCTGCGAAGAAGCTGAAGGTCCAGGCCGACGACGCCGCGCTGGAGCTGATCGCGAAGCGTTCCCGCGGCACGCCGCGCGTGGCCAACCGCCTGCTCAAGCGCACGCGCGACTATGCCCAGGTCCGCGCCGACGGCCGGCTCACCGAAAAAGTCGTCGACCAGGCCCTCGCTCTGCTGGGCATCGATGTGCTCGGCCTCGACGACCTCGACCGCAGCCTGCTCACCACGCTCATCCAGACGTACCGCGGCGGCCCAGCCGGCATCGAGGCCCTCGCCGCCACGCTCGGCCAGGAACGCGACACGCTCGAAGACGTCGTCGAGCCCTACCTCCTCCAGATCGGCCTGCTCATCCGCACGCGCCAGGGCCGCTGCGCGACGCGGGCGGCGTACACGCATCTGGGCATCCCCTACACGCCTCCGCGTCATGGTCCCGACGAGGGCCAGGGCGAGCTGTTTGAAGCAGGGTAGGCCATTCGAGGAGGGCACCGTGCGAAATGCTCAGGACTCCGAAACAGAGAGGATCTCGCGAGCCGGAACTTCCTGAACTTCTGCTTTTTCCGGCAGAAGAGCAGGGCCGGAAGTGCATCAGGGAACACTACGATAGAGCCCATTGGTGGGCTGGAGACGTCATCGGCTACATATCGTTGTTCCTCGCGGCGGGAACGGCTTTGAAGATCGCCTGGTATACAGGGATCGGTTGGACTGTGCTTCTCTTCCTTCCAATCTGGGCCATCTTCTTCATCGTGCCACTTGCAGGATTGCATGTGCTCTCGCGCCGACGGCTGCAACGTTTCCTGCGACAGGAACTGGTGCGAAGAGGTATTGCCGTGTGCCTGCGCTGCGGCTATGATCTGCGCGGCCAGACCGAGCCGCGCTGCCCCGAGTGCGGAACGCCCTTCGACAGCACGCTGCTGGCGGGACCTGAGAGCCGGACGTGAAGCTTGCACCTTCCATCCAGACGCGCTATCCGGAGCTCGCCTTTTTCGCGGACGAGAGGACGGGGAGAGCCGTTCTCAAGAGCTGCCGGCAGCGGCTTTACCGCACGCCGCGCTGCTGGATCTACGGTCTGGCGTGGCTCCTGTCCGGCGCGATTCTCGGCATCGTTTTCCCGCGCCTGCAAGTTCCGTTGATCGGCACCCATCTGCCGTTATGGTCAGGCTCCGGCGTTGCCGGCATCATCCTGTCCACCGCCTTCCTGATCGGGTTTCAATACCTCTGGCGAAGACCGATTCAACGCATGCTGCGCCAGGAACTCGCCGCGCGAGGCGTCCCCATCTGCATCCGCTGCGGCTACGACCTGCGCGGCCAGACTGAGCCGCGCTGCCCGGAGTGCGGCGCCGGCTTCGACAGCAGCCTCCTCAGGCAGTAGCGCGCTTGCGCTTGGGGCGGGTGGTTTCCTGGGCTTCCTCGGGCGACAGGGCCAGCGAGAGCGTGAGCCTGAGCTGATCATCGCGGGACCAGACGTCTTTCAGGGCGCGCCAGAGGATGTCCTGCCGCTCGATTTCCAGCAATCGATCGAAGGCGTCGGCAATGACGTAGAGGCGGTAGTGCCCGGCCAGAGGCGAATCTTCGAGTTGCACGTTGGCGTCAATCCCCGCCTCGCTGAGACGTTCGACCAGCGAGCGACGGAGCCTGATCTTTTGAGCTTTGGTCAGCCGCGAATACGGTCGCGCAGCCATAACCTTACCTCCCGCAAGCGTCTGAGGAACCCAGCCGCATCCTGAGGGTCGATTCCACGTGGATTATAGCGGACCCGCACCGTCCATGTAGAAAGATGAACAAACTGCTCGTAGGGCGCGTGCGGGTCGGACTTCAGAGCGCTCGACAGATTGACGTCTGCCTTCAAGAGTTCCCCCAGCCTGTGCGAGAACAGCAGCGGTCGGATCTTCGGCTCGAAGCGGCGGGGCCACAGGCGCGCCTTGAGCAGGCATTCGATCACGAAACCGCCCAGATAAAGCGCCGCCGCGTATCGCCTGGAGCCATAGAGGAATTGTACGTCGTCGAACCACTGATCGCTTTTCGTGACAAGCTGCGTCGCCTTCCGGATGTTGAATTCAGCGAAGGGATCACGCCGCATGGGGAGCAATTGTAGCAGAATGCGTCCCACGCGGCGGCACCGCCACTCTGTTCACGCCGGGTCCGGCTCGCCACGGAGCTGCTGGACCGAAAGAGTCCTGCGACAGGCTTCATGGCGTAAGCGGGAAGCTGAGTCGGGTGTGGCAAGTGTTCCGGGCAGCTATAACCACTTTGCCCGGAGGGCATTCGAGCGTTGCCAGGGACTGTCAGTCCCTGGAACGGCGATTCCTGCTCTCCCTATTCTCTCGCCTCCTCTCCTCCGCCCGAAGGGCGGAGGAGAGGAGGCGAGCGGTCTGTGTTGGGCTCCCTTTCCAGGGACTCAAAGTCCCTGGCAACCAT
>CAZQEN010000040.1:0-28636 GCA_964591605.1 uncultured Planctomycetales bacterium
GGCGGAGCTGGCTCGAAGAACATCAGATCCAGCAGCCGTTCAAGCAGGCGCATCGTGAGGTGTATCTGCTGACCGATGCGGAGCGGCGGACGAACACCTACTCAAACCGGTTCGCCGCGCATGTGCTGCGGCAGCACCAGTTCAATGCGCTGTGTGCGGCGCGGGGATGGAAGAACAAGCTGCGGCTGATGGTGGACGATGAATACCCACCGGCGACGCGTCTGCTGCCGCAGTGGAACCTACGTGCCGAATTCTGGATCGAGGGCATCGGCGACGAATACGGGGCAGACACCAACGAAAGCGGCGTGTTTCTGCGGGTGGCGACCGATCAGGTGCGGTTTTATCCGATCGATGCCGAGCAGCGCACCGCGCACGCGGGCGGCGGCGGATACCATGAACGGTATGGCGCGACGCAGACCGATACCCCCCTGGTCCTCGAGCAGATCCCGCCGCTGGTATTCAGCGAGATCATGCGCGACGTGGATTTGTTCGTGGGGGTGGCCAGTGTCGGCAACGACCCGACATGGGCCGATGGCGGGCCGCAGGGGCGATATCGCGACTACTGGCAGAGCTATTCGTTCGGCGAGCTCGGTGAGTCCGCAAAAACCCGGCGCGAAGCGCTCGAACGGCTCATTCCGCGGCTCAAGACTGCCTCACGCTGCTCACTGACCGAGCGTTTTCTGATTGTTCGGGGCGATTGGCGGACGTACAAGATCCATCTGGGCAGCGGGAACATCCTGATGGAGCCCAACGACCAGTACCTGTGCATCGTGCCCGGCCGCAGCTCCAGGACGGTCAACGTGTACCTGCCCTTCGAGGGCGACAACATGCTGGCCGTCATCCTGAGCAAGGCGTTTCTGCTCGCAGCCGACACGAAGATCACGGACCCGACCATCCTCAGCCAGATCGGATCGAAGTAGCCCCTGCGGCCGGGCCGCCGGGCGGCGGGCGGTCGTGCCGGCCGGATGCGCGAACTTCGCACGAGGAGCCGGGCTCTCACTGGGTGAGCCACGATCCGCAGAGCACGAACCCGCTGCATTCCCACGATGACCAGGGCCGCGACTCAGAAGTGGCCCTTCCGGGTCCGTGATTCGAAGTGCTCCTGCTGCTCAGTTCGCCGGACTCCCCCGGGGGTGCGTTCAGAGACACTTTATGCGGCCGGGCGGCGGGGTCCGGGCCCGCAGCACCGGCGGGCCGGATCCTGGCGCGAGGGCGGGCCCATCGGCGGAGCGAGGGGGCAGAAACGTGATAATTCTGATAAGAACTCTTGACTCAGATTCCCTTCTCGTTAAGGTTCTCCTGGGCGCTTCTGTTCTTCACAAGCGAAGGAGTCGACTATGCTGCACGCTTCAACGCGCGCGCGTTGGATTGTCTGTCTGTCCCTGCTGGCTGCTTTAACGGGGTGCCCCCCTCAGCAGAACGGCGGGGATGGGAACGGGAACGGGAATGGCAATGGGAACGGTGATGGAAACGGTGACGAAGAGCCGGCACGGTTCCTCACTCCCACTCGGTCGGGTTCCATTGCGATCACCAGCGACAACCGACGGGTCGTGGTGGCGAACCGGGAGGCGAACAGCGTCTCGGTCATCGAGGTTCGCAATGCGAGTGGCGGCGATGTGGCCAACAAGCTCGCCGAGATCGGCGTGGGCCAGGAGCCGCGATTCGTCGCTCTCCTGCCCGACGACAGCCGGGCGTATGTGACCAACTCCGCGACAGGAACCGTCTCCATCGTGGCGTTGGAGGGGGCCAACGCGTTTTCGGTTGTGGGCACCATCACCGTGGGCACGGAGCCTCGCGGCTGTGCCGTCACCCCCAACGGGACGCGGCTCCTGGTGGCGAACCACACGGCCGGGACGGTGTCGATCATTGACACCGCCACGAATCAGGTGGTTGACACGGTGGCGGTTGGCGGAAATCCGACGGCCGTGGCCATCACCAACGACGGCGACGATCAGGATGGCGACGAGCGCGTTTTCGTCACGCGGTTCTATGCCGAGCTGATCCCCAATGGGCCGGGCGAGGACTTCGACGACGGCAAGCAGGGGGTGGTGCGCACGTTCCTGCTCAGCGGGCCGGCAGCCAGCCTGAATACGATCACCCTGGCCCCGCTCGACGACGTGGGGTTCACGGCCAGCCGGGCTCTCTTCTGTCAGCAGATCACGGCGGGGGCGGCGAACAACACATTCTGCCCGGACACGACTGTCGTCGATGCGAACGCGGCGGTCATCGCGCAGGACCCGCAGGGGGCGTTCCCCAATCAGCTCGGCGCGGCGCTCATCCGCGGCAATCGCCTGTTTCTGCCGAACATCGGCGCGGGGCCCGAGCCGCCGATCAATTTCAACGTCAACGTTCAGGCCCTGGTCAGCGTCGCCGATACGACCAACCTCACTGAGCGGACGACCGAAACGCTCAATATCAATGCGCAGATCAAGAACGAAGTGCAGCCCGCGGCGAACATCGCCAATACGGTGCTGACGCGCCTGTTCGGCGGCGACATGGTGGCCATCGACGCCGACGCCAACGCGCAGGTGTTCCTGCTGGTCAGCCGCGGCGGGAATTACGTGCTGCGGGCGACACTGGATGCGAACGGGCGTCTCAATATCGGGGCGCCGAACGTGATCCGGTTCCAGACGGGGAATCTGCCGACGGGCGTGGTCATCAGCGGTGATGCGACCCGGGCGTACACCAACAACGAACTCAGCACGTCGGTGACGGCCATCAACCTGCAGAACAACACGGTGATCACGCGGGATATCGCCTCCTCCGAACCTCCAACGCCGGGCACATTCGAGCACGCTGTCCTGGTCGGGAAGCTCTGTTTCTTCACATCGCTGGGCATCCCGGACGACGGGGTGCTGGAGATTCCGCTGCGCGAGATCATCCCGCTCCAGGATCGCGGAAAAGCCTCAGACAACTCCTGGAGCAGTTGCGCATCGTGCCATCCGGACGGGCTGGCGGACGGCGTGACGTGGAGCTTCGCGACCGGTCCGCGGCAGACGGTCTCGCTTGATGCGTTCTTCGCCAAGGACAATCCGCACGACCAGCGGATCTCGAACTGGAACGCCGTGCGGGGCAGCACGGTGGACTTCAACGAGAACTCCATCAACGTGCAGGGCGGGAAGGGGTTTGCGGGTGATCCGCCGAATCCGAACATCTACAACCACGGCATCACGCAGGGCGCGAGCGATGCCCTGGATGTGCAGCAGCTCTGGGTGCAGACCATCCGCGCGCCAATCCTGCCGCAGACTCTGGATTTCGGGGCGCTTCAGAACGGGCGCACGCTGTTCGAGAACAACTGCGCGTCGTGCCACGGCGGGGCCAAGTGGACCAAGAGCCAGGTGATTTACCTGGACAACCCGGTGTTCAACGCGCCGCCCGTGGCCGGCAGCGTGGCGCGGGATCCCGGCATCGTGAATGTCGCCGCTCAGATCCGCAGCTACACCGTCGCCGGCAATACGCTGACGTTTATCGAGAACGTCGGCACGTTCAACGCCGCGAATCCGATCGAGATCCGCAGCAACGGGCAGGCGCCGCTGGGCGGTATCGGCTTCAATGTGCCGTCGCTGCTGGGCATCGCCTATCACGCCCCGTATTTCCATGATGGCTCGGCCCAGACGCTCGAAGCCGTTTTCACCGCGCATCAACTGGCCGGGGGGACGATCGCCTCCACACTCTCCGCCCAGCAGGAGGCGGATCTGATCACATTCCTGAGCAGCATCGACGGCGCCACGGAGCCATTCCGCTCCGCGACGGATGACTTCCGGGATGCCATCAGCCCGTAAGAACCCCTGTTGAGATTTCGCAGGCTCTCCTTCCCGGCAGCCCGGGAGGGGGAGCCTTTTTCTTTCTGTCTTTGCACTTTGCGGTTGTCGGATCGTGCAAACTGTCGTGACGCTCCGGGTTCTGGAAGGCCGCGGGTCACGAGTCCGTGGACTTTTATCCACGGCATCGGTCCGCAGGACTGTTGATATCGTCCGGAGCGGGTTAGAATGCCCGCTTTGCATCCTTTTTTGAGAGACAACCCATGAGACGCAAGTATGTGGCGGGTAACTGGAAGATGAATCTGACGCTGGCCGAGGCGCGGGCGCTGCTGGACGGGATCCGCGCGAAACTGCCGGCCGATCTGCCGCTCGATCTGGCCGTGTTTCCCCCGTACACCCTCCTGTTTCCCGTCGCCAAGGCGGTGAGCGGCTCGCCGATTCGCTTTGGGGCCCAGAACTGCTACTTCGAGCCGAAAGGCGCCTTCACCGGCGAAATCTCGCCACAGCAGGTCAAGGATACGGGCGCCACGTCGGTGCTCATCGGGCACAGCGAGCGGCGGCATGTCTTCGGAGAGCCGGGCGACCTGCTCAAAAAGAAGGTCGGAGCGGCTTTAAGTGTCGGTCTGGACGTGATTTACTGCATTGGCGAAACACTCGCCGAGCGGGAGGCTGGGCAGACCGAGGCGGTCCTGAGCCGTCAGCTTCGGGAGGTGCTGGGGCCGGGCGTCAGCCTCGATCGGGTCACGATTGCCTACGAGCCGGTGTGGGCGATCGGGACGGGTCGGACGGCCACCACGGAGCAGGCCCAGGAAGCGCACGCCTTCGTTCGCAATGAAATCAAGAAGCTGTATAATGGCCCGGCTTCGGACCAGGTTCGAATTCAGTACGGCGGGAGCGTCAAGGCGGACAACGCCCAGGCGCTGATGTCTCAGCCGGATGTGGACGGCGTGCTGGTCGGTGGTGCGAGCCTGAAGGTCGAGGATTTCGTCGGAATCATCCACGGTGCGATTGCCGCCGGGCGGTGAGTTGAGTCGGACCCGTCGCTGAGGCTCCGGGTCCGGATGGGTTTCTCTGGGACAGGGATTTCATGAGCCATTCGATGCTGGCAGCGAGCTGGGGACAGGTCCTCATCGCCGTTCTGTTCGTGGTGGTCTGCATTCTGCTGATTCTGATCATTCTGCTGCAGAAGGGTCGTGGCGGCGGCTTGTCGGGGGCCTTCGGAGGCGTGGGTGGCCACAGCGCCTTCGGCGCCAAGACCGGTGACGTGTTCACCTGGATCACGGTGGCCCTGACGTTTCTGTTCATTCTGATCGCCGTGATCGGGAACTGGGTGTTCGTGCCGCCGTCGGTCACGCCCACTGCTCTGGTTCAGCCCGCCTCGCCGGAGGAGGGGGCAACCCCGGAGGCGCCGCCGCCGGCCGAGCGTCCCGCAGCGCCGAGCACCCGTCCCGGGTGAGCGGCCGGGCACTTCTGACACCAGGACGACAGCCCAGCATGATTCTCTCGATGACCGGCTACGGCGACGCCCACTACAGCGACGGCAAGGTGTCCTACGTCCTTGAGATCCGGAGCCTGAACAACCGCTATTTTAAAGCCAGCATCAAGCTGCCCGAGCACCTCAGCATTTTCGAGGCCGAAGTCGAAAAGCGGGTGCGCGAGCGGATCACCCGCGGCAGCATCGCGTGTACGCTGCGCCAGCGACACGTGAGCGCGGACGCCGCCCAGGAAATCAACGTCGCGGCCCTCGAGAATTATCTGAACCAGCTCAGCCGCATTGCCACCAAGAGCCAGGTGCACGTGGATCTTGGCTCGCTGCTGACGCTTCCGGGGGTGTGCGAGCCGCCCGAAATGGACGACGCGGAACGGGATCGACAGCTCAAGATCATCAACGGGATGGTGAATACCGCGCTGGATCGGCTGATCGAGATGCGCCGCGTCGAGGGCCGCACGATCCGTGACGACCTGCTGACGCACTGCGAGCAGATCCGCGCGAACCTCAGGCAGGTGGCCGCCCTGGCTCCGCTGGTTCTCAAGGAGTATCACCAGCGTCTGCTGGCACGGGTCAACGAGCTGATCACCGAGGCGAAGCTGCAGTTGCAGATCGACGACCTCAAGCGGGAGGTCGCCCTGTACGCCGAACGGTGCGACATCAACGAGGAGATCGCGCGGCTTGGCTCGCACCTCGATCAGTTCGGGCGGTTGTGCGACAGCACAGAGGCCGCCGGACGCAAGCTCGATTTCCTGGCCCAGGAGCTGCTGCGCGAGACGAACACCATCGGCAGTAAGGCGAACGACGCCACGATCGCCCATCACGTGGTCGAGATCAAGGGGGCGATCGACCGGCTCAAGGAACAGGTGCAGAACGTGGAGTGAGCCGTGCCGGGCGTACTGGTCATCATCAGCGGACCGAGCGGGGTCGGCAAGACGACGATCTGCAAACAGCTCGTGCATCGGCTGGATGCGTTTCTGAGCGTGTCGGCGACGACGCGCCCGCGGCGCGACAACGAGGTCGACGGTCAGGACTACCATTTCATCACGCCCGCGGAGTTCGACCGCCGCCTGGCCGCGGGGGAGTTCCTGGAGCATGCGAAAATCTACGGCGGCCAGAACTACGGGACGCCGGCCGGGCCGGTGCGCGAGGCGCTCGAGGCCGGGCGGGTGGTCATCCTGGAGATCGATATCGAGGGCACGCTCCAGGTGGCTCGCCGATATCCTGATGCCATCGGCATTTACATCCTCGCCCCGACGGCCGAGGACCAGCAGGGCCGGCTGGTCGGACGCCAGAAGGATTCGCCCGAAGCGATCCGCGAGCGTCTCAGCAAGGCGGACGGCGAGATCCGCTATGCCTATGATTGCAGGGTCTACCGGCATTTTCTCGTGAACCGGACGGTGGAGGACACCGTCGATCAGATTGTGGGGATAGTCAGGGAGAAACAGAAGGCATGATTGACGTACTCAAAGACGACAGGATCATCAATTTGCTCGGCGGGCGCTTCAAGCTGACGGCATTGATGCAGAAGCGGTGGGTCGAGCTGATGCAGGGCGCCCGCCCGACGATCGAGGCCGGCAACAAGAGCGAACTCGAGATCATCGTTCAGGAGATCCTCGAGAACAAGATCACGGCCGACCTGGGCCCCATGCCCGGCATACCGGAACCTCTGACGCGTGGCCCACAAGCCTGATTCAGCACCTGCCTGTGACCTGGCCGGCTATGAAGTGGTGGTCGGCGTGGGGGCGGGTATCGCCGCATACAAGGTCTGCCACGTCGTCTCGCGCCTCGTGCAGCGGGGTTGCGGCGTCACGGCGGCGATGACGCAGAACGCGACGCGGTTTGTGGGGCCGCTGACGTTCCAGGCGCTGACCGCACGACAGGTCTTCACGACGATCTGGGAAGTCCCCGGTTACAGCGAACAGCAGCACCTGCGGCTGACCGAAACGGCCGATCTATTCCTGGTGGCGCCGGCCACCGCGGACCTGATCGGCAAGTTCGCGTCGGGGATCGCCGATGATCTGGTCACCACCCTCATGATCGGGCGGGACTGCCCGGCCCTGCTCACCCCGGCCATGAACACGCGCATGTGGAACAACCCGATCGTGCAGCGCAATCTCGCGGCGCTGCGCGAGCTGGGCTTTGGCATGATCGAGCCGGAAGAAGGATGGCTGGCCTGCCGCACGGTGGGCGCCGGCCGCATGGCCGAGCCCGAGACGATCCTCGCCGCGGTCGAAACACAGCTCCGCACATCTCCGCCCCGTTCTGCATGAACTGCCCGGGCATGTCGAGACGCACGCCGCTCGCAGACCTGGACACATGGCGCCATCGACAACACGGGCTCTCCAATCACAACCCCGAACGCGAGTAAGGGGCCTTGCGTGCGGCCTGGGTGGGTCATCCTGGCATTCTGGAGGTCTTCCTGACCGTGAGTCGGGCCCGTTGCTGATGGGGGCGCGTCGCTGACGCCCTGGCGTTGGTGCAGGGTGAATAACACGGGGGCATGAGCTTGCGCGTCGTGGAACCCGTCACGTCTACGGGGCTTTCTCTCAGCGGGCATCGAGCCCGGCCAGGCCGTTGCCTGGCACGGCAGATCTTCGACTGACGGCGCGGGTTTGCCCAGCTTCTGGCGTACGTTCTCAACGGGAAGACCTGGGCTTCTTCTCGCGCTGGCTCTGGATGCGCCGTGCTTCGTCGGCCTGCTTCTGGAGCTCTTTCCACTTGCGCTCGAGCCACGATTCTTTTCTCGGCGTGGCGGGACCGCCGGGTGGGCGCTTCGCAACGGAACTACCGCCCGCCTCCGGCGGTTCCTCCGTGCCCCGGTCCTTCATGCGCTTCTCCTCCTCCGCGATGTGCTTGCGGATACGCCACTGCTCGAGAATGCCGAAGAAGTTGCTGGCCATGATGTACAGGTTGAGCCCGCTGGGCGCGTTGTAGAGGAAGAGCACGAACACGCCGCTCATGATCATCATCATCTTGCGCTGCTGCTCGAGCTGATCGGGGGCGCCGCCGGTCTGGCCGGCCGGAGCGCCGCGCGGCATGTACTTGGTCTGCAGGACCTGCGAGATCCCCAGCAGGATCGGCAGGATGTTCAGCGACATCAGCGGCCCGCCCATCATGCTGCTGAGCAGGGGGATGTGATAGCGATGGCTGAAGGTGATCACCGCGTCGGGCGAGGTCAGGTCGCGGATCCACCAGCCGTCGAACGGCGCGTGCCGCATCTCGATGGTCGAGCTCAGCGCCGCCCACAGCGCCCCCCAGATGGGGATCTGCAGCATGAGCGGCAGGCACGTCAGCAGGTTGCCCGCCGGGTTAACCCCCGCCTCCTGGTAGACCTTCATGATCTCCTGGTTGAGCTGGGCACGGTCGTTGGCGTACTTCTTCTTGACCGCCTCGATCTTGGGCTGCAGCACCGACATCTGCTTCTGCATCTTCATCATGTTGACCTGGCTCTTCTTGGTGATCGGGTGCAGGAGCCCGCGCACCACGAGAACCAGGATGATGATGGCCACGCCGTAGTTGCGCGGCGGGACGGCGTGAAACCAGTCGAGCAGCCGCATCATGATGGAGGTCAGACCGGCCGGGGCGCACATGTAGAAGCCCTGGCGGATGACGGCGTAGTAGTCGAGCTGCGAGTACTGCGGCACGGCGTCGAAGGCCTTCTTCGACTTGGGGCCGATGTAGCAGCCGAACGCGACGGTTTCCGTACCGCCGGCGGGGATGTCGCGCGGCGTCGTCACGTACTGGAAAGTCAGGGCGGAGGATTCTTCGGGTTCTGCGGCGGTCGCCGTGTCGCCGATGTCAATCGCTTCGATCCCGGCGAAGCGGGCCTCATCCGACGGGCCCGTGCGACCGGTCGGATGCATGATGCAGGTGAAATAACGGTTCGCCTCCGCGGCCCAGGCGATGCGCGAATCGCCCTGATCGGCTCCGAGTTCGATCTTGCCCTTCTTGATGACCTCAGCCCGCAGGTGCCCCTTGGCCTTGACGCTCTGGCCATCCCAGACCCCGCCGACGACGGTTCGATCCTCGGCCCGCAGGTCCTCGCGCCGGAAGCCGACCGGACCCTGCTGCACGAGGATGATCCGTATCGGCTGGTTCGAGAGGTTCTCGACCTTCAGCGTGAGGTCCAGGTCGAAGCGCCCGGAGCCGAGCGGCTGGGTCGGGAGGCGGTACTGCTTGATGACGCGCGCGAGCGGTTCACCCTGCTCGGTGCGAATGTCCAGGCGGCCGGAGACGCTCTGGCCGTCGGCCCCGACCTCCATCTGCCAGATCGCCCGGTCGAGCGGCACGTCGAGCTTGAGACTCTCGAAGCGGATCTTGGAAGTGGTGAACGCGCGGAGCTCGCTGCCGTCTTCGGTGGTGACGGGTTCGATGATGGTATACGGTTTGTCCTTTTTGACCGTCTCGTAATGCTCGCGCAGCTTCACCCGGCTGATGCTCGCTCCGCGAGGCTGGATCTGGATCTCCATCGGGAACATCTTGTCCCGGGCGGTGCTCCCCAGAAGGATCGGATCGGTGCTGCTGCCTTCATCGAGGCGGATCGGCGCGGGTTGCGTGCCCGATGCCTCGGCGCGCATTTCCGCGGGGCGTGTGGAGGTCGGCTCGGCACTCGGCTGCGTCTCCGCGAAGGCGGGGCGGCTTTCCGCCGGCGCAGTCGTCACGGATGGCGCGGGCTGCTGCCAGCTCCTGGGAAGAACGTGCGGCGCCACGGTGACCCAGAGCATGTAGGTCGCCATGGCCGCCAGGAATGCGATGATGAGCCGACGTGTCTCCATCTGTCCTCATTGAAAGAAAGCGAGGGGCCCGCAGGCTCCCCGGCCAATTCGATTGCGGGTGACCGATTTCAGATGGTCGATTGTGAGGCGGCTCTTCTGCCGGGGGGCGCCCTCAAGACCGCAATTCGCAATGCCCGTTATCGCCCTTCCAGCAGGCGATGTCCCAGGTAGTCGTCCAGCTCCGGCGTGTTCAGGATCTTCTGGACGGCCTTCTCGATGTCGTATTCCAGCCGCATGAACTCCACGCGGCCGTCATCCACGATCCCGTAAGCCGCCCGCGGATCGCGATCGCGCGGCTGCCCGACGCTGCCCACGTTGATGATCACCTTGTCGTCCTCGGCGATCTCGTAGACGCCCGGCTCCGCCAGTTCGTCCGGCGATTCGAAGTAGGGGTCGTCCACGAACACGCCGGGCACGTGTGTGTGGCCCACAAAACAGGCCACTTCCTGCAGCCGCTCGAAGTTGGCCATCAGCTTGTTCGGGTTCGAGTAGACGTCGTCTGCGAACAGATACTCGTTGACCGGGCGACGCGGCGAGCCGTGAACGAACAACATCCCCTCGTAGACCATCCGGACGGGGAGCTTTCCGAGAAAGTCCCAGCGCCGATCGCGGACCACCTTGTTCGGCTCATCCTCAAGCACCTGGCGGGTCCAGTAGCAGGCCCGCTCGGCTCCGACGTTGAAGTTGTACGGCTCGTAGAACACGGCATGGTCGTGGTTGCCGCAGAGGCAGAACTCGCAGCGCTCGATGACCAGATCGATACACTCCCGGGGGCTCGCGCCGTAGCCGATCACATCCCCGAGGCAGACGATCCGCTGGATACCGCGGGCGTCGATGTCGGCCAGAACGGCCTGGAGCGCTTCCAGGTTGCTGTGAATATCACTGATGATTGCAAACATGCGGAACCGTTCAGGCCGCCGGCCGGGCAGGCGGGCAGGCGGGTCAGGGCCGATCCTCGAGTTCCCACGGCACGGTGGGTGCACAACCCGCACCCGGCGTCGAGAGCGGCAGTCGCCGCCGCCCGGAAGCCGCCCCCGCCGTGGGGGCGACGAATCACTTATGCTAAGGCCGCGCGCCGGCGGACGCAAACCTGCCTGGTGCCCTTCTCGGTAACTCGGTAACGCGGTTTCGGTTGCCTGCGCCAGGCCCGGCCTTCAGGCCGGGTTCGGCGCGTCCCGTCGGCCTCGAAACCGCTTCCAGCGGGCTTCTCTTCCTGCTTCAGCGCCGGCCTGCGGCGTAGGCCGGGACGAGAAACTCCCGCCGGCGCTCCGTCGTCTCCGGACGATTCGATCACCCCCATCTTCGCGTCCCCGAACGCTGTTCGCCGCGGCGGAGTCGCGCCATGTGGCGAATCTCGCCCATGGCCGACGCGATGCACCCGGTCGGGCAACCACCGACGTGGCCCCGGCAAGTGGTCACTTGCCCGTCGGGCCGTTATACCTGTCGATGGTCACCAACGATGGACCACGGATCACTGGCTATGAAACTTGGCATTCTGTCCGACAACCACGGCCGCATCCCGGTTTTCCGGGACGCGCTGGCGCTGCTCCGCCAGGAGGGTGCGGAGGCGTTTGTTCACTGCGGCGACATCGGCGGCATCGAGGCGGTCGAGGAACTGGCGGGCTTGCAGGCCTGGTTCGTCTGGGGCAACACGGACGCGCCGGACCCCGCCTGGCGGCGGCACGTCGAGGCGATCGGACTCCCCTGGCCGGATGGCTCGCTGGAGCTCGAACTCGGGGGGAAAAGGATTGCTGTCTTCCATGGGCACGAGAGCGGATTCGAGGCGGCCGTCGATGCGGCCGCGCACGATTATCTGCTCTACGGCCACACGCATCGCAGCGACGACCGGCGGCTGGGCCGGATGCGCGCGGTGAACCCCGGCGCCCTGCATCGCGTCGCGACCAGGACCGTCGCCCTGCTCGATCTGGGCTGCGATGCTTTGCAGTTCTTGCCGGTGGTCTGAGGCGGACTTGCCCGGCCCGCCGGCTGCGCGAAAAAACAGGCGGTCTCCCGAAGGAAACCGCCTGTGTGGTTCACGCGTGGGGCGGACCGGGGGCAGCGTCGCCTACTCATCGCAGCCGGGAACGGCCGGCACCTGGTCTCGGCTCCGGGTGCCGCCGAACGGGCCGGTCACCGGGAAAAGTTCTGCACACCTCTTGAAGTTCTCGAAGTCCAGGTCGTTGACCTGCCCGTTGTTGTCATAATCCAGGCAGGTGCAGGCCCCGGTCGGCGTGCCGCTCCTGAAACACTCCTGGAAGACGCTGTAGTCGCGCATATCGACGTCGCCGTCGCCGAACTCGGCCGTACCCAGCGCACCGGGCTCCACATCCGCCCGGGGATCGTTGCAGCAGGCGCCCGGGTTGAGTGCCTCGTAGACCGCATAGGCGCCGGTCGCGAGGTCGACCGTGGAGGCCAGCACCTTGCGGCGATCGGGCGTGAAATACAGGGCGACGACCTGCGACGTGTTGCTGCCGGCCGGTGCCCCTTCATCGGTGGTATTGAAGTGCGCGTTGCCGTCCTTGTCGATCGTGTACACGTGCCCGAGCCGCGACAATTCGTTGACCGGGACGTAATAGCCCGGTCCGCCGATGTTGGACTGCTGACCGCCCCAGGCGAGCCACGCGCGGCCGTCGCACGGATTGATGGCGATGGTGTTGACCCAGTAGTTGCCGCCCACCGACTGGTTCTCAACGTCGGGGTCGTTGCCGTTGGCATGCCACACGTCGATCTGGGCAATCCCGGGCATCGGGTCGGGGTTCACGCCGGTCAAACCCACGCCGCTGAAGAGGGCGGGCTCCGAGCCCAGACCGCTCCAGCGGGTCATCACGTTGGAGCGCCGCCAGTTCTCCGGCAGGACGTTGCCGTCGAGGTAGCAGGCCAGGACGCCGCCGCTGGCGATCTTCTGTCTGGGCCAGTTGTTGTCGGGTTGCGGGATCTCGCCGGGGCCGTAACCGATCCAATCGAAATCGGCCTGCAGGGTTTCGGCATCGTCGGCCGGTCCGTAGGTGGTCGCCGCACCGGCCTGGACCTCGCCGTTGTGTGCGGTGGTGTCGGCGACGACGGCGTCGTACACCTGCGCACCGTCCAGCCAGCAGCGGACCCTCCCCGTGGTGGCGTTGACGTGGATGCTGACCTCGTAGAACGTCCCGAGGGCGAAGGCGCCCAGGTCGGCGAGCTGCGATCCCGTGCCGGTGGCATTGACGTTCTTGAGCAGCAGGTGGCTGGTGGCCGGATTGATGGTCAGGCCCACCCACGGTGAATTCGTGCCCGCGACGCCGGTGTCGCAGACGGCATGGAGCAGGAAGTCATTGTAGCCCGCGCTGTGCGAGTTGATCCGGAGCCGGGCGCCGATGGTGAGCGAGGCGTCGTTGATCTCGCGTCGCCAGCGGGGGCTGTTGTTCCCGGTCTTGTTGGACCGCATGTAATAGTTGGCGCCGTCGACGATGATGGAACCGTTTCCATCGTTCTGGCTCCACGGACTTCCAGTGCCGCCGCCCCGTCCCCCGACCCAGAGCTTCTTGTTGGCCGGATCGTAGGCGATCGCGGTGATGCGGTCGCGCCATCCCGTGTTGCTTGATCCGTTCGCGTTTCGCCGGTTGAAGTAATTGTAATTCGGAGGTGAATAGAGACCCGGACTGTCAAAGTTGACCTTGTCCCAGCCCATGGCGAAGGGGTCCCAGTTGTTGTTGGCGAACATGGCGGCGAAGGTGTCAATCCCGTTCTTGCGGCCCACGAACTCCAGGTCGAACATCCGGCTCTTTTCCGAGAAGCCGTTGTTGATGAGGGTGTTCATGGGGGATTCCTGGACCGCGGGAGCGGCCGAGCCGGCCGTGTAGCGCCAGAAATACCGCAGTTTGTCGTTCACGTCCGTGCCCCAGCCGGAGGTCGTCCAATAGACATACCCGTCCCCGCCGACGGTCATGCCGTTGATGCGCTTGTTGTCTGCGGTCGGAGTGCCCGAGTTGAAGATCTCGGTGATGCCGCCGGTCGGCGTGATTTTGATGATGCGGTTGGGAATGCCGGAGTTGAACTCCCAGTTGATTTCGAGCCAGTTCTGCAGGCCGTAGACCGCGCCGTCACCGGCGAGCACGAGCCTGGTGATCGCTCCGGGGAAGCCGGCCGAGAACACGTTTACGTCGATCTGCGGTCCGCCGCCGGCCGGGAAGATGGTCAGGCCGCCCGCATTGGCGCCGGGGGCGGTGCCGTTGTTGTTTCCGACCTGGGCGGTGGCGTAGATGTTGCCGGCGTTGTCCCGAATGATGCTGTTGAACCGGATGCGCTGGAAGTCGGTGAACATGGTATTGCTGCCGGTGAAGCCGGGTGTGCCGACCAGGGTCCAGTTGGCGGCCTGCAGCGGGCCGGCCAGGAGGGCCACGGTGCACACACCGGCCCAGGCTCGCAAACACTGTTTCGTCATGTCGGGATCTCCTCCAAAGTGGAAGCGTGAAGCTCGAAATGTCCGGATCGGACGGGGCGCCCCGCAACGGACGAGGGCCGCTGGGGTCTTCTCGATCCAGGGGGTCTACCCCGGTTTTGGGTTTAAACTGCGACCGCTTTTGCGACTCTAAAGCGACTTAACTGGCCATCATAAAACACTTCCGGAAACAGTCAATCCACTCGATCCCTCCGTCGCAGGATTGAGGAAGAATCCCCGCTCCTGCGCGGACGGGTGCGATCCACCGGTCCCGGCGTCTACTAAAACGTTACAGTATCCACCGCCCAAAGTCCAGTGGAATCGGATCCCTCCCGTCCTGATCTTCGCATTCCGCAGCCTTCGGATGGGCCCACGGCGTGCGGAAACGGGCATGCACCCCTGCTATCGGCGGGGGAGGCGCACAGCCTGCTCCAGTTCCTGTCGGGCCGTCGCGTCACCGGGTCGAAGCCGCAGAGCGTCCTGCAGAAAGGGGACGGCCAGGTCCGGCCGGCCATTGGCGCGCAGGGTCTTGCCGACCTTGATCCGGACGTCAGCATCGGTCGGGCTGAGCGCCGCCGCCTTCTGATACCAGGGCAGGGCCGCTTCGATGGACCCCTGCAGCGCGAGCATGTGGCCGTACGTCAGGTGCGCCTGAGCGTAGCCGGGGTTGGTCTCGAGGGCGGTCCGCAGATGCTGCTCGGCGAGGGTGAACTCGCGTTTCATGAGGTAGCCGATGGCGAGGTTGGTGTGAGCCTGACCCCAGTCTGGCCGGAGTTGCACCAGCGACTGATACACGGCGATGGCTTCGTCCGGGCGGCCGAGCTGCAGCAGGATGCGGCCGCGGTTCTCGAGGTTCCGCGGATAGTCGGATCGAATTCGCAGTGCAGCGGCGTAGGCCGCGTCGGCCCCGGCGAGATCGCCCTTGTTCTCCAGGGCCTCCCCGAGGTTGTTCCAGGCACCCCATGAGGCGGGGTTGCGGCTGAGCGTGTCGCGCCAGAGTTTCTCGTTATCGCGATACAGGGAAGCCCGCTGCCAGGTCAGCACCATCAGGGCAAGCAGCATGACGGCGGCCAGTGCGCGAGCAACGGCGGCGGCACGTTGCATCGGCCGGACCGCGGCCTTCGTCAGCCGCGCGGCTGCATCGAGCGCCAGCACGATGACCGGAACGCTTGCGAGATAGAGCAGATAGTCGGCCACAAACGCGTGCAGAAGCTGGAAGCTGACGTCAAAGAAGCCGGAGGCCGGAAACAACGCGGCCAGGTACGCCAGCAGGGCCGCGATCGGGCCGCGGCCCAGGCGGGACCGGCGCAGGGCGAGCACGAGCACGCCGAGCAGCACTGCCGCAGGGTACAGATACTGCCACCACAGAGAGGGATCGATCCGCCATCGCGGGTAGACGAGCATGAGCGGCGCCGGCCACAGGAGCTTGCCGATGTAGAACGCTGCGACGCGGCCGGCCACCAGGATGCGATCCAGCCTGCTGAGGGTCGCGCTGAATTCGGCCGAGCCGGCCGTGTCATGCTCGACCCGGATCGTGAGCAGACCCATCCCCAGAGCCACGGCGAAGTAGGGCAGCAGCGGCCAGATGTCGCGCGCGCGAATCCGTCCCTGCTTCCACCAGATCAGAATGAGGATCACGACGGGTAGAGGCGCTACGACCGTCTTGGCCAGCAGGGCCAGCACGAACAGCAGGAAAGAGAGACCCAGTCGGGAGTGCCGCGAGGGCTGCGCCGCCGCCAGTGCGGGCGACCATTGCAGGTAAACGTAAAGCGATGCCAGGCAGAGCAGGGCGGACAGGATGTTCTTGAGTTCCGTGATCCAGGCGACGCAGGCCACGTGGACCGGGTGCACCGCGAAGACGGCCGCGGCCAGCCATGCCGTGGGCAGACCAAGGCGTGCGAGCACCCGCCAGAGCAGCACGGCGGTCGCGGCGTGCAGGAGGATGTTGACGAAGTGATAACCGGCCGGCTGCAGGCCCCACAGGTGGTACTGGAGCCAGAAGGCGGTGAAGGTCAGCGGATAGTACTGGACGGTGGCGCCGATGCGCGTCCAGATGGCCCGCAGGCCGGCCAGGCTGCTCAGCAGCGGGTTGCGCGTGACGTATTCGCCGTCATCCCAGATGAAGCCGGCCTGCAGAGCGGGCAGATAGCAGAGGAAGGTCAGGGCGGCAAGAAGAAGGAGCGGGCCGATGACTGCCATCGAGCCCGCTCTGGTGTGATCGTTTCGCGTGTTCACCGAGGTCGGTCCCCATGAACACCGGCGGACCGGGCCGCCTCATGGTCAGGCGTTGGCGAGTCGCGTCTGCAGGAGCTCGGCGATCTGGACCGCGTTGAGCGCGGCGCCCTTGCGGAGCTGGTCGCCCGAGACGAACAGCTCGATCCCCCGGCCGTCGGGCTGGCTGATGTCCTGGCGGATCCGCCCGACGAGGACGTCGTCGCCGTCGGTCGCCTCCAATGGCATGGGGAAGTAATTCCTGGTGCGATCGTCCACCACCCGCACGCCCGGCGCGCCCGCCAGCACCTCGCGGACCTGCTGCTCGGTCACCGGCCGCGAGAAGGTCAGGTTGATCGCCTCGGAATGGGCCCGCAGCACGGGCACCCGCACGCAGGTCGCCGTCACCCGGATGTCCGGGGCGTGGAAGATCTTCCGCGTCTCCTTGACCATCTTCATCTCCTCCTCGTTATAGCCGTTGTCGGCGACCTTCGAGTTGTGGGAGAAGAGGTTGAAGGCGATCTGATGCGGAAGCACCCTGGGCGTGATCTGCTTGCCCGCCAGGACGTCGCGGGCCTGCTGCTCGAGCTCGAGCATCGCCTGGTAGCCCGCGCCGCTGGCCGCCTGATAGGTGCTGACCACGATCCGCTCGATCGGGCCGAGCGTTTTGTGCAGCGGCCAGACGGGGACGTTCATGATGATGGTCGAGCAGTTCGGGTTGGCGATGATTCCCCGGTGCCCGAATGCGTCCTCGGGGTTGACCTCCGGCACGACGAGCGGCACGTTTGGATCCATCCGGAAGGCGGACGAATTGTCCACCACGACCGCGCCGGCCCGCGCGGCGATGGGCCCGAACTGCTTGCTGATGGCCCCGCCCGCCGAGAAAAGGGCGACGTCGACCCCCTCGAAGCTGCGCTCCGTCAGCTCAGCCACCGTGAACGTCTCGCCGTTGAAGGTGATCGGCTTGCCCGCCGACCGCGCCGAAGCCAGGAACGTGATTTTTTCGAACGGGAACTTCCGCTGTTCCAGAACCCGAATGAATTCCTGTCCCACCGCACCGGTGGCACCCACGACGGCAACATGACCACTCATGACGTTGATTCTCCAGGGCGCATACGAGGGGCGACCTTTCGCCCGCTCTGTTCCAACCATCGGAAGCACAAGGAAAGTGTGCCTAAGGTCGAGATAGCTATTATAAGTTATCGTCGCCCGGACGCAAACGGGTGAGTCCCAGGCGGGTCGTTCATTGTACGGTCAGTGATGCGTCATCGGCAGCCCGGGCAGGGGGGGCGGTCGGTGCTGTGGTTGAGAAGCTATGGCGACGGATCTGGATGAGCTGTTCCGAGCCGATGAAGCGATGATGCGTCACGCCATCGCTGAGGCCCGTGCCGCGCTGGACCACGAGGATGTCCCGATCGGGGCGGTCGTCGTGCAGGGGGGCCGGATCATTGGCCGGGGTCATAACCAGCGCGAGCAGTTACAGGACCCGACCGCCCATGCGGAGATCATCGCCCTCACAGCGGCCGCCCAGGCCGTGGGTTCCTGGCGGCTGATCGACTGCACGATGTACGTGACGCTCGAGCCGTGCGTGATGTGTGCGGGGGCGCTGGTGAACGCGCGGCTCACACGGCTCGTGTACGGGGCGGTTGACCCGAAGGCGGGGGCGTGCGAGTCCCTGTTCAACATCGTCGCTGACCCGAGGCTGAACCACCGCGTTCAGGTGCTCTCCGGCGTGCGGGCCGGGGAGTGCGCCCAGCTCCTGCGGGACTTCTTTAGCCGCCAGCGGGCGCTGGGTAAGAAGTGATTCCAGGCAGACGCTATTCCCCTGTGAACCCGCCGGCGGCGGGTTGCCCCGGCACGGGATAAGAGCATCCGACGGCTCCGTGAACGCCATGATGACCGACCCCGCCCAGCAGCATCTGGCCCGCCGCCGCATCTGGCAGGCAAAGTACGCGATTCGCGCGTGCTACCGGGGCTGGTACGAGCGGATGCGTCCGTACATCGCCGAGGGGCCGAGCTTCGAGATCGGCGCGGGCGCGGGCGACTTCAAATCCTTCTGGCCGGGCCTGCTCACCAGCGACATCGTGCCCACACCGTTTGTCGATGTCGCGGCCGATGCCCTGCAGCTCCCGATCGCTTCCGGCACGCTGGGCAACCTCCTGGTGATCGATCTGCTGCATCACCTGGGGGATCCGCATCGGTTCCTGAGCGAGGCGTCGCGGGTGCTGCGCTCCGGCGGGCGTCTGCTGGCCGTCGAGCCCTACATCACGCCGCTGTCCTACCTGGGGTACCGGCTGCTGCACCATGAGACGATCTGGTTCGGGGGTTATCAGCGCAGCGGCGACAAGAGTGATCCCTGGGAGGGCAACCTGGCGCTGCCGAATCTGCTGCTGGGCCGGGAGCTCTGTCTCTGGCCCCGAAGGCATCCGGAGCTGCGGATTGTTCACCGCCAGAAGTTCGGACTGCTCGACTTCCAACTTGCCTGCGGTTTCAAGCCGTATGCGCTGGTCCGCCGGCCGCGGGTGTATGACACGCTGCTGGCGCTCGACCGGCGGCTCGACGCCCTGGCGTTCCTGTGGGGATTCCGGCTGTTTTGCGTGATCGAGAAGCGGTGAAAGGCGAAGGAGTCCTCGTCACCCACCCGTCTGTTCTCCGGCCCAGACTTGGCGCTCCACCTCGGGCGCATCGCGCTCGAGCTCGTCTCGGACGCTGTCCGGTCCGCCCGCCCGCCAGCGGTCCAGGCACCAGTGATGGAAGCGCATGAACCGCTCCCGGAAGCGCTGGATGCTGAACCGCTGGGCGTGTTCGTGAATCCGGCGCGGCGTCCACTGGACGGCGGTCTTCTCGAACCGCCGGATGGCGTCCACCAGATCGTCCACCTCCTGTCGGGCGAAGAAGAGGCCGGACCGCCCGTCGACGACGGTTTCCATGGCTCCGCCTTTCCCGTAGGCGATCACCGGCCGTCCGGCGGCCTGTGCCTCGACGGGTACCATGCCGAAGTCCTCATAGCCGCAGAATAGCAGTGCCCGGCAGCGCCGCATGTGGTCGCGAACGACCTCGTCGCTCTGCCAGCCGATGACCCGCACGGTCGGCCCCGCGAGCCGCTGCATGTCGTCCAGCAGCGGGCCGGCGCCGATCACCACCAGCGGCAGGCGCAGGCGATTGCACGCGTCGATGGCCAGATCATTGCGTTTGTACGCAACATGCTCGCTCACCACCAGGTAGAACTCACCGGGCGAGTCGGGGGCGGGGGGCACACGCGTCTCGATGGGCGGTGGAATCACGACGCTGGCCCGCCCGTAGCACCGGCGGATACGCTCGGCGACGCAACGGCTGTTCGCCACAAACGCGGTGACGCTTCGGGCGGCCTTGCGATCGTGGTGGCGAAGCAGGGGGGCGAACACGCGCAGGCCGGTCCGCGAGAGCACCCCGGCGGCGGAGAGATACTCGCGGTAGAGATCCCACACGTAGCGCATCGGGGAGTGGCAGTAGCAGATCTTGAGGGCGTCCGGGCGCGTGCGGATGGCCTTGATATTGGCGGCGTCGGAGCAGATGACCACGTCGTGAAGGCGGGCATCCAGCGATCGGGCGGCTGGCGGCAGCAGCGGCAGGGTGTAGCGCTGCAGATCGGGGATCGCCCGGAACGCCTGCAGCCACGAAGTGCGGAGCTCGCGCGAGGCCAACTCGGGCGAAAGCCGGTCGGGGCGAGCCAGCAATGTGTAGATGGGCGCGTCGGCGAACAAGCCGGCGAGTTCGGCCAGCACCTTCTCTCCGCCGCGCATGGTGGTGAGCCAGTGGTGAGCGAGGGCAACGCGGGCCGGATTCGACGCCATGTCCAGCATTGTGCGGTTATTTGCCATGCGGGCAAGCCAACGGCCATAATGCCCCGGCCATGAGTCATGTGGATCATCACGAGAAGAGCCCCAGGACGGTCACGTGTGCGATCGTCACGATCAGCGACACACGGACGCCGGAAACCGACACGAGCGGGCAGATCATCCGCGAGCTGCTCGAGACGGCCGGCCACACGGTCTGCGGGCAGGCGATCGTCCGGGACGAGCCGGCGCAGATTCGCGAGCAGTTGTCCGCGCTCGCGCAGGTTGCCGCCTGTCAGGCGATTCTGCTCAACGGCGGGACCGGGATCTCGGCTCGCGATCGCACGTACGACACGGTGGATTCGCTGCTTGAGAAGCGGCTCGACGGGTTCGGAGAGCTGTTTCGGATGCTGAGCTTTCAGGAGATCGGCGCGGCCGCCATGCTCTCGCGGGCGGTGGCCGGCACGTATGCGGGCCGGATCGTGTTCAGCATGCCGGGTTCGCCGCACGCGGTCCGGCTGGCGATGACGCGGCTGATCCTGCCCGAACTGGGGCACCTGGTCTACGAGCTGCACCGGCAGTAGGTATACTGCGGTCATGTCCCGACGCCGCCGCAACGCCAATCAGCGCTACCACGACCGTGTTGCGCCCCGGTATGAAGAGATCTACGACGACGCCTACTGGCAATGGCACGATGGGCTCACGTGGGACCATCTCAAGCGCTTTCTGCCCGCCGATCTGCGTTCGCCGGTGGTCGATCTGGGCTGCGGATCGGGGAAGTGGGGCCGCCGGCTGCTCAAGAGCGGCTACCACGTCACGTTCGTCGATCTGTCGGTCAAGATGGTCGATCAGGCCCGCGCGCAGGTGGAGGATTCGGGCGGCTCGGAGCGCGCCGACTTTGTGCAGGCCGATCTGATGGACCTCTCGGCGCTGCCGTCCGATCACTTCGGTCTGGCGGTGGCCATGGGCGAGCCGATCGGCCTGGCCGAGCATCCGCAGCAGGCGATGAAGCAGATCGCGCGGGTCCTGCGGCCGGACGGCCATCTGGTGGCCACGTTCGACAACCGCGTCGCCTGCATCGACTACTACCTGGCCCGGAACGACCCTGCCGAACTGCAGACGTTTCTGCGGACCGGGCGCACGCACTGGCTGACCCGCGACCCGTCGGAACGCTTCCCGATGCACACGTTCGAGCCCGAGGGGCTGCGCCGCCTGTGCGAGCACGCCGGACTCGAGATCGTCAGCATGATCGGCAAGACGGTGCTGCCCATGCGGCGTTACCGCGAGCTGCTCGAGGACTCGGCGGGCCGACGGCGCTGGGCGGAGATCGAAAAGGAGCTTTCCGCCAGCCATGCCAACTTCGCACGCTGCGCACACCTCCAGATCGCCGCCCGCAAACAGGCTTGCGGATGACGACTATGTGGGGAGGTTGCGGATCATGTAGGCCTGAAGCGTGCCGGTTTCGTCGGAGTTGAAGAACGCCATGGTCGCGTCGGGGGAAAGGAACGGGTGCATGTGCGACTGCTTGGTGCCGGAAGGCCGCGGGCGGGCCAGGCAGGTCAGGCCGCTGAGCGGGTCGCGGCCGGGCTCGCCGAGTCTGGCCAGATAGATGCATGCGGCGGCGGTGGTCTTCTCATAGTCGGTGATGAGGTAATGGCCGGCGCGGTCGACGGCGAAGTGGTGGAACTGGGGATTGGGCACGTCGCGGGTGAGGCGATTGCGCACGCCGCCGGGCGAGTTCAGGCCGTGATGGGCTTCATGGGGGACAGGGCGGCCCTCGATGAGGGACGCCTGGCCGCGGATGCCGACGCTGGTGATGGCCCAGTCGGTCTGGCCGCGCCAGCACTGGTGGCCTTCGCAGAACTCCGTGCCGTCGCGGCCCCAGGGCAGGTTGCGGAAGTTCGTGCCGTCGTCGCGAATGACGTGGATATCGACGCCGTGGGGGTCATCGGAGGGCAGGGGTGTGCCGGCGGGGCTCATGCGGTGGCCGTGATTCTCCTGCACCAGAATGTCGCACTTGAGCATTGCGTCGGCAGCGCGGCAGAACTGCGGATGCACGTTGGCCCAGGTGGGGCCGTGGAGGATGACCTCCACCGAGGGCTGCCGGAGGTCGAACACCATGAGGCCGTAGATGACGGGCTCGGCGGTGCGGTCGAGGCAGGCGGAAATGGCGAGTTTGCGGCCGTCGGAGGAAATGGAGGAGAGCGAGTAGACTCTGCCGGGGCGGAACTTCGTGCCGGGCAGATATGAGTCGATGACCAGCATAGTCTGGCGGTCGCTTCCATCGAGGCGGACGCGTTTGAGGGTGAGCGTGCCGTCCGCGGCGGTGCGGTCGACGAAGTAGTAGAGGTATTTGCCATCCGGCGAGACGGAGGGGCCTGTCGTGCCGAGTTCGTGGGTGAGGGGGTGGAGAGCGAAGCGGTCGTCGAGGTCGCAGAGCAGGTACTGATGCTTCGGGTCGTTGCGGTCGCTGCCGTGAGGGTGCGCCGAGCGATGCAGGACGAAGCGGCGCGAGTCGGGCGTGAAGACCTGGGCTTCCATGTAGACGTGGCAGGCCGGCACATCGCCCGCGGTGAGCTGGATGATCTCGAGACCGCCGGGCGAGGAGGCATCGAGCAGGTCGGAGCGGAGGGCGGCGGCCGGTCCGGCCGGGCGGGTGGCGGCGCGAGCCCGGGCGCGGCGGCCGGATCGGCCGCAGGCGGACAGTCCGAAGGCGGCGCCGGCGGCCAGCAGGCATCGTCGTCGAAACCGGGCCGGTTGGGGTTCTTGAGAGGGCATTGCCACTCCATTCATTGCGCCATGCGGCCACCACGGGACCGGCCGACGCGTCATGAGTCGGTCGGCGGGGCAAACGGCGGCCACACCGACAGGCCCGGCTTCGTGTCCAGGAACGCGAAAACGTGGTAATCGGCATACGACGAGGCGTCGAGGATCAGTTGCGTGTTGAGCTGGTCGTTCGATTCATATTTGCTGACCGCCTCGGCGTGGGTGGCGCCTCCGCGGACGTGGCGGTCGATCATGCGATCGCGGGCGACGACCGGATCACACTGAATGAAGAGTTTGGGCCTGAGCATGGCCACCACGGCGTCCCAGGCGGGCACGTCGCGCATTCCGCCGAGCACGTAATTGCCCTCGACGACCACGATGCGCGTGTCGGGGGTGATGATCACGCCGTCGGGCCGCGGCTCGTGGATCCGCCGGTCGTAGACGGGGAGCGGAACGGGCGCCGGGCTGTCGCGCAGTTGACTGAGGGCATGCAGCATCGCGTCGATGTCGTAGGATTCGGGCCCGCCCTTGCGCTGACGGAGTGGAATGGTCCGCCCGCCGGCATCGCGCGTCGTTCGCGCATCGAGCACCGCGTTGGGGAGGTGCCAGCCGTCCATGGCCACGACCTGCAGGATGCCCGGCCCGAGCAGCCGGTCGGCCAGGTGTCGCAGGGCGGCGGCAAACGTCGTCTTGCCGCCGGCGGGAATCCCGCAGACGCCGGCCAGCACGCGGGCCTGCCGGGATTCCATCTGCCACATGGCCAGGAGGGGGAGGAAGACATCGCCCAGTTGTTTGGCTGTGATGTCCACGGTGACGTCGAAGCCGGCGACATCGAGGGTCAGCGGTCCGGCCAGGGCCGGGATGCGTTCGGTCCAGAGGGTGGAGTCACTCATAGGGGCTCCGAGAGGGAACCTGGGTCACACACTCAACGATACCGGTTTGTTGAGGACGGCCTTGTGCCGGGCCAGCAGCGGACGCACGGTTTTCCGGAGGAACTGGTCCACCTGCTCGGGGGCCCGGCCGACGAACTGCCGCGCGTCGAGCACGCGCCGCAGGTCAAGCCCACTGAACGCATCGTCCTGCGACAGCCGCTTGATCAGATCGTTCGGCCGGCCGAACTCCTTGACCTCGCGGGCGGCTGCCAGCGAATGCTTGCGGATGCGCTCGTGAAGTTCCTGGCGGTCGCCGCCGCGGCCGTCCCGTTTGGCGGTGGCCGCGGCCATCAGGACCTCCTCGGTCGCCATAAAGGGGAGTTCCGCGGCCACGCGCGATGCGATGACCCGCTCGTTGACGACGAGCCCGCGGGCCACGTCCACGACGAGACGCAGAATGCCATCGACGGCCAGGAACGCCTCGGGCGTGGTGAGCCGCTTGTTGGCGGAGTCGTCGAGCGTGCGTTCCAGCCATTGCTCGGCGGCATTCTGAAAGGGCGAAGCCAGGATCGACAGCACGTAGCGGGCCAGGCCGGTCATGCGTTCGCAGCGCATGGGATTGCGTTTGTACGCCATGGCCGACGAGCCGACCTGCTCTTTTTCAAAGGGTTCTTCCATCTCCTTGAGACCCGCGAGGAGTCGGACATCGTTGGCGAACTTGTGCGCGCCGGCGGCGATGTTTGCGAGGGCCGCGCCGACCTGAGCGTCGATCTTGCGGGTGTAGGTCTGCCCGGTCACCGGCTCCACGCCGTCGAAGCCGAGTTTCTGGACGACCCTCTTCTCAAGCCGATCGACCTTTCGCGTGTTTCCTTTGAACAGGGTCAGGAAGCTGGCCTGGGTTCCGGTGGCTCCGCGGATGCCGCGCAGGCGGAGGCGCTCGAGCCGTGTTTCGACCTCCTGCAGGTCGAGCACGAAGTCGTAACACCACAGGCATGCGCGGCGGCCGACCGTCGTGAGCTGCGCGGGTTGAAAGTGCGTGTAGCCCAGGCAGGGCAGATCCCGGTAGCGGCGGGCGAACTCCGAGAGGGCGTGAACCGCGTTGGCGAGCCAGTCGCGGATCAGACGGAGGGCGTCGCGCATCAGGATGAGATCGGCGTTGTCGACGATGTCCATGCTGGTGGCGCCGAGGTGCAGGATACCGCGGGCGGCGGGGGCTTCGTCACCCCAGGCGTGCAGATGAGCCATCACGTCGTGGCGAAGTCGCTTCTCGTGCTGGGCCGCGCGGTCGAAGTCAATCTTATCGATCGTGCGGCGAAGCTGACCGAGCTGGCGATCGGTGACGGGAAGACCCAGCTCCGCCTGGCACTCGGCCAGGGCCAGCCAGATGCGGCGCCAGGTCAGGATCCGCTGCCGCGGACTGAAGAGCCGGCACATCTCGGGCGAGGCGTTGCGTGTGACCAGAGGGTTCTCGTAGATCTCCTTGTTGCTCATAGGGCCCAATCTACGAGATGGTGCGCGGGTGCGTCAAAAGGCCATTTCGGATGGCGGATCTGACGCCCGCGTCACCATCGGTGCGACGTTGAGTACTCCGCGATTCGCGTTTCGGCCGGTTCTCAGCCGCCGGGGCCGACCATCGCGCCGGCGCTGCCCTGGTGCGAGGGGCGAGGGACGACGGCCAGAAGGGCCTGCGTGAACTCCGGACGCTTGCTGATGGTGGCCCGCCTGATGAGGTCAACGATGTACTCGTTGCGGAGCTGGTTGAACTGGTCCTCGATCAGCTTATCGATGATCTGCTTCTGGGCGTCTTCGAACGAGATCCGGCGGGCGGGATTCTTCTTTCCGCAGCGGACCAGGAAGATCGCCTCGTCGGTGTCGACGACGGCCATCCGGCCGGGTTCGAGCGTGAAGAGGACCTCGCCCGGCCTGGCCCAGCGTTTGGTGAGCGCGCCGCGGGTGACCTCGCCCCAGGCGCCGCCCTGGCTGGCCATGGTGCCTTTGGAGTAGGCGCGGGCGACGGTCGCGAAATCGACGCCGCTTTCGATCTCCTCGCGGGCGCGGGCAATGCTTTGCCGGGCGTGCTGGCGGGCCGCCTCCAGTTCCGCGGGCGTGGCCGACCTGAGGGGCTTCTTGAGTTCGGTCGAGAGCGGGATCTCGATGGTGAACAGCTCCGCCTTGTCGGGGGTGGTGAAGTCGGCCGCGTGCTCTTCGTAGTAACGCAGGAGGTCGCGGCGGGACGGCTCGCGCAGCATCGGACGGAACCGTTCGCGGAGGTACTCGCGCACGATGCTCTCGCGCCTGAGCCGCTCCTTCATTTCCTCGGGGGTGTAATCGAGCTGCTTGAGATGGGCTTCGTATCGCGCGCGAACGCCGCCGAAACGCTCGTTCACCACGTCGGTGATCATCTCTTCGACGCGCTTGTCGATGGCCTCCTGGATCCGCTTGTCCTCGTACTTCCTTTTCGCTTCCTCGTATACCAGAATGGTGCTGATCCGGTAGTCGATCTGCTCGCGCAGGGAGATCAGCACTTCATTGGTGTAATCACGCTCGGGCAGGATCCGGGCCTTACGCTGGAGGCCTTCGATGATCGGCTCGAGGACTTCGGGGATGGTGATGGTCTGGTTGTTCACGAAGAGCACCGGGCTTCCGACGACGCCCGTACGGAACAGATCGGCGAACTGGGTGGCGGGGGGGCGGTCGTCGGCGGGCGCGGGCCGGCTGCCGGTCACCGTGCTGCGCGCCACATCCGGGTGGTACCGGGGTGAATGGGCGGCCTTGTCGTCTGCCCGCTTGGGCCCTTCGTTCGGCTTCTCGCATCCGGCCGTGGCAAGCAGACCGCAGAACACTGCCACCAGCGCCGCGCGCGGGAGCAGGAGGGAGCCGGCAACGATTTCCTGTCGTGCCATGTGAGGTTTCAGCGTTGTCCTCGCTTGACCGAGACCGCAGGCGAACAGGCCAGATGCGCCAATCGAGCCGCGATTGTAGTTTTCGCCGCGTCGGGCCGCAATGCGGCGCCACGGCTCGAAGCCGTTGTCGGATGTGTGACAGTCAGGGCGGCGCGATGGCATGAGAAGATGGGAGCGAAGCCGTGGCAGGAAGACCGGTGAGGCCGGCCGGCCATTCGCGATCCGATCTTCGCGTCCCCCACGCTGCGGGTGGGGCACCCGCCCGGTTCGAGTCTCACGCACCTGGCCCTCGCTCATGCGCATTCCTCCTGCTGTCATGCTTTCGCATCCGTTCGAGTTCGCGCTGGGCGCGGGCGAGGTCGCGCTGGATGGCGGATTCGTAGATGAGCAGACGGTCGAGGTCCGGGGCGTCGGGGAGAATGATAGAGGATTGCGGATTCCGGATTGCCGATTGCGGATTGGGGGGGCAGTGCTGGTGTCCCATTTCGGACTTCCGATGGGCTGGCGGCTCGCACATGGAGCGTTGGCGGGCGGCGAGGATGGACTGGGTTTCGAAGCGCAGGGCGCGGCGGAGGCGCCAGTAGCAGGCGGCGATGGTGTGGACGAGGGCTTTTTGGGCGTGGGTCTGCGGGCGGTAGTCGTCGAGCAGGCCGAGCAGGAGGATGCGGAACTCCTGGCGGACTTCATGGGGGTCATTGTCGCCCAGAACCAGGTGGCGGGCGAGGAGGCCGTGTTTGAGGGCGTTGCGGGAGGAACGGGCCTTGCCTTCGGGCGTGCGGGGGCCGGTGGACTTCCGGGCGTTGGCGCGGTTGGCGGCGAGCTGGGCGGGGCTCATGGTTTTGCGGCGCCTGGGCAGCGGGGTGGCTGCTTCGCGGGCGTGCGGGTTGGCTTCGTTTTTTCCAGGGCGGGCGGGAGACGGGGGCGGATTGGCGATCGAAGCCTTTGCCTCAGCAGGGCTTATGGTGAGCAGGTCGGATACGCGGGATGGGTTTGTCTCTGGTTTTTCTGTTTGTGTCGGCATGTCCGGTGTCTCCTGTGTTTGAAGAGGGAGTCCTCCCGATGAACAGAACACGGGGACTGCTCCGGAACATGGCGGTTTGGCGTACCGGCTGGTGAGGGGACGAACGAATCGACGTTGCATGTCTGTATGGTCTATGTTAGGGTTCCACTCGGGGGCCTGAATAGACGATCTGGAGACCCAGCGCAATGGCAAAGCACCAGTTTGGCGGGGAGTGGACTGCGGACAAGCTGGAACGAGTCCGGAAGTATCTGCAGGCTTACACGATGATCTTTCGCCGCAACCCGAGGGCTCACTACTTTACAACTACGTATGTCGATGCATTCGCTGGGAGCGGATCGAGGGTGGATGCGGGCACCGCCACGAGCGGGGGTGACGCCGAACTGTTTGGGTCCAACCCTGATCCGGAAACAGAGGCGTATAAGAAAGGCAGCAGCCGGATCGCTCTCGAAATCGAACCGGCCTTTGACAACTTCATCTTTATCGAGCGCGAGGCGCAACACGAGCCCGTCGGGCACGACCAGGCGGCCGGAGTCGTCTCCCGCGGTGCCCTCGCGGGTGAAGACCTCGTCGAGACCGTCGCGCACCTTGTCGACGTCGGCCGCGCTG
>CAZQEN010000040.1:28646-32651 GCA_964591605.1 uncultured Planctomycetales bacterium
TCTTTATCGAGCGCGAGGCGCAACACGTCGCGGAGCTTCGGCACCTCGCGTCGGAGTTTCCGACGCGACGCGTGGAGATCGTGGAGGGCGAGGCGAATGGTTTTCTGCGGCAGTGGTCCGAATCGACAAACTGGCGCTGCAACCGCGCGGTGGTGTTCCTCGATCCGTACGGGATGCAGGTCAAGTGGACCACGATCGAGGCGCTCGCCAGGACAAAAGCCGTTGACCTGTGGCTGCTCTTCCCGCTCGGCGTTGCAGTCAACCGCCTGCTCACCCGCGGCTCTCCGCCGCCTCCGGGCTGGGCCGACGCGCTCACGCGGATCTTCGGAACGCCTGACTGGCGGGTGTCGTTCTACTCGAAGCATGAGGAGACAACGCTGTTCGGGGTACAATCGCAGGAGCGCAAAGAGGCGGACTGGCAGGGGATCGGGCAGTTTTTCGTGAATCGGCTGAAAACGGTGTTCGGCGGCGTGGCTGTGAATCCTCTCCCTCTCCGGAATTCGAGTCACACGCCGATATATCTCTTATGCTTCGCGGCCGGTAATCCCAAAGGCGCAAAGACCGCCGTCAGGATCGCGCAGGATATCCTCAGGCCTTGACAGAGGTGGAAACGTGGCGACGAACTCGTCAATCGAATGGACCGAGATGACCTGGAACCCGGTGACGGGCTGCTCGAAGATCAGCGAGGGCTGCCGCCACTGCTACGCCGAGCGGATGGCAAAACGCCTCCAGGCAATGGGCAATGGCCGATACACCGACGGCTTCAGGGTGACGCTCCATCCCGATCTGATCGATCTTCCGCGGCGAATGCGTCAGCCGCGGGTGATCTTCGTCAATTCGATGAGCGATCTGTTTCACGAGAAGGTGCCGCTGGAGTTCATCGAGCGGGTCTTCGACACAATGAGGGCCAGCCCGCAGCACACGTTCCAGGTGTTGACCAAGCGCAGTCGGCGGCTGCGCGAAGCGGCCGATCGGCTGCCGTGGCCGGCAAACGTGTGGATGGGCGTGAGTGTCGAGGATGTTCGCGTGCTCTCGCGCATCGGAGATTTGCAGGAGGTGCCGGCGGCCGTTCGGTTTCTCTCCTGCGAGCCGTTGATTGGGCCGCTGGACGAGCTGCCGCTTCAGGGCATCGACTGGGTCATCGTGGGCGGCGAGTCCGGCCCCGGCGCTCGGTCGATGAGCAGGACATGGGTGGAATCGATCCGCCGCCAGTGCGCTGATGTCGGTGTACCGTTCTTCTTCAAGCAATGGGGCGGGGTTCGCAAGCACGTCGCTGGTCGCGAGCTGAATGGCCGCACCTATGACGAGATGCCGTATGCATATCGCCGGAGTTCAGAGCGACGCGAGTTCGCTCTTCGGCTTGAAAGCGTACCCACGTGCGGGAGTCAGTCCGCGGCTGCGGGTACAAGCAGGACGACTCGTTATGCGGGAGTTTCGATCGTAAAGCCCTCAGATGTGCCGTCCCATTTTTCATCACCGCAGGTGAAGGTCTCCAGCGTCAGACTATTGCCGTCATAGAAGGCGACAACGCCAAGGCCATATTGCAGGTCCGGCATCGAAACCCACGCAGAAGTGTTCAGAACACGCCGCGTCGTTTTCGTCTCTCCTCTGACCAGGAAGTGCGTAAAGCTGCCTACGCCGGTAAACTCCCGGCTGATGACGTGCAGATCGGCAAAGGATAAGCGCACATCCGGATTGTCGGCCGCGATGTGTTCAAGCAAGGCGACCTCGAACCGGTTGGGATGGAGCTGACCAGGCCGCACCAGGTGAAACCAGTGTCCAGAGCTGGGCTGCAGGGACGGCGAACATCGCAGCGCTTGCTCACGCACCGGCGAATCGTCGATAGAGCACCGCCAGACCCACGAGTGCAGCCAGGAACAGTATAACCCAAATCCGAAGGAGGATGTGTCTGCGAACGCACGCAAAGCAGATTAAGTGCGCTCGCCGTTCAAGACCCGCGATGGCTGCTGCTCTCGAAAGTGGGCTTACACGCGGAAAGACGTAATCTCTACCCTCGCTGGGCCAGCACCATTGGTGACACCGCACGCACAGGCAATGTAGATTGCTATCGGGGAACTCGTGGGGCCGATAGGCATAAAGCTGTTGTTAACGAACTGGCCTCCCCATTGCCGCGAGCTGGGCGCGGAGTTCGAGGCGCTGCGGGTCATTCATATCCAGAAGTGTGACCGTTGCACGACCGACCTCGGTCATTCCGATGATACGATCAGCCGCCACCCGAAAGTGCTCCTGCCAGACATCCATCCGAGGATTGAACAACCGCGCGAGTGCGTCTGTGTCGGGATCAATCGCCGAGAGATTAGTACCTTTACGAGCGTTGCACCGCTGGCACGCGAAGGCCAGATTGTTGGGATCATCGGAGCCGCCGTGCTGACGAGCGCGAATGTGCTCGATGTGGAACCTGGCCCACGGCAAAAGGTCCTGCGGAATCCGGCAGTACTCGCATCGCTGGCCGGCACGTTCGCGCACGAACTGGCGGTCTGCCTCGTTCATTACGAGCTGCCGTTACGCTGGAGCAGAGCGCGAGCCTTTGCCTGCAGAATTCCTATGAAGTCGATCGCCTGCACGTAAGCTTCGTACTCTTCGCGCTCATCTGCCGTGAGGGTGCCTTCGTTGCATTTGTCGCCAAGTTCGTCGAGGCGCCGCTGGGTGGCTTCATCCGCGCGCCAGGCAACTAGGCGGCGTGCGGATTCGGGCGTGAGCACGTCCTGCAGCGGGTCGAAAATCCGATCTAGAACAGTGGCTGTACCCATATTTGAATTATAACGCATTTCTTGAGTCGAGAACATCGCTTCGCTCTACAGGGATGCCCCGGTCCGGCCGCCACGGGAGGCGGCCGCAACCGCAGCCTGCGGCTGGAGCATGCGGCGGAGAACGGCCAGGAGGGTGCCGGGCTGGAAATAGGCGGGGGAGAGGCGGAGGTGGACGGTGTGGGGGTCGGCGATGCGGGCGGAGCCGGGGGAGTGGGCGAAGACGGGCTCGAGCAGGGCCATCTCGTCGAGGGTGAAGATGAGGTCGGGGCCGCTCGGGCCGGACTGGGAGATGGAGCGGATCCGGTACGGCTGGGCGAGGATGCGGATTTCGGCCAGCTCGAGCAGCGTCTGCACTGTCGGCGGGTACGGGCCGAACGCGTCTTTGATGTCTTTTTCGAGCTGGTCGAGTTCGGCGCGCGAGCGGCAGCGCACCAGGCGGCGGTAGATCTCCATACGCTGGCGGTCGGATTCGATGTAGCCGCGGGGGATGTGGGCGGGGACGTCGAGCTCCAGGTGCACCGGGCGGAAGGTGTCCACCGGCTCGTTCTTGAGGCGGCGGACGGCGCCGTCGAGGAGCTGGCAGTAGAGCTCGTAACCGACGGCCGCGATGTGCCCGCTCTGTTCGGGGCCCAGGATGTTGCCCGCCCCGCGGATCTCCAGGTCGCGCATGGCGATGCGGAAGCCGGCGCCCAGCTCGGAGTATTCCTCGATGGCCTTGAGCCGCTTGGCGGCGGTCTCGGTCAGCGGCCGGCCCGGCGAGAGCAGCAGGTAGCAGTAAGCGCGGTGCTTGTATCGCCCGACGCGCCCGCGGAGCTGGTGCAGCTCGGACAGGCCGAACCGGTCGGCCCGGTCGATCAGGATCGTGTTGCAGTTGGGGATGTCGAGGCCCGATTCGATGATCGTCGTACACACCAGCACGTCCGCCTCGTGCCGGATGAACCGGATCATGACATTCTCGAGCTCGTGCTCGTGCATCTGGCCGTGGCCGACGAGGATGCGGGCCTCGGGGACGATCCGCTGCACTGTGTCGGCGAAGGTGGTGATGTCGTGCACGAGGTTGTGGACGAAGTACACCTGGCCGTCGCGGTTGAGTTCGCGGACGATGGCCTCGCGAATCAGCTTTTCGTCCCAGCGCACGACCTGCGTGACGATGCTGCGGCGATCCAGCGGCGGGGTGGCCAGCGAGCTGAGGTCGCGGATGCCCAGCAGCGACATGTGCAGCGTGCGCGGGATC
>CAZQEN010000041.1:0-32281 GCA_964591605.1 uncultured Planctomycetales bacterium
TGACCTTGGTGGTGCCGGCCGGGAAGACGCCGCTGACCGAGAACTCGGTCCAGTTGAACGGCGTGATGACCTGCTGGCCGGGAGGCGTCTCGGCAATCACGGTGCCGTTCTCGTCTCCGGCCCGGAGCTGAGCGCCATAGCTCATGGCGTAGTGATCGCCGGTGGCCGCCCAGAGGCCGCTCAGGGTCAGCGTGGTATCCGCGCCGAAATTCACGTAGAGCGTCTGCCAGGCCCTGCGGACCCCGGTGGCCGTCGACCACTGAAGGGACCCGTTCTCCATATCAATATTGTTGCTGGCGGCTTGCTTGGAAGTTCCGGTCGGAAATGGGTAAAGCCTGGGGCAGATCTGGCGATTGGCGGACCCGTTTTCCCTCAAATCCGAACCCGGCAACGGGCTCGACATCCAATGGGTGCCCGGCAAGATGTTCTCGCTGAACCACTGGAGGCCCAGAGAACCTCCCGAAGCGTGGACGCGGAAGGTCGGATCGTCGAGCAGATTCCTCACCAGCGTCACCGTGTGCCCGGAGGGGGTGCCGTTGATCTCGACATTGTACACACCCAGCGACGGAAACGTCGGTGGACTTCCGGTCCCGACATTGAGCGAGCTGAAGGCGACGGTTGCCGCGTTGGCGTGCTTGATGATGATGGCGCCGTTGTAGAGTTCAGTCGTGTTGACCTGGTGTCTCAGCTTCACGCTGCTGGCGTTGACCAGGGCGGTGAGACCGGTGCCTTGCAGTTGCAGGTAGACCGGGCCATTGTCCGCGTTGTTCGTGGAGAAGGTGCCGTTGAGGGTGATGTCGCCACCCGGGTCGGCGAGCTCGGTCGCGGTGGGGCCGAAGGGCGCAGCAGTGCGACGGTACTCTCTGTCGTACTTCCAGACCAGCACAAACCAGCCATTCTGGATACCGGCGTCGACAGAGTCGATATTGTACTTGGCCGTAAACGGCGCGTTCGCATCGGCGTTGATCACGCTGGCCAGATAACTGAATGCGTCGTAGATATTGGCGGTGGGAGGTACCACCGCAATGGCCCCCGGGGTGGTGATGCCGTTACTGGCGGTGTCGAACTCGTACGTCCGGGATGGCCTCCCGTATACGTCGTCGGTGACGCTGAACGCGAGCCCGTCCGTAATGTTTCTGGGACCGAAAGGGCCGGTCAAGGTCATTCTCTGGGTCGGGCGGGCTGTCGCCTGCCCGAGGATCGTCGGCTCAACCGACGTCACAGTCTGGGCGTTCACCGGTGACACCGCGGCCGCGGACAACAATACGGCCGCCGCGAGAATCGATACGCCTCTCATGCCGATCTCCTCTGAGAATGTCCGAGAATGGACATTGTTTAATCACTGCCCCGGACGCACCCTCCGCGAAGCGCGTCTGGGGTCAGCTCACTACATCTCTGTGTGGAAAAGCACGTGAGCGGCACAAGCGGGAATTCAGCTGCCATGCAGCCGCCGCTCCGGGCAAAGATGCGGCCGGGGATGAAGCCGGCCGCCGGGTCGCCAACAGAAACCCTCCGCGAGTCTTTTTCCGCCTCGATCAGGGATGCGCCTGGCCGATCCCGACCGACCTGGCGGCACCGCTCAATCCTCCTGCTATTCGATTCAATTCGGACGCCAATGTCAATGAAATAATCAATAAAAAACATTTCAAACAAGGGATTCGTGCAAAATATTTTATAAATCAATGCTTTATCGATGCGGCGGCGCCGTCCCGCAATCGCAGCAAATAAAGGTGGCCTGGGTATCCTGACCGGGTCAAGACAGCGGAAACAGGAGCGTAACACAGGCCACCTCCGCAATCCGGGCCCGCCGCGTTCGCGACGGATTCTGGTGCAGTGGCGGCATGGCACCCGCCGAAGTGATCACCCGCAAGTCCAACGGGTCATCTTGCTGTGATTCGGGATGCGAAGACGGGACAGTGATCGTGACGAGGCGCAGGGATGGGTGTGGGACATCCTGCGCACGCGGGGCGCAACGAGTTTTCGCGACTTCGCGATCCTCCGATCGCGCCACGCCGGCCCAGTCTGGCTTATGATTCGGGCTTGTGTCCGTCGCCGTCAGACGGGCCGGTGTCGGCGCCGGCGGGGCGGGCGGATGGGAGGCCGATCGATGCACAGCGGGACATGGGCGCGGGGAACGTTGGCGGCCGTGCTGACGATGCTGTCGATCGCGTGGGCCGCCGCTGCTGACACCGCCGCTGCGGCCGCCCCGGCGCCGCCGGCGCGGCCCAATGTCGTGCTCATCCTGGCCGATGACATGGGCTTTTCCGACATTGGCTGCTACGGCGGCGAGATCGCGACGCCCCACCTGGACCGCCTCGCGGCGGGGGGGCTGCGAATGACGCAGATGTACAACACCGCGCGGTGCTGGCCGACGCGGGCCTGCCTGATGACCGGCTATTACGCGCAGCAGGTGAATCGCGACCCGCCCGGCCCACGCCCGGCCTGGGCGGCGCTCCTGCCGAGCCTGCTGCGGACCGCGGGATACCGCAGCTACCACTCGGGCAAGTGGCACGTGGACGGCAAGCCGGTGGAGCAGGGCTTCGACCGCTCCTACTGGTTCGAGGACTGGGACCGCTACTTCACCCCCAGGAAGCACTTCCTGGACGACCGGCCGCTGCCGCCCGTCGGACCAGCAGAAGGCTACTACGCCACCACGGCTTTTGCCCAGCACGCCATCGACTTCCTCGCCGAGCATACCGAAAAGCACCGGGAGCAGCCGTTCTTCCTGTACCTGGCGTTCATCGCCCCGCACTTTCCGCTTCACGCCCTGCCGCAGGACATCGCGGAGTACGCCGATCGCTACCTGGCCGGGTGGGATGTCATCCGCGAGCAGCGGTGGGAGCGGCTGCGGAAGCTGGGGATTGTGACGGGCGGGCTCTCAGCGCGTGACCCGAAGTTCACGCCGCGGTACTGGAAGCCCGGCGTGCGCGACATCCTCGGCGAGGGCGAGATCGAGCACGCCGTCGCCTGGAGCGATTTGACGCCCAAACAGCAGCGGTTTCAGGCCACCAAAATGGCTATTCACGCCGCGATGGTCGACCGGATGGATCAGGAGATCGGCCGGGTGTTCGATCAACTCCGCCAGATGGGGGCGTGGGACAACACGCTGATCGTCTTTCTGTCGGACAATGGCGCGGATGCGACGGTGATGGTGCGGGGGGAAGGCCACGACCCGCAGGCCGATCCCGGCTCGGTCGCGAGCTTCCTGTGCCTGGGCCCCGGCTGGGCAACCGCCTCGAACACGCCGTTCCGGCGGCACAAGATCTGGGTGCATGAGGGCGGAATCGCCACGCCGTGCATTCTCTCGTGGCCCGCGGCGATCCGGGAGGGCGGATCGCTGCGCCATACACCGGCCCACATCATTGATTTCGTACCGACCGTTCTGGAACTGGCGGGGGTGGCGCCGCCGGAGCGCTGGAACGACGCGCCGCGGCCGCCGATGCCCGGCCATAGCCTGGCGCCGCTGCTGAAGGCCGACGTCGCCATTGCCCGCGATTACCTCTACTGGCATCACGAAGGCAACCGTGCCCTGCGCGTCGGCGACTCGAAGCTGGTCGCGGAGAGAGAGAATGCGGAGACGTGGGAGCTGTACGACCTGAGGTCCGACCGCATCGAGTCGCGCGACCAGGCCGCCGAGCAGCCCGACCGGGTCGAGCAGATGGCCCGAAAGTGGCGCGAGCTCGAGGCGACCTTCCGCGCTCAGGCGGGCAACCCGGCGACACCGCCCCGCACGCGCCCGGCCCGGCGGTAGCGGTCCCCTTCGAATCCGGACCAGCGATTCCGCTATGTGGTAGTAGAGGACCCCTGCTCGGTCGGTTCGAGGTAGCCCGAGGCGCAGTTGTGGGGGCTGTTGCGGCGGAACGACGCCCAGAGATACCACAGCCAGACCTTCAGCGACCGGGGGCGGTAGTAGAGCGACCGCCGCAGCAGGTCGCACGCCTCGACGTAGCAGCGCCCGCGATGGCTCATTTTGCCGGCCGTGAAGTACACCTTCGCCAGACGACGATTCGCCACCTCGGGGGGGATCTTCGCGGCGTACTCGGGTTTCGCGTAGTACCGCTCCAGCAGGCGGGCCTTGCGGATGAGGGGAACCGGCGAGCCATTGCGCGATTGCGTCCCCGGGTGGCTGCGCCGCAGGCAGAGCGGCTCATCCACATACCCGAACCGGTGGTGAAGCGAGAGCCTCAGCCACAGGTCGTAATCCTCGTTGGTCAGCAGGCTGCTGTTAAATCCGCCGACTTCCTCCACGACGCTGCGGCGGACCAGCACGCTGGGCGTGGTGATGAACGTACTGGCAAAGAGCTGGGCGGTGACATCCCCTTCGTGAGCACGTTTGCCGTGGCCCGAGAGAATCCGCTTGCCATCGTCCATGGTCTGGAACCGGCAGAAGGCGACATCAATCGCTGGATCGCGGAGCAGCCGGGCCGTGGTGGCCTCCAGGAATCGCGGCCGCCACAGGTCGTCCGAGTCCAGGAAGGCGACGAACCGACCCCGTGCCTGGCTCAGACCCCGATTGCGGGCTGCGGCGGGACCGGCGTTCTCCTGGTATATGTAGTGGATGCGTTCGGGTCGGCGGCGGATGAGGTCGGCCGTTCCATCGGTGGAGCCGTCATCGACGACGATCACCTCAAAGTCTTGCAGCGTCTGGGCTTGCAGACTGTCCAGCGTCTCCGCGAGGTACGTCTCGCGGTTGTACGCGGGAATGATGACGCTCACGAGAGGTGGGTCGTTCATGAAGCTCTCTGGTTCCGGACCGACAGGCTGACCAGCCTCGGCGCAGGCGGAGTGCGCCAACTCCGCCTTGAGTCGCCGGGCATTATCGGGCCGGCCGGCTGTCTTTGCAAAGGAATTCCGGCCCGAGCGGTCAGGGTCGAGGCGCCCAACTCCTGCCCGCGTCCGCAGTTGACAGCGGCGGGCGATCCGGTTACACAGGAACGCCCTACGCGGCGGGGCGGGAGTCTGTGCAGCACCCCGGGCGTGGACCGAACTTCGGCGGGCTTGGATTCGTAAGAGAGTTTCAACGTCGGAGTTTTCACGGACGTGCATTCCGGTTCTTAGCGAGCATTGTCGTCACTTGCAGCACTGGTCTGACCGCCGACCGGGCACCCGTCTATCCCAACGGCGAGGGCAGGCCGGAAAGGAACGTTGTCTTTCATGATCCAGGTCAAGAATCTGACCAAAGCGTATGGGCCGCACCTGGCGGTAGACAACATCTCGTTCCGGGTCGACGAGGGAGAAATCGTCGGCTTCCTGGGACCCAACGGCGCGGGCAAGAGCACCACGATGCGCATCCTGACGTGCTACATGCCGGCGACCGGGGGATCGGCGAGCGTGGCCGGTTTTGATGTGTTCACCCAGTCCATGGACGTGCGGCGCAACATCGGCTACCTGCCCGAAGGCAACCCGCTGTACCCCGAGATGCGGGCCCGGGAGTTCCTCAACTTCCGGGGCAAGCTGCGGGGCATGATCAAGCCCGACCGCGAGGCGGCGATCAAGCGGGTAACCGACCGCTGCTGGCTGGGCGAGTTCATCGACCGCCCGATCGGGCAGCTCTCCAAGGGTATGAAGCAGCGCGTCGGCCTGGCCGATGCCCTGTTGCATGATCCCAAGGTGCTGATCCTCGATGAGCCGACGATCGGCCTGGACCCGACGCAGATTCGTGAAACCCGCCGCCTGATTTCCGACCTGGCCCGCAAGCACACGATTATTCTGAGCTCGCACATCCTGCCGGAGGTGGAGGCGACCTGCCAGCGCATCATCATCATCGCCGGCGGCAAGATCCGCCGAAGCGGAACGATCAGCGAAGTCCGCGAGGGGATCAAGGGGGCTTCGCGTCTGATCGCGGAGATCCGCGGTCCCAAACAGGAAGTCGAGACGGCCGTGCGCGGCATCGCCGGGGTCAAGAGCGTGGACAGCAGCAACGTGGACGGCTGGAACCGACTGCGCATCGAGAGCAGCGAAGGACAGGACGTTCGCGAGAGCGTCGCCAGCATGGCGGCCCGGCATAACTGGGGGCTCCGCGAGCTGAGACTCGAAGTGGGCTCGCTCGAAGAGTTCTTCGTTCAGATCACGGCGGAAGCGGCGGCCGAGCGGGCGGCGGCGCGGGCACGCGTGGCGTGAGCAGGGTGTGGCACCGGCCGCTGGCGAGTACGGGCAGGGATCGCATTGCCGGACACACAGCAGCAGCACCCGTGCCACACGTGACGGACTTACATGAGGAATGATATATGGCGGCACAAACTGAAGCGAAACCAATGATGGGAGGCGTGACCCCCACCGAGCGTTCGCAGCTCCGTGAGCAGCCCTCGGCGGCCGCCGCGGGCGGCGGCGGGTCGCCCATGGTGGCTCTCATGCAGCGCGAGCTCGTCGCGCTGTTCTACTCGCCGATCGCGTACGTGGTCGGCTTCATCTTCCTCGTCGTGACCGGCTACATCTTCCTGACCGACACGCTCCAGCCGGGCAACGAGGCGAGCCTCCGGACGCTCTTTGAGGGGATGGCCTCGCTCCTGGTCTTCGCCATCCCGATCCTGACCATGCGGTCGGTGGCGGAGGAGTTCTCCAGCGGGGCGATCGAGATGCTGATGACCGCCCCGATCACCGACACGGGCGTGATTCTCGGCAAGTTCTTCGGGGCGATGCTCTTCTACATGGCCCTCCTGGCCGCCACGATTCCCTACCTCATTCTCATGTATGCCTACGCCGCGCCGGTGACCAGCGTGGTGATCGTCGGGTACCTGGGCATGATCCTGCTGGGCGGGCTGTTCATCGCGGTCGGGCTGTTCGCCAGCTCGTGCACGAAGCACCAGCTGCTCTCGGCGATCATCGCGATCACCATCCTGGGCATTTTCACCTTCGGGGCCGACCGGCTGGCCGAGCGCGGCGGGAACCTCAAGCTGCGGACCCTCGGGGCCTACTCGAACGTGCTGGGCCACTTCTCTGATTTCAGCAAGGGTATTCTGGACAGCGGAAGCATCATCTTCCTCGTCTCAGGAACGATATTCTTCCTGTTCCTGGCGACCAAGGTTCTGGAGTCACGGCGATGGCGGTAAACGAAAGCAGTCAGAGCGCGGCCGGGCGGCGGTTCTTCTTCGGGACGAACGTCCTGGTGATGATCCTGCTGATGGCGATCATCGTGGTCGGGATCAACTGGATCGCCCACGCCAAAAACTGGCGGCGCGACGTGGCCGGCGGATTCGGCGGCACGCAACTGTCCGAGCGGACCAAGACGATCCTGGCGAAGGCGGGGCCGGGGCTCCGCATCACCAGCGTCTACACGTCCGACGAGCCGGACAACGACCGCAAGAAATACCTGCCCAAGGTCGAGGACCTGACGCAGGAGATCCGCCAGTTCAACAAGCAGATCACCGTCGAGCACCTCTACAGCGGCAACGAGCGGGCGGAGCTGCGCAGCCGGGTGCAGAAGAAATTCGGCTCGGCGGCGACCAAGTACGATGAGGTGATCAACCTGGCCGAGGGCCTGTGGTCGGAGCTGGACTCGGTCCTGGCCCCGGCCCGCAAGGAGCTCGAGGGGTTCCTGCGCGGCGATTCGTGGCTGGGGGCCTACCCGACGATGGCCAACATCGCGGCCGTCCTGCGCAAGGACATCGAGAACGTCGAGCAGACCCGCAAGGACGTCGACGAGCTGGTCAAGGGCGACGCGCTGCCGCAGTACCAGGAAGCCAACAACAAGATCAAGAGCTTCAATGACGACCTCAAGAAGCATCTGGAAGACACGCAGAAGTGGATGCAGGAGATGCAGAAGCTCGCCCAGGTGCTCTCGAATCCGGCCAACGACTTCGCCAGCACTACTCGGGCCAGGCTGCAGGATCTGGATGCCCTGCTGGCCGAGCTCAAGAAGGTGTCGGGCGATCCGAACGACCCGAACGTGCCCGAAGATCCCCGGCCGCTGCTTCAGGATTACGCCAAGGCGGCCAGCCGGACGGCCACCTGGCTGGTGCAGGAGTCCGGGCGCATCGACACGTTCATCAAGGCCAACCCGGTCATGCAGCGTCATCCCAAGTGGCTCGTCCGGGCCCAGCAGGGGCCGTTCGTGACCGAGATCCCGCTGCAGATGGTCCTGGGCGAGTCCGCACAGAATCTCTCGGAGGTGTCACAGCGTCTGCGCGACTTCCTCAAGCAGGACGTGCCCCTCGATCAGCTCCAGAACCTGGTCCGCCAGCTCCGGCAGGTGACGGCGCAGACGAGCGAGCAGCTCGGCGCGTGGAACAGCGGGGTGACGGCTCTCTTTGACGAGGGGGCCAGGATGAAAGCCGACACCCCGGAGATGAAGTTTCTGGCCAAAGGGGCGGGTGGAGAGATGTTCAAGCCCGTCCTCGACAAGCTCAACGACATTTCGACCAAGATCGCCGCGCTGCCGGCCCTGAAACTCGATGAAGTCGCCCGCCGCCTCCAGCAGGACAACATCCTGGTGGTCGAGACTGAAAAGGACGTCCGCGTGGTCACGTTCGACGAGATGTGGCCGGTGGCCGACCCGCAGGCCTTCCAGTACGGCGGCAAGGAGGAGGAGGGCCAGCGTCGCGTGTTCTCGGGCGACGGGGCGATCGCCAACGCCGTGCTGAGCATGCAGGTGGAGAAGCCGTTCGCGACGGTGGTGCTCGTCGGCTATGAACCGCAGAGCAGCCCGCAGATGCGGCAGTTCATGCGTCCGCCGCAGGCCCCGATCGAGATGAGCCAGATCAGCAAGCTGCGCGAGATGCTCGAAGGGGCCAACTTCAAGATCAAGGAGTGGAACCTCGCCGCGGAAGGGGCCAAGAAGCCCGATCCGGAGGAGGGCACGCAGCCGGTGTACGTCATCCTCCCGCCGGCGCCCAAGAGCCAGCCGAACTTCATGATGGGCCAGCAGCCCAACGAGAAATCGTTCGGCGAGGCGGAGCTCAAGCAGGTCAAGGACGCCCTGGCCGGCGGCGCGCCGGCGATCTTCCTGACCTCATGGACGCCCACCGGGCCGTTCGCTCCGCCCGCGGAATATGAATACGGAAGCTACCTCCGCGACGACTGGGGCATCGAGGTCAAGCCGGATTATCGCATCATCCGCGGTGTGATCGACAAGCAGAGCCCGGGCAAGTACGGCATCAACCTCATGCAGTGGTATTACATGGGCGTAAACGGTTTCACCTCGCAGCCCGTCGGCGAGCCGCTGAAAAGCAGGCGCGTCCTGGTCCGCGACGTGTGCCCGCTGACCCGGGCCGAGAAAACGCCCGAAGGCGTCAAGCTCGCGCCGATCCTCGAAGTGCCTTCTGGAGCTAACGAGTTCTGGGCGGACAAGGATATCGGGCGCATCATCAAGGCTCTGCGCAGCCCGGACGGCGGCTCGTTCTCCCTGATCGAGGGCGAATCGATGCAGCCCCCGTTCACCATCGCCATGGCCGCCGAAAACGACAAGACCAAGGGCCGGATCGTCGTTCTGGGTTCGGGCATGTCGTTCCGCGACGATTACCTCAATCAGCGCGTCATGCGGATGGAGGGCAAGCAGACCAGGCTCGTGACCGACCCGGCCCCGCTGGAGAACGCGGATCTGTTTGTGAACGCGATGTTCTGGCTGAGCGGCCACCAGGACCTGATCGCCGCCGGGCCGGCCGAAGTGCCGGTGGTGCCGCAGATCGCGGCCAGGAGCCAGACGTCGCTGTGGGCCATCGCCTTCATCTGGCCGCTGGCCGTTTTCGTGGCAGGACTGGGCGTCTGGTTCGTCCGGCGCAAATAATCTGTCCGCAGTTGGGCCGCCGTCACGAGGACGGCGGCAGTTACCACTGCTCGCGGAGCAGTGGCACCCGTGAACCACAACTGTTGAGAGTCGAGACCCAAGCGTCATGAATACGCGAACAACACTCATCCTGGCGTTGGTGGCGGCCGTCGTGGCTGGCTACTGGTTCTACTCGGAAGCACAGAAGCGGACCAAGGGCGACCAGAAGGAGGCCAAACCGGAAATCGCCAGGGCCCTCTACGACCCCAAGCCCAAGGACGTGGACCGGATCGAGTACACCGACCGCGCCGGCAAGAAGTTCGTTTTCAAGAAGCAGGACGGCGCCTGGCAGATGACTGAGCCGCTGGCCGCCCCGGCCAGCGAGTTCGAGGTCAACGCCCTGTCTGACCGGCTGGGTGAGATCAAGTACGTCAAGACCTACAACGCCGACGATAAGGATCGGCCCTCCGACGCGGTCAGCGGACTGGCCAAGCCCAACGCCGTCGTCAAGCTCTACACCGGTGAGAAGCTCCAGGCCGACGTGATCATCGGCAACAAGACGCCCACCGGCACCGGCACCTACGTCAAGACCGGCGACTCTGACGTCATCTACCAGGCCAACACCGACCTCAAGAGCACATTCGACAAGAAACTCGAGAATTTCAGGGACAAGCGCGTCGTGAAGTTCGAGCTGAAGGACGTCAAGAAGGTCGAAGTGCAGGGTCTTCAGAACTACGTCGTGACCCAGAACGACGGCAAGTGGATCGTCGAGTCGCCCACGCCCAGCCGGGGCGACAAGGAGGCGATCGAGAAGATCGTGCGGCCGATCAGCTCGCTCTACGTGCAGGACTGGAAGGAAGACGATCCGATCGCCCTGCGGGTCTATCAGCTCGACAAGCCGCGCCTGAAGTTCACGATCGACACGGAGCGGGAAATCCCGGCCAAGAACAAGCCGGGCGACCCGAACACCAAGCCGGCCGATACGCAGCCGTCCACCGAGAAGAAGACGGTCGCTCTGCTCATCGGCGGGGCGACGGATCCGAGCGCCACCTCTTATTTCGCCAAGCTCGAATCGGCCCCGTGGGTGTTTGCGATCGGTGAGAGCACCGTGAAGGATCTCTCCACCGCGCTCAATGACCTGCGCGACAAGCGGCTGGCCGCCTCGGACAGCGCCGGTGAAATCAACAAGATCGAGGCGTCCAACGCCGGCGGCCAGATGACGCTCACCAAAGGGGCCAAGGGCGACTGGACCTTCGAGGACGGCACCCCGGCGGATTCCGCCGCGGCCGAGGATCTTGCCAAGACCGTTCAGAATCTCAAGGCGGTCGAGTTCGCGGCAGGCGACGAGCCTCTCCTGCAGCACGACTGGACCAAACCGCGTGGCTGGATCGCCGTCAGCCGCCGGGGGGTGATCGGGGCGCCGGTGAAGGTGCTGATCGGGAATCCGACCTCCAGCGGACAGTTGGTGTATGCCAAAAACGACGCCGAGCAGCTCGTCGGGGCCATCTCCAAGACCGACGCCGACCAGTTGCTGGCTGGTCCGGTATCCTACCGGGATCGAACCGTGCTCAAGTTCGTGCGCGACCAGGCCAACAAGATCGAGATTGCCCGAGCCGGCTACGACACAGTTGTCCTCGAGAAGAAGGCCGACAAATGGTCGATGATCGAGCCGGTGAAGGCCGGTGCTGACGCGGACGCCGTCCGCAACATTCTGGCGGATGTGTCGAACCTGCGGGCCAAGAGCGTCGTGTCGACGAGCGACAAGGCCGAGTACGGTTTGAATGAGCCGGAAGTGAAGTTGGCCGTGTATACGGAAGTGCCGGTCCCCAGGCCGCCCACGACGGCGCCGGCTGTCAAGCCTGCGGCCACGGCTCCGGCCATGACGGAGGCCCCAAAGCCGCCGGCCACTGCACCCGCCCGCCCGCTGGCCGCGGCCACCACGCGCCCGGCCGCTCCGCAGAAGAAGACGCCCCAGGAGCGCGTCAAGCAGCTCGAGGAATTGCTCGAATACACGACGACCACGCTCCGCAGCGAGGGCAAGGAGAATCCCAAGGCGACCGAGATGCTGAAAGAGGAGCTCGCCAAGGCCCGGCGCGAAGCGGGTATGACCACTCAGCCGGCCATCCAGGGCGCACCCCAGGCCCCGGCCGACGAAGTGTCCGCCGCCACCCAGCCCGCGGCCACTCAGCCCGCCGCGCCGCCTCCCCCCGAGATCAAGGTCTACCACCTCTCGATCACCCGAAAGGGCGGCAAGACGTACGCGGCACGCGACGACCAGCCGATGGTCTACGAGCTCGATTCCAAGATCTTCGATGACGCGACGGCCGAGATGCACGATCGGCAGATCCTCAAGTTCGACGTCAACAACGTAACCGAGCTGGGCTTCGAGCACGGCTCCACGCAGGTGGCCGTCCGCAAGACCGGCACCAACTGGAAGTACGTCGCCGATCCGCTCGTCCCCATCGACGATCAGAAGGTCACCGAAAAGCTCAACGTCTTCCGTGATCTCAAGACGCATCGTTACGCGGCCTACAAGGCGGACGATCTCGCCCCGTTCGGTCTCGACAAGGAGCTCGAACGCATGTGGGTCGTGCTCAATGACGGCCAGCGGCTCGAGGTCCTCCTGTCGAAGACCGGGCCGGTCAACGATGCGGAGATGAGCCGTTACGCCATGCTGGCCGGCGACCAGAAGGCGGTCTTCGTGCTCAAGGGCGACCAGGCTTCGAAGTTCCAGCAGCGGCTCGAAGACTTCACGAAGACGGCGGGCCAGCCGGGAGCGGGAACGCCGACCCCGGCCCCCACAGGCGCGGTGGAATGATGGCCGGCGCTCCCGACCGCTTGCGGTGGACCGTCCTGTTCTCGGGTCGGGTCCAGGGGGTCGGGTTCCGGTACACGACGGCCCAGGTGGCCCGCGATCACCCGGTCGAGGGGGCGGTCCGGAACCTGCCCGACGGGCGGGTCGAGCTGCTGGCCGAGGGCGACCCGACCCATCTTCAGGCCTTTATCGAGGCCATTCGGCGGCAGATGGGCGGCTGTATCCGGGACATCCACGTGGACGAAGGGCCGGCCACCGGCGAATTCGACGGGTTTGAAATCCGTCATTAGCCCGCTTGCAGACCGGCCCCTTCCTCCCTACAATGCGGTTCTTTTCGTCGTTGCGACAGACAGCAGGGATGGTATGGGTAAGCTGAAACCGAAAACACACAAGGGACTCCGCAAGCGGATCCGCGTGACCGGACGTGGGAAAGTCAAGCGCAAGAAGGCGTTTCGCGGCCACCTGCTCAGCAGCCGCTCGAGCAAGCGCCGCCGGCGGCTGCGCCGGACGGTGGTGCTGACCACCCGGGACGCCAGGCGGACCCTTGAGAAACTCGGGCTGGGGACGGCCTGACCGTTTAGGAGAGACTTCGATGCCTCGTGCCACTTCAGGAGCAGCCCGCAATCGCAGCAAGCGCCGCGTCCGCCGGCAGGCCAAGGGATATTTCCTGGGCCGCAGCAAACTCTACCGGACGATGGTGCCCGCGGTCATGCGCGGGTGCCGCTTCGCCTTCCGCGATCGCCGGGCCCGCAAGCGCGAGTTCCGGGCCCTCTGGATCACCCGGATCACCGCCGCCTGCCGGATGCGAGACATCACCTACTCGCGGTTTATCAACGGCCTGCGTAACGCCTGCGTCGCTCTCGACCGCAAGATGCTCAGCGAAGTTGCTATCGCCGACCCGGTCTGCTTCGACAAGCTCGTCGAAATCGCCCGGAAGGCCGCCACCGCCCCCGCGCCCAAAGCGGCATGAAGCATCGCCTGTGCTGGCAATTAGAACCACAGAGACGCAGAGGCCGCAGAGAGAAAACACCCTTTATCTCTGCGGCCTTTGCGCGTCTGCGGTTTCCGCGGTCTGTGGGATGCTGGTCGTTGTGGGGTGCTGCTCACTCAGCAGCTCCCGGTAGACCCGCTCGATCCGGTCAACCATGTACTTCCAGTCAAAGCGGTCGAGGCACAGGGTGCGGCCGGCCCGGCCACAGGCGCGGCGCAGGTCCGGCCTGGCCGCCAGCTCGACCATCGCCTCCGCCAGCCGGGATTGATCATTGAGCGGCACCAGTACGCCCGTCTGATGCGGAATCACGACCTCCGGTGCGCCGTCGATATCGAAACTGATCACCGGCCGCTCCATCAGCAGCGCCTGGACGGCGGCCCGCGGCAGGCCCTCCCACTGCGAGGCGTGCACCAGGAAGTCCATTCCCGCGATCATCGCCGCCACCTCCTCCGGCCGTACCAGACCGGTGAGCAGCACGCGGTCACGCAGTCCCAGTGCCCCGAGTTGCTGTTCGTATTCGCCGCGCTGAGCGCCGTCACCGACCCAGACGAAGCGCAGCTCCGGACACCTGCGGGCGGCCTGGGCCATCGCGGGAATGAGCGACTCGTACCCCTTGTTGCGAAACAGCCGCGCGATGGCGCCGGCAACGACCATCGAATCATCGAACCCCCAGCGGGAGCGGATCGCGGCGCGGTCGTGGCGGGCGGGATCGAACCACTCCGTCCGCATGCCCGAGTAGATCGTCGTGTATCGGTCGGGGCTGCCGACGCCCGCGTCGAGCATCTGGCGGGTCATCGCGTCGGCGACGCTGATGAACCGATGCGTGATCCGCCCGCAACGGCGCTCGAGCTTGCGGTAGAACCACCGGAGGGGGGCGGTTTGCGTGCGGTTGAAGCTTGCACCGTGGATCGTGTGCACGATTGCGGGCACGCCGGCGTCATGGGCGGCCAGGCGCCCCACGATGCCCGCCTTGCTGCTGTGCGTGTGGACGACGTCAGGGCGGATCCGCTCGAGAAGCCGGCGGATCTCCCGGCGGGCCCGCAAATCCTCAAGCGGGCGGACCGCACGGCGCAGGTGTTGCGCAACGTGGACGCCGTACCCGCCCGCGTGCGCCTCCGCCGTGAGGCTGCCCTCCGGGCCGGCATCCGGCCCGATCACCAGGTGCACCTCGTGGCCGTGCTGATGGAGGCCCTTGCACGTCAGGAGCGTGTTCTCCTGCGCTCCGCCGACGATGAGGCGCGTGATGATGTGACAGACGTTCATACGGGCTCGTCGAGTTCGGCCGGTTCCGGCTCAGCGCCGGGTTCGTCGGTCTCGGCCAGGGGCTCGAACTGCGCCTCCCGCAGTTGCGGCGGGATCGGGTATTCGCGGTTCAGATCGTAGCGCACCCACTGCAGGCACAGGCCGCGGGCAGGGGCGGTGGGCCCGGCGTTCGAGCGGTCGCGGCTCTCGAGAATGTCGCGGGCCCGCTGCGGCGACCAGTGGCCGCGGCCGATCTCGATCAGCGTGCCCACCATATTGCGCACCTGGTTGTACAGGAAGCCGGAGCCTTCCACATCGATCTGCACCTCTTCATAACGGCGCGCCACCTCGATGCGCAGCACCGTCCGCACGGTGGACTCGCGCCCGTGCCCGCTGGAGGCGAACGCGGCAAAGTCGTGCCGGCCGATCCAGTGCACGGCCGCCGCACGCATCCGTTCGACGTCGAGCGGGTGCCAGAAGTGATACGCGTAACGATGCAGGCGGGATTGCACCGGCCGGTCGTGATCGTTGTAGATGGTGTAGCGGTACTGCTTGGACACGGCGTCGCGGGTGGCCCGGAACCCCAGCGGCACGTCGGCGGCATGATAGACCGAGATGTCCTTGGGCAGGCGGCTGCCGATTGCTTTCCGCAGGCTGTCGCAGGGCATCGGGCAGGTGGTGATGAAGTTGGCCACCTGGCCCGCGGCATGGACGCCTGAATCCGTCCGTCCGGAGCCGATGACGCTCACCTGGTGTCGAACCACGCGCCGGACGGCCTGCTCGACGAGGTCCTGGACGGTGCGCAGGCCCGGTTGTGTCTGCCAGCCGTGAAAATCGGTACCGTCGTAGGCCACGAGCAGCCGGACGTTGCGATACATGAACGGATTCTAATGCCGCACGGCGGGGGGGAGCAATCAAGTGAGAGAGTGGGAAAGTGAGAACGTGAGGATGGGCAAAGATGACGGCGCACGGGCACACGACGCGTCGACGCGGGAACGTCAGGACCGATCACGGGCCAGATCAGCGGACGGCAGTGATGACCGCTTCGAGCTCTCGGATGAGACCGGGCAGGTCGCCGCCGCAGTGCTTGCGGGCGAAGTGGCCGAGGGGGACCGGCGGGGGGTCGGCCTGGCAGTCTTCACACATGCCGTGGCGCAGCAACACCTCGGCGGCCTGTGGATGGGTGCTCAGGAGGTCCCGGACGGTCGTGCTTTCGGTGAGATTCATCCGCATCTCCACTCGATGGCGAGTCGATGTTACCGTGTCAATCCACACGGCAGTATAACCGACGCGGGAGGACCTGTTGAGCCCGACCAGCACGAAAACGCAGGACGATCTGCCAGATGGCCTGTCGGACTTCGGCCTGGTGCTGCATCAGGGAGCGATCGGTGACTTCATCCTGACGCTCTCGCTGGTGCAGGCGGTCCGATCGCAGCATCCGGTGCAGCGTGTCGCGGCGGTGGCCTCGGCGGCATCGGCCCGCCTCGCGGCCGGGCGCAGCGTGGTGGACGAGTGTCTGTCGCCCGAGGGACTGGGCATGCACACGCTGTTCCTGGAGGCGGGCCCGATCGACGAGCGACTCTCATCATGGATCGGTGGGGCGGCCTGGGTGCTCAGTTGCCTGGGGGACGCACAGGCCCGGCCCTCCGCCCGGATCGCCTGCCTCCGCGACGCGGGTTGCCTGTGGATCGATCCCCGCCCGCGCGGCGAAACCGTTCGAGAGCGCCGGCACATCACCGCACAGTGGGCCGGGGATCTTCGGTCCGCTGGTGTGGAGATTCCAGAACCATCTGCTCCGTGGATCACGCTGCCTGGATGTGAACACTCCAGGCCACATCCGTCGCCTGACCGCCGCCGGCAGCGGCAGCAGGGCACCGGTATCTCGCCGGTGGGCACCGGGCGCGAGACCGCTGCGCGACGCGCCGTCCGGCGCATCGTCATTCATCCCGGCAGCGGCGCGCGCGAGAAGTGCTGGCCGTTCGAGCGGTTCCTGGAGGTCGCGGATGGCCTCACTGGCGTGCAGATCCAGTGGCTCCTGGGGCCGGCAGAGATGGAACGCTTTCCGGAGTGGACGGAGATCCTGCAAACGCGCATGGCCGCGGATCCTCGCCAGTCACTCGTCGTCGAGCCCGACCTCGCCAGAGTGGCAGAGCACCTGTCGGCTGCCGATCTGTACCTCGGCAACGACGGCGGCATCACGCATCTCGCCGCCGCCCTCGGCATCCCGACCATCGCGCTCTTTGGGCCTACAGACCCCCGCGTCTGGCGGCCGTTAAACCCGAACGTGACCGTCGTGGCCCCTCGGTGTCCAGGAGCCATTGGACAAATCGGCGCAGGCGAAGTGGCGGGAGCAGTGAGGAACGCCGTGATCAGCGAAAGTCGATGAACTCGCGCAGCGTCGCCCCGCTCAGTAGCCCATCTTCAGGTCCTGGCCCTCACGGACTAGTTTCTGCAGCTCCGCCCGGCGTTGTTCATCACTGCGCTTCTTGTACGCCAGGGCGTCACCCAGGCGGATCTGGCGATGCTTGCCCACGCGTCTGGCGGGTAGTTTCCCCTGCTCGATAAGTTTGATGACGAAAGGACGGGACACGTTGAGGAGATTCGCCGCCTGCTCTGTCGAAAGTTCTGCGTCGACCGGTGTCATTGCCGTAGGCGCACTCCCTCGTGGCAGAAACCTAATCGGTGGCGAGCAAGCTCTCGACGGAAATGTCTTCGTCGAGGGCTTCCCAGTGAATGCCGATACCCCCGCCGATGAGGCGCCAGTTCTCACGCTGTTCTTGCGTGGCATCTCGTAGACGAGGAAACCACTCGATTGGGACGATGATCTCACGGCCGTCCAGAAGCACGACGTGTAGCACATCCGCCGTGAAACTGATATCGGCCGCAAGTGCTTCAACCTTGACCGGCGAAGTGCTCATGCCGATTCACGCCTGCGTTGGTGGCCGGTAATCGATCTTCTCCACGTCGATCTTGCCCGATTTCACGTCCACAAAGGGCTTTCCATCGCGAAGGCCGACGGTGCCGTAGCCGGTGGCGGTCGAGAGGAACGCCTTGAAGTCGCCGGCGATCGTCGGGCGCAGGTACAGCGTCTTCTCGAGGGCGTCGTAGCGGGCGCCGGTCAGTCCCTGGATCAGCCCGTACGACGACATCGCCCGGGCGTACCAGTGGCCGCACTCGTATTCGTTGAACGGGTTGCGCACCCGGCCGTCGTAGCGGTCACGGGCCACGCGGACCACCTCGTTGCCCTCGCTGGCCAGCCCCAGCATCATCATGTGCGAGGCCGCCTGATACTCGATGCCCGTCCAGACCTCGTCGCTGTAGACGAACGGCAGCGATGGCTTGCCGCCCTTGGGCCACGAGCACAGCAGCAGGCCGCCCTCATCGTTGAGCGCGTACGAGGGCCGCTGCGGATTGGCGTGATCCGACAGATCCTTCTTGAGGTTGTACTTGTGGATCGACTTGAGGTGCGAGCGGAGCTTCTCCTCGTCGAGGATGACGCCGACACCGCAGCAGGCGGCGATCCACGCGCCCAGCACGCCGTCAGAGAGGCAGCCCGTGCCGTACTGATACTTGGGCCCTTCCTTCTTGAGCAGCTCGATCGCCTCGGGCGATGAATAGCCGTGGACGGTCTGCACCTGCGTCGGATCCGGCGTCCGCAGGCCCTCCCACTTGACCTTCTGAATGAAGTATTCGCCGTCCCAGAGCTCGCTCTCCATGTATTTGCGGCCCTTGTCGTACAGCTCCTTGTAGCGACTGACGTCATCCTTGAGCGCGGTGCCCATCGCCACGGCCGCCGCGAGCGCCCCGAGGTAAAAACTGGTGCACATGCCGTCGGGCCCCCAGAACTCGATGTCGTACGTGTTGTGATGCGGCTCCTCGAGCACGCCCTGGCCCTTGGGATCCCAGGCGTTGATGCAGTAATCGAGGCTCTGCCGCACCTTCGGCCAGACGCGGCGCAGCCACTCGGTATCCCCGCTGATGCGCCACTCGCGGTGGACCTTCATGATCCCGCCGAGCTGGCCATCGGAGGCGGCGTGGAAATCGTGCGTCGGCGGGCGGATCGGCAGCACCGTCCGGAACGTCTGATGACCCTTGTCGTCCTGCGAAACGTTGAACTCCGTCTCGCGGAGCGTGCGTTCGAGCGACGGGAACAGGTGCGGAATGGCCTGCGCGTAGTTCCAGACGTGCGTACACGTCCCGTGGCAGCAGCCTGCCTTGTCGTGGCAGCCCTCCCACGCCCACAGCCGCCCGTCCGACTGGCGCAGGACGGTGGGGGACTTGAGGATCGTCAGATTCGCCGCAATCGCCTCGACCACCTCCGGCGGCAGCGTGGTGTCGTAGAAGCAGTCGCTGAACGCCATCGACCGCTCGCGAAGTTTGTCGTAGTTCTCACGCCAGTACGCGGCCACCTCCTGAGCGTCTTTGAAGCGCGAGGCGTACCAGGGCACGTAGGCGGGGGGGCTGGCGGGCTTGTCCTCCGCCGGCTTGCCCGCCGTGAGATTCGAGGCGGCGACGTACCACGAGATCTGCACCACGATCTTCTTTTTGCCGCCCGGCGCCAGCTCGAACGGCACAAACAGGCTGCCGCCCGGGGCAGCGCCGCCCTCCTCGACGGGCGGACGGTCGTAGGCCGCGCCCTGCTCCACGTCGCGCCAGGCCAGGGTCAGCGGGTCCCACCAGCCGCCGCGGAACCAGGCATGATTCACCTTCACGCCCGGGTCGGTGGTGCTGATGATCACCGAGCCCTCTTCCCATGGTTTGTCCTTCGGCGCTTTCTGGCGGAGGTGAAATCCGCCGGGGGCCGACCGCACGCTCTGATCGTTGCCGGTCGCGATGAAGTTCTTCGCGTTGAACGAAAACACGGCTTCGATCGCCAGGCCGCCGGTGTTGGTGAACTCATACTCCAGCGCCGCGACCGGGAGAGAGGAATTGTCGGCATCGGGCGGAACGAAAGGGCTCCAGCCGGTGATCTCGACACCCAGCGGCACCTTCGGGTGGCTCAGCTCGATGGTCCCGAAGGGGAAACGGGTCTTGAAGGAGCACTGACGGAAGCGGGGCAGGCCATAGGTCTTGCCGGCCGCACCGTTGCCCGTGCCGCCGGGGCCGTAGGCCTTCCACTCGGGAACCGGTCCTTCCAGGACCCGGGCGATGTTGGGGTTGCCTTTGACGCACACAGCCGCGAAAACCTGCGGCTCGTTGAACACGTCGGGCTGGTGGCGGAGCGACACATGCGAGAGGGCACCCGTGCCTTCGAGGCAGATCATTCCCGCGCCGATCCCGCCCATCGGGAAGGCGATCTTGTCGGTGTAGTGGCCGGTGTAGAGGTCGTTGTAGGCATGCCGGCCTGCCGCCGCCCCTGGTCGGCGCTCACCCGGCACCCGCACGCGGGCCCGACGCGGCTGAGCCTGCTGGGCGAGGACCTCGCCGCTCCCTACGCCGCCGGCACCGAGTGCCCCGGCCGCCGCCACCGAATGCTTCAGGAAATCGCGTCGCGGCAGTGCGTCGTTCAAGTCCTGCTGATCGTCCATGAGCTCTACCTCCTGTGTCAGATGCAATGGATGTGGGCAGGTTAGCCCGGCGCGCCGACAGGATCAACCCGTCCTGAGTCTGTCCAGCGCCGCTCCATCGCCGCCAACCTGCCTCCAGAGAAATCGCTCCAACCCTTGTCGGGCATCGCCGCAGCGGGTATATTCATTGGGGTGGATTGCACGTCGGGCGACGACTCTGGCCCGCTCGGGCCGTTGCAGGTGAGACGCGCAGTGGTGTCATGCGTCTTTACAGGTCGTACATCAGATTCCGGCCGCCGGCCGGCCGGCACGTGGTCCCCAACCCCGGCGCTCATCCGCGCGGGGCTGAATCGTCGCATTAGCAGACAGGGGGAGGGCGCATTTCGCATTTCTGCCCGTTGTCCGCACCGCTCCCAGGGAGCAGGGGCCGATCCATGAAACGTCGCACGGGGTTCACGCTGATCGAGGTTCTCGTCGTCGTCGCCATCATCGCGCTGCTGGTCGCGATCCTGCTGCCGTCGCTGTCGCGTGCCCGGATGCAGGCCAGAAGTGTTCAGTGCCAGTCCAATCTCAAGCAGCAGGGCTACGCCGCGCTCATGTACGCGAATGAAAACCGTCGGATTCTCCCCGGTGGCAACGACAACAGCGTGGAGACCCTGATCTGGAACTTCCGAAGGGCGGTCATTCGCACCATCAATCGCGGCGCGGAGATCTTCTATTGCCCCGCGAATACGATCCGCCCATGGACCGTCAAGAACTTCTTCATCCCGGGTGATGCGGTCGGCCCGGGTGCGGGGAAGATTCTCTACTGGTGGGTCGCCAATCCGCCTCCCGACTCAGCCGGAAACTACTTCCTGGACACCAATAATCAGGGAGTCTGGGTCACCATCAATGGCTCGCGCGTGTTCAGCAAGACCGCGGACGAGTGGATCTCGAAGCTGGACCAGCGCTGGCCGCTGGAATTCAGGATTCGCCCCGACACCGTCGTCATGTCCAGCGACCAGTCAGCCCAGCGTCAGGCGGGCTGGAAGTTCTTCCATGGCGGTGACGAGCTTCCGAAAGATGTTCCCCCCGGCAGTCCCGCAGCCATGGCGTTGGACCCGAGCATCGCTCAGCCGTATCTCTCCAACTGCGGGAAGTCATGGAAGAACACGCTCTATGGCGATGGTCATGTTGCGGCCGTCCGGACGCCCAACCTCCGGGTTCACTGGGGCACGGCCAACCCGCTGGTGTGGTGAAACGGACGGTCGGGAGGTGAATTTCAGCTACGCTGAACAGAAGGCAAAAAGCGACGGCTACCAGTGGCCACGACCCCGGCGTGCAGGTCGCACGAGCCTAAGCGAGTCTATACGCACAATACTCGCCCGCACGGACTGCAAAGCTCCGGCTTTCCTGGAGTTGTGCGATTTTTCCTTGACACCGCGTCAGTGGGGGCGTAACTTAAAAGGCGGAAAAGCGCCCCATTCGGGCCGAGGGGCTCGATTTTCAAATCTCTCGGAGGAGGCGGGAAATGCGAAAAGGCTTGTCATTACTGGTGCTGTTGTGCGTGGTCAGTCCGGCGTCGGCCAGTCTGCTGTTCTACGACGGGTTTGAGTACGCGCCGGGAGAGAAGCTGGCGCCGCGGGACGATACGGCGGCCACGCCGAACCCGGGGCAGCTTAACGTCGCCTATAACGAGCACTGGCGTTACGTCGGGGGCGGCGGCGCGACCAACGAGGCGCCGGGCATCGCCAGCGGCAGCCTGGGACCCATTGCGGGCATGCCTGCCCCCGCGGGTAACAGCGTCGGCCTCGATCAGACCCAGATCGGCGTAGCGCGAATCCAGGTGACTCCCACGGCCATCAACACGGGCACCGTGTACTGGTCCGGTTTTTTGAAGGTGGACGCACTCGCGACCACGAATGTTCCCGGCATGCTCGTGGGCGGGTTCAACAATGTGGCCGGTCCAGGCACGTCAGCGGGCTCGGTTGGCGCGTGCCTGCGGGTCAAGACAGATCCTGCTGACTCAGGAAAATACCTGGTCGGAACTGCCATGAATTCGGGCACGGGGGCGGGAAACGTTCAGCTTGAGAGCTCCGGTCACGCGTTTGGCGAGACGGTATTCGTTGTTGCGGCGTATACATTTGTCGCCGGCACGAGCAACGACATGGCCCAGATGTGGATCAATCCCACCCCCGGCGATCCGGAACCGGCCCCGACGCTGGTGAGCAATCCGGGCCTGGCCGATGGCATCACGTCTGTCGTGACTTTCAATCTTCGCAACGTCAACACTGTTGGAACGGGCACGATATACTTCGATGAGCTGCGGATCGGGACCACCTGGGCCAGCGTGACGACACCCGAGCCAGCCTCGCTCCTTCTGCTGGTGGGGGCACTGCCGCTCATGAGGAGCCGCCGGCGGCGTTATTGAGCCGGGAAAGGGAATGGCTTGCGCGACGAAGGTGCGGTGGCCACAAGTGTGGTACTGCGTTGAGGGGCCGGCAACGGCCCTTCTTTTCGTATTGTGAGGGAGGTATACCGATGAAAAAACTGCTCGCCGGCACGGGGGTTGCGCTCCTGGTTGCCGCTTCGCAGGTCCAGGCGTGGACCATGTACTACGATGGTTTCGCCTATGAGCCGTACAGTGACGCGGGTCATCTGCTGGGGACTCAGATCGGTTACGAGTTGGGTGACCCCATCCGACACCGGACGGATCCTTTCTCGAGCTGGACGTGTGGCAATCCGGAACCGGCCACCTGGTGCTCCACCCAACCGCTGGTCTGCGCACAGTATCCGCCCAGTCCCTGGGCCGGTGCGAACAACAACACCGCGTGGGGACCACCGGGAGGTGGAAGCGGCTACTGGCCGTACATCATCAACAATAACCTCAATCCCCCTGCACCGATGCCCGCCGCTACGGGACACGCAGTGATGTGTAACGGCACGGCTTCCAACGGCGGCAAAGTCAGCCGCGTCAGCCCGATCAATCTCAATCAGTCACCGCCCATTGGTCCGTTTCGGACCATCACCCGCGGCAAGCTTTACTACTCGTTGATGGTCTGGGTGGTCGAAGCACCCACCACGCCGACGCCGGGCAACGGCGGTTTTCACGCCGGATTCAACAACCAGCCTCCCGAGGCGTGCCTGTGCACCGACTCCGGCGCCTGCACGATGCAGACGGCCGCGGCCCGCCTCCTGCTCCGGTGTGCCCAGGGAGACGAAGGCGCAACGAATGCCTTCAACATCGGCATCCAGGGCCATGGCACCCCCACTTCCGGCGCGCCCCCCGTCTGGGTCGGTGCGGATACGAACCCGCCATATGGAACGATCTACCCCGGAGGACTGGATACGGCGAATGCCCTCTTCGTGGTCGTCTCATACGACATGAAGAACAACACGGGCTCCAACCCCATCAACACCGACGATGTCTCCAGCATCTGGGTCAATCCGGATCCCCAGACGTTCGGCAATAACGCGCTGGAACCCGCGCCGTCAGCGACGAGCACCGGCGGCGACATTCCCGAGCTCTCGGTTCGCAGCTTCTTCCTGCGGGAAGGCAGCAGCCGTGCCGCGACGACGGGTTACCAGGCCACCCGCATCGGCTTCGACGAGCTGCGGATCGGGACGAGCTGGGCCGACGTCACCTCTGACGTGCCCTGCTCGCCTCCAACAGTCGCCGGCATCGCTCCGGACGCGGGAGCACCCGGCCAGCAGCTTGTGGGCGTCCAGGTCACGGGCAACCACTTCGTGCAGGGCGTCACCCAGGTCTGGCTGCGGACGACGGGTCAGCCGGACATCCAGGGCAACAACGTGGACGTCACCGATCCGCAGCACCTGACGTGCAATTTCAACATCCCGGCCAACGCCGTCAACGGAGCCCGCGACGTGGTCGTCATCACCTGTCCGGAATCGCCGGGCACGCTGGCGGGGGCGTTTGAGATCGGGGCGTGTGCCCCTCCGGCGGATTTCAACTGTGACGGATTCGTGGACGGCTTTGACGTGAACGAATTCGTCAACTGCGCGTCGCGAGACCGGGTGCCCGTTCAGCCCGGTTGTGAAGATATGGACCTCGACGGCGACGGTGATGCCGACGTGCGCGACTTCGCGAAGGTCCAGGTGTGTTACAACCCCGGCGTGGCCGCTGATCCGAATTGCGGGAATTGAGCAATTGGTCCGTCGTCAGTCGTCCGTTGTCAGTTGTTGGGTCCGTAGCCATTCGTCAGTTGAAGGTCCTCTGCACGCCGGACGAAAGGATCAATGAACCCGACAACGGACTACGGACAAAGAACGGTCTAACGCCATGCGAAAGCTTGTGTGGGCAGCCCCGCTTGTCCTGATTCCGTCCGTGCTGCTGGCCGAGGCGCCGACCTACGACGGCTTCGACCACGCCGTCGGCGACGCGCTGGGCAAACACGACACCTACCCCGGCAAGACCGCACCGACCGGCCAGACGTGGCGCGCGGGCGGTATCTACAACACCATCAGCACGCTGGACGCAATGATTGACCCCGATGCACTCTGCGTTCCCGGCCTGGCGGCCTCGGCGGGCCACAGCGTTCGATTCCTGGGCATCGGCGGGGCCGGAGGCAGCAACGGCGTCGTCGACCGCATCCGCATCGGCGATCTCACGACTGAGGGCCGGCCGCAGGTCTTTACCAGCGGTGAGGTCTATTTTTCGCTGATCCTTCGCGTCGTCGCGATGACCGATCCGGGCGATCCGACGCTCCCGGTGAACCTGAACGGCGGGTTCATCGCTGGATTCAACAACCGCGACCCTGAGGAAGTGTATCCACCGGGCGAGGGTCCGCCGGGCACCACGCGGGCGGGCACGCGGCTGCACGTGGCCATGCACGACATCGACAGCACGAAATTCCGGATCGGCGTTCGCCCGGACCAGTCGGCCGCCCCGGTGGTATTCGACCCCCGCCCGCGGACGCCCGGCCCCGACAGCGAGCCCGTCTTCATCGTCGGCCGCTACACCTTCATCGAGGGGGCGACCAACAACGACCTTCACCAGATCTGGGTCAACCCGCCCCCGGCCACCTTCGGCGCCGCCGTCGCCCCCACGTACACCGAGGAGGGCATCGACTTCCCGCGGACGGCGACCGGCATGGACATCAATTATGCCAGTGACAACACGGGCGGGCCTCCGGCCATTTACTGCTTCTTTCTTCGCCAGATCGACATCTCGCCCTACAGCATGATCGTGGACGAGGTCCGGGTGGGTCTGACCTGGGCGGATGTGACGCCGCCCGGCCCGATCGTCCTCGGCCCCTGCTGCGCCCCGGACGGCACCTGCAGCGAAACGGTGCAGTGCGCCTGCAACGGAACGTGGGAAAACCCCGGTCTGACCTGTAACGATGTCCAGTGCCCGGTGGTCCTTGGTCCATGTTGCGCCCCGAACGGCTCCTGCACGGAAACGACCCAGTCGGCCTGCACCGGCACCTGGGAGAACCCCGGCCTGACCTGCACTGACGTGCAGTGCCCGTGCACGCCAGACCCGGTCTTCGACAGCGATTGTGACGGAGACGTCGATCTGAACGATTACGGCAGGTTTCAGACGTGCTACGGCCAGCCGGCCACAACGACAGGATGCGGAGGCTTTGACGCCGACGCCAGCGGGACGATCGACGGGCCCGACTTCGGCGCGTTCACGATCTGCGCCACCCGCGACGGCGTTCCGGCCGACCCCGGTTGCGACGGATAGATGCGCAGGTGGCATCATTGAGTCATATGAGGGCCGAAATATCCTGGTACGGGCGTCGCCCGCGAACCAGCGGGAGAAGCTCACTCAGAGACGCCGAGCATGCAGCCTGGACGGAGCCCGCAACCCGAATAGAGGATCACGAACTGGGGGGTGTCACGAGGAGTGTAACGATGCGAACACTGGTTTGCGCAGGGACGTTCTGGATGGCGTCTGCGGTGTTTGCCGCACCGCTGGTGTATGAACCGTTCGACTATCCGGCCGGCACGCTCGACGGGCGGGTGAATCCGAGCACAGGGACGCCCTGGGCGCTGGCCGGGATCAGCGCGAACGACATCAATGTCTTCACGGGGAACCTCACCGCGCCGTCACCGCTGGAAGCGGCCGTCGGGAACCTGCTGGCTATCACGGGGTCCACCGGCAACAGCGGGGGCAGCTTCCGCCTGGGCTTCGCCGACCCCACCACGGATCCGCCCACGCCCACGCCCGTGACGGCGCCGGCGACGCTCTATTTCTCGTTCCTCCTGCGGGTCGATTCAGTCGCCGTGGGCAACAATACGGCCGGTGGTTTCTTCGCCGGTCTCAATACGATGTCCGGCCCGCAGGGCAGCAACGTCACCGCGGTGGCAGCCCGGGTCCAGTGCCGGATCGACCCCGTCGATGTCGGCCGATACAACCTGGGCATCTTCAACAACCGTAACGCGTCCGCCGCCTCCCTCTCATGGGCCAGTGCACAACTGGTCCCGGGCGAGACCCATTTCATCGTCGCCGTCTGTGAGCTGAACAGCGGAGCGTCCAACGATGTCTCACGCCTGTGGATCAGCCCCGATCCCGGTACGTTCGGCGCGGCCGCTCCGCCGCCCACCGTCAGCGACGAGACCTTCGCCACCAACGATCTGGCCCAGGTGGCCAGCGTTCTGGTCCGGCAGGTCAGCACCTCGCCGCTCGTGACGCTCGACGAGCTGCGGGTCGGTCTGACCTGGGCGGACGTGACGCCGGTCGGCGTTCCCTGCCACGACCCGATCTTCGATGCCGACGGCGACCACGACGTGGACATGCGCGACTTCGCCTCGTTCCAGGTCTGCCGCGAGCAGCCTGCCACCGGCGACTGCCGCTGCTTCGACAAGAACGGCAGCGGCACGATCGACGGCTTCGACCTCGAAGCGTTCACCAACTGCGCCCCCGCGGGCGGAGTCTTCCGTGACTCGGTCGAGGCCAACGCCGCGTGTGACGATTGAGTCGTTCTCAACACGGCGGCGGCTGATTGGGGCCGTTCATGCACGGCAGGAAGAGATTGAAATCGGCCTCGTCGACGTCGATGTCGCCGTCGAGACTGGCCGGCGCGCAGCCGGCCGGGTAGGGGTTGTACGGGCCTGACAGGCACTTCTGGAAGACGGCAAAGTCCGCCTGGTCGCAGTCGCCATCGTCATCGAAATCCCGCAGTGAGTGCGTCCGGGCCGAGGCCGGCATGCCGGCTGAATAGTTGAACGCTACGTCGCGGGCAAAGGCGGCGTAGTAGTACGGCGTCGCCGGGGTGAGGCCAGAGTCCTGATGGCCATCCGCCGCACCGGGCGCACCGGGTTTCTCGACCACGAGCTCGCCGTCATCCTTGTGGGCGGGCGGGGCCGTGGTCTTGCGCATGATTCGGGTGGCCGCGAAATCCCCGTCCGGTGGATTCTGCCACGCCAGGGAGACGGTCTGGGCGGCGACCATGGCGGTCAGCGAGCTCACCGGACCGGGCGGCACCAGATCGAGCGTGACGGAAACGGTGGCGGGTGCCGCGTAGTTGCGATGGTGGTCATGGGCAAACGCCGCGTAGTAGTACGTCGCGCCATCGGCCAGACCCGTATCGAGATAACTATCCGTGGAGCCGGGTGCGCCGGCCTTGTCGGCCACGAGCTGCCCGTCATCCCTGTGGGCCGGGAATCCGCCGGTCTTGCGACGGATCAGCGTGCCCGTGAAATCGGAGGCGGATGGGTTCTGCCAAGAGAGTTGCACGCTCTGCGGCTGCGCGAGGGCCGTGAAGCCCGTCACCGGTCCGGGCGGCGTCACGTCGGGCGACTCCACGCCGATGAAGGTCGCGGTCGTGTAGAACTTGAACAGCTCGCCCGTGCCGCCGTCGAGCGTGAGGACAAGCTGCCGGCGGCCGCCGCTGTTGGGGATCTCCGGCAGCGTGATGAGTTCGAGCTGCCCGTTGTCCTGCCGCAGGCGCTGCACCTGCGTGATCCCCGAGCTGCCGAACGCGAAGTTGAGCTTGACTTCCTGCCGGCAGTCGACCGCCGAGCCGTCGAGCCACGTTAACCCGTTGACCACCATCATATAGATTTCGTCGGTGTAGTTGGGGCCGTCGAACGACTCGTCGAGCGGCTTGAACCAGGCCAGCCACACGTCGCCGCGCAGGCCGCTGTTCTTCGTGCCCAGGTTGGTGATCGCCCACCCGCGCAGCCACGGGTCGTTCACGCCGAACTCCCAGTTGAGCACGTCGATCGGCGTGTCGTTGTTGACCGGCGTGCCGTTCTCCATGTGCTGGCCGTTGACGAACCGGACGTCCATGTTGCGGAGCCGGACCATGGACGGCCCCAGGATCCGCACGCGGCGGTGAATCTCGGTGAGGGCGGCATACAGCGGCAGGGGGGTCGTATCGCCGCTCCCGCCGACGAACAGCGAGGTGGCGCCGGTATTGTAGGTGAAGCAGTTGAACCAGGTGTAGCCGAACGCCAGGCCGGCAAAGTACTCGACGCGCAGCTCGGATTCCGACGGATCGCGCGTGACCGCATCGTGGAACGTCTGCGTGTACATCGCGTACGGGATGCCGTGGGCGAGGGCGAATTTGCGGTAGCGCTGCATGTCGCCGTAGAGGTTTTTGGGGCTTCCGCCGATGGGCAAACCGTCGGGGCGGAAGGGGTAGGTGTCGAAACTGAGCATGTCCGGCTGAGACGTGTTGATGAACGCGTCGAGGTTCGGATTCGTCACCTGTCCGCCGTAGCTGTTGCAGTACAGGACCGTGTTCGGGAACTGCGGGCGGATGCTGTTGAACCACGCTGCGACGCTGGTGCGCACGGATTCCTGGTTGAGGTCCTGCTCGTCGCCGATCTGGATCGCGACGAGGTTGCCGGCGTACGTGGCTTCTGACGGCAGGGGGGGCGTCTCAGCCGGGCTGCGGGCCCACCGCGCCCACGGCATCCCCGGCGCCGGCCCCAGCCAGTTCATCGTCGAATCCCACAGCCAGTGCACCGTGGTGAAGCCGCCGTTCTGGAACGTATTCAGGTGAAACACGTCATAGTTGGCGACGAGCCCGTGAAGCTGGATCCCGCGGTTGATGATGATCTGGTGGCCCTTGCTGAGCGTCTGCGCGCGGGCGGAGCCCACCGGCAGACCCAGGGCACAGGCGAGCACGCCGACTGCCCATCGAACATCCCGACACGACGAGGTCAACTCCACCTCCGCGACGTGCACCCGCAACCCACGAGCAGAGAATATCTCTCGCGAAACTCTGCAAAATATGATAACCAAAGCAGTTGCAGCTTGCCAGGGGCGAGGGAACGGCATCAGGATGTGGCGGCGTCGCGTACGGCGCGCCCTGCCGCCGCCAGGTTGGCGAGGCGCATCTCAGAATACTTGCGAGACAGAATCAGGCCGTGTGCTCCGGCTTTCAGGGCGGCGGCCACCGCGGCGTAGGTGTCATCGGGCGAGGCCTTGCGGCTCTCCTTGCCAGTCGGAATGCCGATGTCGATGCCGGGCAGCACTTTGCACTTGCCCTGCACACCGGCCAGTGCGCGGCGCGTCTCGCGAAACACGTAGTCGGGCGAGAGCCCGGCGGTGGGCAAATCCTCCAGCGGCGCTTCGTTCCCGTAATTCAGCAGACGGTTGTTGAAGCGCAGCAGCTCGTCTTTCGGAACATCGCGGAAAACCGTCGACCCGACGTTGCGGATGAAACTCGCGTAGCGCTCGCCTCCGCAGTTGTTGTAGACGACCACTTTCAGGAAGTCGGCTTTCGTGGCCAGGTCGGCGTAGCTGCGCGTGGCGCGGAAGATGGGATTGAACGAGTTGACGTGTTCGATGTGGAAACCCACCTGCAGGCCCGGCCGTACGCGCTTGACGGCGGCGTTCACCTCGGCCAAGACCTGGTGCTTGACCGTATCGAACAGCCGATCCCACGCGATGATCTCCGGCCACTTGACGAGCAGGCGCCAGAACTCGACGAAGTAGCCGTCGCTCGGCCGCTTGTCCTGGAGCGATGCCTGGACGAACTGATCGAGCTCCTGGAAAGCCTGGCGGGCGCGCTGGAAGTCGACGCCCGCCTCCCGGGCCGCCCGCCGGTGATGCTCGCAGAAGCAGGCGACCCGCGACGAAGCGATCCGTTGTGCGTGACTGGCCCCCAGTGCGTTCAGCAGCGGCCCGTTTCGCTCGTTGAAGAACAGGATGCCGTCGACCTCATATGATTGGCACAGGTCGGTCGCCAGGCCGGTCCAGAAGGCACGAACATCAGGATGGCAAAGACAGAGTGTGCCCGCTTTTCGGCCCTGCAGGTCGACCTCGGCAACCTGCTCGACACCGGGTACATCGGAGCGGAACGCGTCTTCGATCGAGCAGAAGACGCGCAAGCCGCGCTTGCGGGCGGCGGGCAGAACGGCGGCAACGATGTCCAGGTCGCCGTGGTCGGGGGCGCGGGTCTGTTTGAGGATGGTGTTGCGATAGAACTCGGGATGCGGCGTGGCGTAGTTGCCGCCGTGAAAGAAGCGTTCGTCAGATTCCTGCACGCCGTGATCCGGAAACGGCTGGCCGGGAACCTGCCGCCCCGAAAGCCCCCGCCCGTAAGTGAAGGTGGTCAGGTAGATCGTATCGACGGCCCCTTTTTCCTGCAGGAGGTCGAGGACCTTCTCAACGCCTTCGTCGACGAACGATACGGCGCCGATCTGTATACCCACGCTGCGTTTGTCCGGTGATTCCGCCGCTGGCGCAGCCTCAGACAGAGCGGCAGACACGACGGCGGCCACCCCCAGTCCTGTGCCCGTCCCGATGAACTGGCGGCGAGTCAGAGGGGTTTCAGGGAGTTCGGGTCGCACGGATTTCCTCCCGATCGGCACACATTCTCAGAGATTCCTTGCTGACCATGAGAGAGTCGAAGCCGTGGGCTGGTCGGATGATCGGCGGCGTCCATCGCGCCCGGCCGGACTCGAACCTGCGACCGACGGCCGTTCCCTCCGTGTCGTTGCAACACATGCTACCACAAGCACTTGTGGATCGCCAAGCTCTTTTTTGTCCGCGTGTCGGCGCCCACGCCAGGCGTTGCCGCGCTCCTGCACTCTCAGAATGGCGACTCCCGAGGGATTGGGCGCATCGCTCGGCCAGGTCTGCAAGGCGTTGGTACGCTGGAACACGGTCTTCTGTGTAGAATAGAGCGATCAGGGCTGACACTCCTCGGATCAGAATCGGGCGAATCGGGCAGTTTCGCAAGCAGGGCAACGGCATCACGCGCCGGAAGCGGGCCGCAGAGGCGCCGTTCGGGCACGCCACTCAGCAGGCCGTGCCGTCGGAACAACGAAGATGCGCGGACATGCGTCTCGCGAGCGCTTCTTCGCGCAGTAGAGAGTAAGGGACTTGCTGCATGGTCGACGAAACGAGAACGGAATCGCTGCTCGTCCGCGCTGCGGGGGGGGACGGGGCGGCGTGGGGAGCGCTGCTGACGGCCCACCAGGAGCGGCTGGCGCGAATGGTCGCGTTCCGCATGGAACCGAGGCTCCGCGGGCGGATTGACGCGGCGGACGTGCTGCAGGAGGCGTTCATCGCCGCCACGGAGCGGCGGGCAGAGTTTTTCGCCCAGACCGCGTCCCGATCTGCATCGGGATTGTTCCTGTGGCTGCGGTGGATGGTCGGCAACACGCTTCTGGAACTGCACCGGCATCACCTGGGCGTCAAGATGCGCGATGTCAGACGGGAAGTTGCGTCCGGCCGCAGCTCGGATGGCGACGGAGTTGACACCACGCGAGTCGCGCTGGTGGCGCAACTGACGGCCGGTTGCACCGGGCCGGCGACGGCGGCGGGGCGCGCCGAACTCAGGGAGCGGGTCAACGAGGTCATCGGCCAGATGGAGCCCATCGATCGGGAGGTGCTCGCACTGCGTCACTATGAACAATTGACTAACGCGGAGGCGGCGCAGGTGCTCGGAATCCAGGAACGTGCTGCGGCCAAGCGTTACCTGCGCGCTCTGGAGCGGCTGAGGGAAGCGATGTCCAGCATGACCGGCGAAGTGAGCGGTTAGAGCCATGACCGAACGTTATCACGAGCCATCCGTTCACCCGCAGCACAAGTCCGCGCCAGGAGAACACATGTCAGCCACCAC
>CAZQEN010000042.1:0-31715 GCA_964591605.1 uncultured Planctomycetales bacterium
ACGGCGCAGCCCGTTGCGGACGCCTTGACGCTCGAGCAGATCCGCGACTCGAAGTTCTATCTCTGGAAAGGCCACTGCAGCGTCCACGGCCTCTTCACCGAAAAACAGGTCGATGAGATCCGCGCCCAAGACCCCGAGTGCAAAATCCTCGTGCACCCCGAGTGCAAATGGGAAGTCGTCCAGAAGTCCGACCTGGCCGGCAGCACCGAATACATCATCAAAACGCTCGAACTGGCCCCGGCCGGCACGCGCTGGGCTGTCGGCACCGAGATGCACCTCGTGAATCGCCTGGCCGGCAAGTACGCGGGCGTGAAGTCCATCCGCTCGCTGGCCGGCATGCAGTGCCTATGCACCACGATGTACCGCATAGACCAGAAGCACCTTTTGTGGTGCCTCGACGAACTCGCCGCCGGCCGCATCGTCAACCGCATCCGCGTCGATGACCACACCCGCCACTGGTCCCGCGTCGCGCTGCAGCGGATGCTGGAGAACGTGCCGGTGGCACCGGTCGCGGCGAAGTGAGGATTGACCGGCACAAGAGAATCGACCTGCATGGATGCACTCGACTTCAACCTGGCACAGTTGGTGAGCCTGCCAAGGTCGACGCTTGTCACGCGGGAGTTCATTGTGCCTGTGATCTATCGCTTATCAGGCAGTCGACGCGAACGGCGGGAGGGCGAACGAGTGGTGCGAGTCGAGTTCCTGGAGGCTGTAGCCAAACCGCGTTTGGCCTGGCACGTCCGCTTCTTCTGGGACGTTGTGGAAATCGCCAGGGACTTTGGTTACGATCAGATACAGGATGACCTGCGAGGTCTCGCAAAAACCAGAAATGAAAACGTGCTCACGGAAACTGCAGCTCTTGGTGTGGCGTTCAGTCTCATGTCTCTCCTGTTGCCTCAGGAGACGATCAGCCGTGTGGCACAAATCGGAGATCGGGGTGATTACTTTCTCAATTCGAGAAGATCCGAAATGATTGAAGTCGGAGGGACCCGCTCAGGCCGATTGACGACGCTCTTCGGCGAGAAACGCCGGCAGGTCCTTGCTCGAAAGTCACTGACCAAGGCGTACGTGTCCGTCACCTGTTTTGACGAAGTGGCTTCGATCCTGGAGCGTGTGCGATGATTGCAGACGTCGCGGTTGATGCCCTCCCGGAATACAGGGGACTTGTTACCCAGGCGTCCAATGCCAGCATCCTGGCGAAGTCTTCGCGCGCCAGGGGCGAGCCTTTTGAAGCGGCGATTTACTGGATGGAAGCCGGACGAGCCCACACCGAACTGGGAAGCCGGCTTATCGAGCACGGATACATTTGGGAAGGCGCCCAGGACCTTCTCTATGCTGTGAATGACTTCCTGGAAACAGGCGATTACCGTCCTGCTGAACCTCTCGTGGAGCGGCTGCAGTCTGGACCGCTCGCCGAGGTTGTGCAATCCGACGAGACCCTCAGGCGGTCGCTCGCCGATCTCCTCCGATCATTGAACAGCAGAAAACGCGCACTTGAGACGGCACATGAAGAGCTCAGGAAGCAGATGGTGACACCGCGAGGTGCCGCGCGCCTGAAGCTGGGCTGGCTGACACGGACGTTGCCACAGTTCGCAGGTGTCTCGGATTTTCATTGGTTCGCTGCGGAAAAGTACCTGAGTCAGGGTCAATCGCAACAGGCCCTGCGACATCTCCAGATTTGCGTCAAGCTGAAACCTGGAGACCGGGCTCTCCGCTTCATGTATGTCTCTCATCTGGCAGACGCTGAGCGATGGGATGATGCATTGACCGAATCAAGCGACGCGGTTCTTCGTTTTCCTGGAGATGCCCACATCCGGTTCGAGGCCGGTTGGGTCCGGCTTCTGCTGTTTCGGCGGAATCGAAGACAGAGATCTACGCTCGAGGAGGCACGCAGACATTTCGAGGCCGGATTGAGCGCCGAACGTGTTCCGGCCGACATGAGGGTGACGCTGCTTCTGGCTTACGCGCTCTGCGAGCGCCTCAGCGGGCGAGCCGAGCTTGCCAGGGAAGCCCTTCAGAAGGCCGCACGGGAGTCCCATCCGCCCACCAGCTACCGGATCGGGCTCATGATCAACGCGCCCGCGAGCGAGCTGGAGAGGCATCTGATTAACTCGGAGGTGCCCCGCCTTCGATCGAATTACGCTGCGCCGCTCGCTGCGGTAGGCTGAAACGCTGAAAGCAGTAGAGGCGCGATGCAGCTTCATGCCATGCTCCATCGTTTCCGCCGACCGCTGACCGATGCTGAACGGGCCGAGCTACCGGTGGCCGGATCACGAAACCGAGCTGGAGGGCACGCTCGAAGACGTCCTGGCGCGATTCATCCTTCCTGAGACTCAATCCAGCCGCGACTCACCGTCGGCGTGGATGCCCCCTGATCCATTCCGCCAGCTCCGCTTCTCCCACCTCGCCGGCTGCGAGCCTCAGGAACATCGTGTACTTCTCCACATCGTTCGCCGTCAGATCAGAACCGTTCAGCAGCAGAAACGTCCGGCATACCACGAACGCCGTGCGTTTGTTGCCGTCCAGGAAGGCATGGTTTCGGGCAATGCCGAAGGCATAGGAGGCCGCGAGGGCTGACAGGTCGGGCGGAGGATCGCCGTAGGCCCGGAGGTTTTGGGGGCGGCCGAGTGCGGAGAGCAGCAGGCCCATGTCGCGCACACCGGGTTCGCCGCCATGTTCGGCGAGCTGACGGTTGTGGATAGCGAGGACGACGTCCTCCCGGACCCAGACAGGTTCCGACATCACCTATTCTGCCAGCTTCCGCAGGACGTCCCGGTCTTCTCGCATGACCATCTCGGCCATCTCCATCTGCTTGGCAGAATCGGGGTTGTAGGGTGTGAGCTCGATGCCGTTCGGGGTCTCCAGCACATGCAGAAGATCGCCCTTCTGAACCCTCAGCCGCTCAAGCAGTTCACGAGGCGAAACAACGCCGGTGGAGTTTCCGACAGTCGTCACTTTCAGCGTCATCGTCCGTCTCTCCGTTCTGTCCCCTACCATTATAACATCGGTTATAATAAACAGCAACTCCGTAAACTGCTGGCTCTTAACACACATGAGCAACGGGCTTATCGAGTATTTCCGCATATGATGTCGACATGAATCCGGAGACCTTCATCGCCTACTCGCGTCACAAACTCGCCGACCATCACGCCCAGATCCGCCGCTGCGTCGCCCTGTGCACGCCCGCCCAGGTCTGGCATCGGGTCAACGGGCACAGCAACAGCATCGGCAACCTGCTGCTGCACCTGCGCGGGAACGTGCACCAGTGGATCGTCAGCGGACTGGGCGGCCACCCCTTCCAGCGCGATCGCGCCGCCGAGTTCGCCCAGCGCGAGCCGCTTGCGGTCGGCCCGATGCTCGAGCAACTCGCCGCCACGCTCACCGGCGCCGACGCCGTCATCGCCGCCCTGTCCGACGAAGACCTCGCCCGCCCCTGCACGATCCAGGGCTACACCGTGAGCGGCCTCGAAGCCGTCTACCACGTCGTCGAGCACTTCGCCTTCCACACCGGCCAGATCGTCACCATGACCAAGGCCCTCCTCGACATCGATCTGAGCCTGTACGATGCGCAGGGGCGTCGCCGCACCGAATCGGCGACGGGCAGGCCTTAAAAAAGCGGCCGCCGCGGCTTGGGGTGTCCGCCTCAGCGGATCTCGCCCTTACCGTGCCACCGGGATCCGCCACAGGTGGGCACCACGAGAATGCCCCCGGACAGCATCCAGAGAGTTCATTCTGAGGCACAGCACATGATCTTCCCCAGTGACGCGGTGTGGACCTGCCAGTTTCCCATTTCGCTGGCGATCGAAGGGGCGGGTTGTTACACGCGGATGAGGGACGCCGGCATCGGGCGGGTGCTCTTCTGCGCCGTCATCTATTCCCCCTACCGCCTGATTCTGCCGCGTTATCCGCAGAAGGGCATCTACAGCCTCGAGGAAGGCAAATACCATTACCTGCCCGACGCGCGGCGCTACGCAGACCTGCCGCTCGCCCCCCAGCCGGCGGCCGACTGGGGCGGGCGCGACCTGCTGGCCGGGATGGTGAGCGCAAGCCGCGCGGCGGGCATCGCCCCCGGCGCCTGGGTCACCGTGTTCGCCAACGGTCTGATCGCCAAAAGCCACCCGGCCTGGGCCACCCGCAATCTGTACGACTCGGCCGACCGCCTCTTCCTGTGCTTCAACCATCCCGAAGTCCGGGAATACTCGCTGCGAATCATCCAGGAGATCGCCGAGCGATACGACGTGGACGAGATCATGCTCGACAAGATTCCGCAGGCCCAACTCGAAATAGATGCCATCGCCGGTATCCGCATCGATCCGGTTCTCCGCATTCTCGGCTCGCTCTGCTTCTGCCCCCACTGCGGGGCGGCCGCGGCGGCGAGCGGAATCGACCTCGAGGCCTGCCGCCGCAAGGCGCTGGCCATGGCCGAGCGATGCCTGGCCATCCCTCCGCACGTCGTCAACGCGCTCAAGAGCGAACTCCGCGGTGATATCGAAGCGCCGCTGCTGCTCATGGATCATCCCTGGCTGATGGAGCTTCTCACCTGGCGTCATGCCTGCATGAAGAACTTTTTCGAGCACGCCCGGCAGTGGCTCGACGCGGTCCGGCGCGGCGTCAGCCTGTCGGTCGCTTTCGTCCCGCCCGTTCAGTCCGGTCATGACGCGATGCAGCCGCGGCCGTGGTTGGCCGTCCAGAGCTACGCCGCCTATCGCGACAGCGCGCTCGACCGCATCCACAGCGTCGTCCACTGGAACGAGAACGAGCTGGAATATGACACCCACCGGGCGGTGGACGCGCTGGGGGGCAGCCGTGTCAAACTCACCACGCACGTGCGGGCGTACGGCCCGACGCGGCCCGAGCAGTTGACGACAATGGCCCAGTCCGTGCGGCGCGCAGGAGCCGAGGGGCTGGCGTACTTCTGTTACGACATCATGACGCAGGAGATGCTCGATGCCGCCGCCCGGGTGAGCGCGCGATAGGTGTCTGAACGCCGGACGGCGCCACGCCGGTCCTGCGAGCGTGCGAAGCAAGGGTGGAGGATACCCCATCCCGTTGCACAACGTGGGAGGGGGGAGCGATGCATTCGCCGCGCCTGGTGTTTCGCGCTCCATCCTGACCGAGGGTCATCATGAAGGCCGGTTTCTCCGCCATCGATATCACACCCCCGGTCGGCGGCACGCTCGACGGCTTCATCGCTCGCCTCTCGCCCAGCGTCGGCGTGGACCTTCCTCTGCACGGACGGGCCCTGATCCTGGAAACTGACGCCTGCCGGACCCTCCTCGTCGGGCTCGACGTGCTGGGGCTTGGACCTCCCTTTGCCGACCGCCTGGTCGGCGCGCTGGCGCAGGATCTCGCGATTCCGCCCGGGCATGTCGTTCTGGCCAGCTCGCACACGCACTCAGGTCCAATGACCACACCGCTGCGGGGGCTGGGTCCTGCGGACGAGTCGTATCTGCAGGCTCTGGAATCGCACGTGCGCCGGGCCGCCGCTCAGGCAGCCAGCGATCTCGAGGAGGTTGAGGTGTCGTGGGGAACCGCCCCCGTCGAGATCGGCGTCAATCGCCGCGAGATCCCGCAGGGCCAGCAGAAGGCCATCCTGGGCACGAATCCCGGCGGGCCGTGCGACAGGCTCGTCCGCGTCCTGCGCCTCCAGTCGCGAAAGCGATCCTGCGTTCTGTTCGAGCACGCCTGTCATCCCTATTGCCTCGGGGCTGAACACCCGCTGCTCAGTCCGGACTTCTGGGGACACGCGGCCAGGGCGCTCCAGGATGCGGGTCATGACAGCATCTACCTCAACGGGTGCGCCGGCGACATCCGGCCGATCATGGCGTTCCAGGGTCCCGACGCGGCTCGCGAAACCGGCGTAAAACTCGCGGAGGCCGTGCTCGAGGCGTGTCGCACAGCCGAGCCGGACCAGAATCCGATTCTCCGCGCGGCATCCGTGCCGATTCATCTTCCATATGACACGCTGCCACCGTGGCCCCAGATCGAGAACTCTCTGCGCCAGCCCGATCGGACCGTGCGGGACAGCGAAGGCGCCAACCCGGCCGTCCAGGCCCGCCTCCAGACGGCCGGGCAGGAATGGCTCACCGATCTGAAACACGCGGCCCAGGAACCGGACGGGCTCGCCGCTGTCTGCGGACGGCTCTCGATCGTGCGGATCGGCCGGGGAGTGGTGATCGCTTTGCCGGGCGAAGTGTTCTTCGGCATCGGTGAGCGGATCGCCCGACGCCTGCACGCGGAGCCGGTGTGCATGACCGCATACGCCCATGGATACATCGGGTACATCCCCGAGCCGCAGGCCTTCGCGTACGGCGGTTACGAGGTGGACGAGGCGCACCGATACGTCGGCCTGTGGCGGGTCGGGCCGCAAAGCGATTCGATTCTACAGGACGCCGTATTAAAGCTCTGGCATCAACTCGGAGGCGCGGTTCGATGAGCAAGCTGGCGCTGATGGGCGGCCCGAAGGCGGTCCACACCCCCTGGCCTCAATGGCCGGTGTGGGACGAAAGCGACGAGGCCGCCGTGATCGAGGCGCTGCGCAGCGGCAAGTGGTGGATGTACGCCTACGGCGACGCAGAGCTGGGCAGCGACGCCGCTGTCCCCGGCGATCGCAGCCAGGTCGAACGGTTCGAGGAGGAATTCGCCGCCCTGCACCGCGTGAAATACGCCCGCGCGGTGACCAACGGCAGCGTCGCTCTGGACATCTGCATGCGGGCCATCGACCTGCAGGCCGGCGATGAGGTCATCACCACCCCGTACACGTTTTTTGCCACGTCCGGGTGTATTCTCAATGCCAACGCGCTGCCGGTTTACGTGGACATCGATCCGGAGACCTACAACATCGATCCGCGCCGCATCGAAGAGGCCATCACCGACCGCACCCGCGCGATTCTCCCGGTCTACTTCAGCGGCGAGATCGCCGACATGGACGCGATCCGGCGGATCGCCGATCGCCACGGTCTGCGCGTGATCGAAGACGCCGCCCAGTCGCATGGAGCCAGCCTGCGCGGCGGGCGCTACGCCGGCTCGCTCGGCGACGCCGCCATCTTCAGCTTCCAGGAGTCCAAGTGCCTGACCTGCGGCGAAGGCGGCCTGATCCTGACGAGCTCGCCGGAACTGGCCGAAGCGGCGTGGAGCCTGCGTCACTACGGCCGGAGCCGCACCGGGCTGTGGTACGAGCATCACCGGCTGGCCTGGAACAGCCGCATGTCCGAGCTGCAGGCCGCCCTGCTGCGCAGCCAGTTGCGGCGGCTTGCCCGGCAAAACGCCACGCGCATGCAGAACGTGAGCTACTTCCTCGAGCGCGTCGCGAGCATCGAGGGCATCACGCCCGTCCGGCTGCACCCGGACGGCGAAACGCGCAGCCATTACCTGGTGATGCTGCGATATGATGCGCGGGCGTGGGACGGCCTGCCCCGGGCGAGGTTTCTGGAGGCCCTGGCGGCTGAGGGGGTGCCTGCGACGGGAGGCTACTCGTTCCCCAGCTTCGAGAATCCGGTCTTCCGGCGTCTCGACGTGTCGTCGCCGCGCTCGGTCTATATGATCGGGCGTTCAAAACCGATCGATTACGCCGGCTTCGCCGAGCGCTGCCCCGTCGCGATGCGGGCCTGCCGCGAGGAAGCGATCTGGCTGATGCACCCCCTGTTCCTCGGCACCACGCGCGAGGTGGACGGGATCCTTGAGGCATTCCACAAAATCCGCACGCACTACCGCGAGCTTGTGTGATCAGGAAAATCCTCAGACCCGCTCAATCCGCTGACAACCGGCGAAACAGGGGTTGAAGCGCGGCATACAGGTCGCGGTAGAGCGGATAGATCTGGTCATATGTCTTCGCGGCCTTCGCATTGGGTTTTCGCGTGTCATCGACTTTGATGGCCGCGCTGCAGGCCTCCGGGACCGACGAGTATTCGCCGATGCCGACCGCCGCGAGTATCGCCACGCCCAGCGCCCCGCCCTCGCGCGTGTTCACCGTGACGACCTTGGCCTTGTACATGTCCGCCTGCATCTGGCGCCAGAACTCGCTGGCCGCGCCGCCGCCGCTGGCCCGCACCTCGGTGACCGACACGCCGCGGGCCCGCATGAGCTCGACCTGATCGCGCATGCCCAGCGTGATCCCTTCGATGACCGATCGGATCAGATGGGCACGCCCGTGCCGCACCGTCAACCCCACCCAACTCCCGCGGGCCTGCGGGTCCGGGTACGGGCACCGCTCACCCGTCAAGTACGGCAGGAACAGCAGGCCGTCCGAACCGGCCCCAACCCCCGCTGCCTCCTCGATCATCTTCGGATAGATCTCGCCCGCGTCGCGTTTCTTCCTGCGTACCGCCGCGACCTCGGCCGCAAACAGCGTGTTGCGCAGCCACTGCAGCGAGCCGCCGGCCGACAGCATGCACCCGAACACGCACCATTTACCCGGCACGGCATGGCAGAAAGATTGCAGGTTTCCCGCTTCATTGGGCACCGGCTCGTCGGCATGCGCGAACACGACGCCGCTCGTGCCCATGGTGGCCGAGACGATGCCCGATCGCACGATCCCGTTGCCCACCGCCCCGGCCGGCTGATCGCCCGCGCCGCCGACCACGGGCGTGCCTTCCGCCAGGCCGGTCAACTTCGCGACCGCGGCCGTGACCTTGCCGGTCACCTCCGGCGACTCCCAGATCGGCGGTAGCAGCCCCGCGTCGATGTCCAGCTTGTGCAGAAGCTCGCGATGCCACTGGCGGTTCCTGACGTCCAGCAGCAGCGTCCCGGCCGCATCACTCACCTCGCCCGCAAACTCGCCCGTCAGCTTGAGACGGATGAAATCCTTGGGCAGCAGGATCTTGTAAGTCTTTTCGTACGTCTTCGGATCGTGCTTGCGCACCCAGAGGATCTTCGGCGCCGTGAACCCGGTCAGTGCAACGTTCGAGACCATCGCAATGAGCTGCTCACGCCCGCCGGCCAGGCGTTCGATCTCCTCGCATTCGGCGGCCGTGCGCTGATCGTTCCACAGGAGCGCCCGCCGCAGCGACTTGCCCGCCTTGTCGACGAATACGCTCCCGTGCATCTGGCCCGACAGGCCGATGCCGCTGATCTGGGTGGGCTTGACTTTCGCCTTCCTGCAGACTGCCGCCAGTGCCTGGACACTGGCTTCCCACCAGTCGTTGGGCTCCTGCTCCGACCAGCCGGGTTTGGGCGAATAGACCGGATACTCGACGCTCGCCGTTCCCAGCACCTTCCCGTCCGGCCGGCACAGCAGCACCTTCGTCGCCGACGTCCCCACATCAATGCCGCATAAAACGCCCATGTCGTGCTCCCTGTCTGGATGTTCCACTTGAACCGGCGGGCAGTATACCGTCGAGACGACCCCTCAACCGCGCGGATCATCAAAGAGTCGCAGCTCGGGCGGGCGGCGCAGGGCGAGGATCTCGGGCAGGCCCAGCAGCTCCTTGATCTGCGCAAATGACATCATCTCGTCTTTAAGAGAATCAACGCGGCCCTCGGTCTTGAACCTCTCGATCAGCCGCTGAATCGCCGCGCCCGCGACCAGCAGCGTCTCGATCGGACAGACCGCGATCTGATAGCCCATCTCCTGGAGCGCGTCGCAGTCCACGATCGGCGTGAGCCCGCCGGTGAGCATGTTCACGAGCAGCGGGTACTTCACGTCGAACGGAATCCGCTCCAGCTCCTCGCGGCTCTCGGGCGCCTCGATAAAGCAGACGTCCGCGCCGACTTCGCCGTAGCGGTTCGCCCGCTCGATCGCGGCGTCGATCCCGTGGACGGCGCGGGCGTCGGTGCGGGCAACGATGACGAAATCGCGATCGCGCCGCGCGTCCATGGCGACCCTGAGCTTCTCGACCATCTCCTCGGCGGCGATCACCTGCTTGCCGGCAAAATGCCCGCAGCGTTTAGGCGAGATCTGGTCCTCGAGAATCACCCCCGCCGCCCCCGCCGATTCGAATTCGCGGATCGTGCGCTGCACGTTCTGCAGATCGCCGTGGCCGGTGTCGCCGTCGGCGATCAGCGGCACGCGAATCCGGGCGGTCATCCGCCGCACGGCCTCAGCCATCTCCGTCAGCGTCATCAGCCCCACGTCGGGCATGCCCAGCACGCTGGCCGACACGCCGAATCCGCCGATGAACAGCATCTCCAGGCCGGCCGCCTCGGCAATCCGCGCTGCGAACACATCATGCACCCCGAGCGTGCGGATGATCCCCGGCGCGGCCAGCAGTTCGCGCATGCGTCGCGTCGGTTTGTCCTGTGGCGTTTGCATGGTTGCCGATTCAGGGCAATAAGAACAGCCGTCCCTGCCCGGCGTCGAGCGAGAGCTGCAGGCCGGGCATCGCCGGGCTGTCATCGAGCAGGGGCGTCTCCCGGCCGGTCTTCGGATCGACTTCCTTCACATCGGCGGCGTCGGCATCGAACTCGACCGTCGGCCACGCGCTGTATGCGAAGTGATAGTTGTTCAGCATCACCGCCCGGCGTCTATCCGCATGCTTGAAGGCCCCGACCAGGTAATCACCCTGATCGAGCGAGCGGATCGGCGAGCCTTTCAGCACCGCCGCCGCGTCTCCCTTCGGCGTCACCCGGTACACGCCGGTGCTCATCAGCTTCATGATTGTCGGACCCAGATTCCGAATCGCCGCGTTGATCCGTTTCGCCTCGTCATAGTGCCGCGTACGCCGCCCCTCGGCGGTCAGAATCGCCCCGCCCTTTGGGAATTCACCGCCGCCCGGCGTCCAGTAGCAGAAATACATCACGCCTTTGGCCCCATAAGCCAGCGACGTGTAGATCTGCCAGCGGAGCTGTGCCTCGGTCGGGTCGGAGTGCGGCCCGAACGGCATCGTGTTGAAGAAGTTCCAGAACGGGACATCCGCCGCGAGCGATTCCTTCCGCATGACCTCGAGGTTCTGACAATACGTGTCGCGTCCGTCCGCATCCGGCCGGAACATGGGGTAGTGGTCCATGCTCAGAACGTCCGGCCGTACCTCCTTCATGAAGCGGCTGACGTGCTCTTCATACGTGGGGGTGCCGAGCTGGCCGGCGTTGGCGTAATTGGGAAACAGGTTGATGTAGGCCAGCTTGCCCGGCCGTGCCGCACGGACGGCGTCCACCGCTTCGCGCAGTTTCGGGAAGTCCGCCGCGTTGGGCTCGTCTCGGATCGAATAGCCCCAGCACGCCGGGCCGTCCGGCAGCCGGTCGGCGGGCCCGTCGCCCCGGCTGATGACCGCCCGCAGGTCGTACTTCTCACACAGTTTCAACGCCTGCTCGTTCTGTTCACGCGTCCTGGCCGCAAAGCCGGTGATGACGAACGTGAAATTCGCCTCGGCGATCTCGGCGTAGCGTGCATCTTCGGGAGGCGGATCGACCCAGAAGCCGATGGCGATCCGATCCTGCACGAACCGCGTTTCACCAGCGGCCGGACGGGTCAGAAACGCAGTGATGAGGCAGAAAACGAAGGTGCAGAGACAGTGCGTGCGATTCATGGTTGTGACCCTATGACGCCGCAAAGAACGGGTCAAGGCATCCCCGAGAGCCTGACCTTCCAGTCCCCGGGCGGCGTCTGAACCTGGCAACGGCGCTTTTCGGGCCCTTCCTGACGAATGACGATTTCGCGATCCTGCGATGCGGTGATCGTGAGCTTCATGTCGTGCAGCGCGATCCGCTCGATGGTGAGCGACGGCCAGTCCTTCGGCAGCTTCGGTTCGATCCGGCAGCCCTCGACCGTCGGCTGAAAACCCATGAAGCCGTACAGCATCACCTGCGGCACGAGAATCGACTCGAAGAACTCCTTGTCGAGGCCCAGTCCGCCGGGGACATTGCCGCCCTGCATCGTGCCTTTGGCCGGATCGCTGTAGTACGCGCGGTAACCGCCGGCCGCCTGCGTCTCGTCGAACCAGGTGCAGATCTCGCTGAGCCGCTTCGACACACCCTCGGGGCCGTTGGTCATCAACTCGGCCATCAAATCGTGATACGAAAAGCCCAGCACGCCGCCGCCGTCCTGCACCTGTGCGCCGAACGGGATCGACTCCGGGTTCGTCCACCCCCAGAAGTAGTAGTCGATGTTCCGTTTCGTCGTCGACCGCGGGCCGAACCGCCAGTGGTAGATGTCCGCGCCTTTCGATGTATCGTCTTCAACCGTCCGCTCCCCGTTGATCCACGCGCGGATCAATTTCGCCTGCTCGGGCATCGCAAAACCGTAGTAGATGGCCTCGTTGTTGAGAAACGTGAAACCGAAGTCATACATGCGGCCTTCGAGATCTACGGTGCCGAAGCGGCCGGTCCTCTTATTCCAGAATCGCTGCGTTCCGTAGTCTTTCACCTCCTTTGCGTGCTGGCGCAGGTCGGCCACGTCAAACGCATCCGCACCGGTGGCCACGTTCCACTCCGGGTGCATCGCGATCTGCTCTTCGAGCTCCGCCAGGTCGAGCACGGCGTCATAGTAGTACACCGTCCCCAGCGCGTCCTCGCCGCCCCAGGGCAGAATGTCCCAGTAGTTGCTCCCGATGCCCTCGCCGGGGATGACCACCTTCTTGCCCTCGACGTAGCGCACGCCGCTGCGGCCCTCGTGCCCGGCCCACGTCGTATAGACGCACTTGCGCTTCCGCGTGTCGAATTCGCGCATCATGAACCGCATGGCCGTGCGGATCCGCCCGATCTGGCCGCGAAGGAACGCCAGATCGCGCGTCCACGCGAAGTAGTCGCTGCAGCCGCGGAGCCAGTTCGTGTTGTTGATGTTGTGCCGCGTGTCGCAGGCGGTGTGGAACGACTTGATGACCACCTGCGCGGGGCCGGCATTGTCGAAACAGATCCGCACGCCGGTGATCGTGCCCTTCCAGGTGGCGACGCGATAGACCGGGATCATCGTCCGCGTCTCGCCGATCTGCGTATTGAGCGGACCGGTCACGGGTGAGAAATACATCCGGCGATCCGCAGAAAACTCTGGCGCGTCCTTCGTCGTCCACTCCACGTAGCAGTTCGCCCCGTCGAGCCCGCCCGCCCACCAGTTGAGCCGCAGCCAGGGCGAAATCCGGGCCTCGATGGCAAACGGGGGCGTCTGAGCCGTCGCACGAGGCTCGCTCAGCTCAACCGGCCAGCCCTTGTCGTTGATCTCGCTGCCTTTCGCACCCGCCAGCGTCCATCCGTCGGGTTTCGCCGGCGGGGCATCGTAGCCTCCCACGCCTGTCCCGCGAAAATGCCAGCCAATCCCGCCCGCCTGCATCCACAACGGGAACGGCCAGCCCTCGGAATGGGCGAGCCCGTCGTGCTGATGCGTGTGAATGTAGCCCTCAGCGCTCATCCCGCGGCCCGCCAGCGCCGCCGCCCAGCGCTGCCGCATCGCCTTGCTCCCGGGCGCCGGCCACAACGTGGACATCGGCATCCACTCGTCCCACAGCGGGATCAGCGGCCCCGCCGGTTCGTAGTGCAGCCAGAACAGCCGCCGCAGGCTGTCCATCTCCTTCTCGCGGCCCGGCACGACGAAGCGCGGAAAATCGTCGGGAACCTTGATCTCGGCCGGCGCGGCGAGCGCCGGCAGCGCGGCCAGCAGCGCCAGGAGCCCAATGGGTATGGCCAGTTGTCCGCTCCCGGTGTGGCACGGGCATCCTGCCCGTGGACGTCGCGCGGGCATCCTGCCCCTGCCCCCATGGGCCGGAAGCCCATGCGACCAACACGGCCTGGAAGGCCGTGCCACATTCTGCGAAACTCGTGTCATCCGGATGCCTCCTCAGGTCGCTCTGGAACACGAGGTCATGATGCAGCCCATCACACGAATCGTCCAGCCGTCGCACGCCACTGGGTCGCCGCTGATTCTACTGGTGGTCGTCGCGGCCGGCTGCGGCGCCCCCGCTCGATCACTCAAACCCTACCGGATTGAAGCCGATTTCCGGCAGATGGTCAGCTTCGAATCTGCCGCCCTGCCGGGGAACATCTTCAAGGTCGTCATTCCCGAAATCATCACCGATCGACAGGAAACGCTGGTCCCGTGGAGCCAGGAGCCGCAGCCCTGGAACATCGAGACGGACCGTGCGTGGTGGGAATGCCGCATTCCCAACAGGATCCGCATGCGGGCCGAGCTGCGCTTCGGCGCCGACGCGATCGAGGCCGAAGTGGAGATGACCAACCAGTCGGACCGCACCTGGGAGAACGCGAACGCCTTCACCTGCTTCGCGTTCTACTCCGCGCCGCTGTTCGATGATCCGACGATGAAACGCGTGTTTTTCCCGGTCGCGGGAAAGTGGCGGGCTGTGGGAGAGTTATTCGCCGAGCACAGCCCCGGCATCGGGCCGTACACGTTCTTTCCCGTCAAGGGAGGGCCGGCGCTCGAGGACATGAACGTCTGCCGGCTGGTAAAGCAGCGCCATCCGCAGGTGGTGGACTACGGCGCCGCCTGCGTCGTGTCTAAGGACGGCCGGTGGGTGCTCGGCGTCAGTGCCGACCGCCCCGCGTACGTCTTCTGCAACCGCTGCGAGCGCTGCATCCATGCCAACCCGCTGTACGACCCCATCGCCCCCGGCCAGACCGCCCGCGCCGCCACGCACATCCGCATCCTCCGCGGCGGCATCGCCGATTTCGAACGGACGATCCGGCCGGGATGAGCGTCCCACCTCTCCCCAGGCGCTTGACCGCCCGACACCCGATTCATAGCCTCACACCCGTATGAAAACACGTTCCCCCCTACCGCATCTTTCGCTCAGCCTGATCCTTCTCTGCAGCCGCTTCGCCGCTTCGCCGATCAGGGCGTCCGAGCCACCCGTGAAGGCTCTCCACCCCCGTGTCGAAGTCGAAGAGGTCATCACCCGCTATGAACCGGCCGACAACGGCGCCGGCCCTCTCTGGTGCTACGGGGCACCGCTGATCGCGCGGTCCGGCGGAGACGTCTACGCCTCGATCATCGAGACCGGCAAGGGCATCCCGCCGCTGTGCAACACGCGCTGGCAACTCTGGCATCGCACGCCCGGCGGCTGGCGCGTCGTGCAGCATGAGGAGGAGTTCCGCGAGCGGGAGCCGTGCCCGCTGGGCCTCATTCCCCAGGGCCCCCTCTTCCTCTCGATCAACCCCAGAATCCAGGAGCCCGTCGGCCGGCCGCTCAACTGCCGGCCCCTCGTGCTCGAGTGGGATCCCGCGCATCTCGACTCCCCACCGCGCCGCACCGAGCCCGTCTGGACGCCGGGCGCCCGCTACACCGAGCACTCGTACCGCGGCTTCGCCGTTGATGGCAGAAACGCGACGCTCCTGCTGCTCAACATCGATGCTGCCAGCGGCGCGCAATTCATCTCCTACCGCGGCCCAGACCGCGTCTGGCAGGCAAAGGGACGGATCGAGTTCCCCATTCGATCGTGCTATCCGCAGGTGGCCCTGCGCGATCGGGCCGCACATGTGCTGGCCATCGGCGACATCGTCGAGCCCGTCGAGGAGTGGCGGCGGATCAAGAAGGAGGTGCTCAAGCGCGACTGGGACTACGTCTTCCGCCGTCTCTTCTACGCGTACACGCCGGACATCGAAACCAAACCCTTCGCCGCACCCGTCGAGATCGACAACGTCGATCAGACGGCTGGACACATCACCAATCTGGACCTCTACGTCGACGCCGCCGGCGCCGCCCACGTGCTCTATCTCCGGCAGCCTTTCCAGCACGATTTCCTGCGGCAGAAGTTCTTTCCCGATCAGCCGATGAGCGTGCAACTCGAATACGTCATCCTGCGAAACGGCCAGGTGATCCGACGTCAGACCCTCGCCCGGACGCCCGCCGACCGGAACGTGCTGGCGCCTGCCTACGGCCGGTTTCACGAATCGGCCGACGGCACGCTGTGGGTCGTCGTGGCCGGCACCACCCCAGGCCCGGACGGCGCCGCCTCATTCGGAGATTTCGTGGCTCGCCTGCCCCGCTCTCGGGAAAACCCCGAATTCACCCGCATCGACCTGCGGCATCCCTTCCGCACGTTCTTCACGAACACACCGCGGGGCGGCTCGGTCCCGTCCGACCGCATCGACCTGTTCGGCGTCGCCGATGACGCACCCAACCTGCGATACGCCCGGGTGCGGCTGACGCCGGCCGAGTAAGCGCCCCCGGTGGAAGGAGCCAGCCTCCGACAGCCTGCCCGGCCGAACCTCAACCACCGCCTCCGCCGTGCCCCCTGTCCGCCTCGTCTTCGACCCCCTCCCCACCGCCAACAGAGCCCGCAGCGCAAGCAAGGGGTTCTCCGCATATGCTCACAACAACCACCATTCCCCCCATGCCCACCAGCCTCCCCCTGCTCCCCGGCGAGCGCCGCGAGCCAACAGAGCCCGCAGCGCAAGCAAGGGGTTCTCAGCATGTGCTCACAACAACCACCATTCCCCCCATGCCCACCACCCTGCCCCTGCCCCCCGGCGAGCGCAGCGAGCAAGCACAGTCCGCAGCGCCAGCAAAGGCTTCCCCCCTCCCACCCCGGAACGCAGCCAAACACCCCCACCCCGCCCCGGTTCTACCGGTGGTGTCACATGGGGTAGAATGCTGCTTAACCAGCGGGCGGGCCGATGGAGACGTCGATGAGCCGTTGTCAACCGCGCCGCTGTCTCTCTGTCGTCTGCATCCTGATCGTTGCTTCTCTGTGCAAAGCGGCCGCGCCAACGGCAAAACCGCTCGTGGACAGCGTCGTCGAGCCGGCCCGCAAGGAGAGCGGCAACATCGGCCTGGTCGTCGGTGTCTCGGTTCAGGGCCGAACGGAGGTTTTCGGCTACGGCAGACTCGCCGCCGACGATGATCGCCCGCCGGACGGCGCCACGCTGTTCGAGATCGGCTCCGTGACCAAAACGTTCACCGCTCTCACCCTGGCAAGCATGGGGCAGGACAACCTCGTCCGGTACGACGACCCGGTCCAGCGTTACCTCTCCGAAAAATGCCGCGTGCCCACCCGCGGGGGCAAAGAGATCACCCTCGAGCATCTCGCCACGCACGTCTCCGGCCTGCCGCGCATCCCGCCGGAGTTGCTCTTCGTCGCCCTGATGAGCGACAACCCTTACCAGAGGTACACCCCGGATCTGATGTGCCGTTTCCTGGGCAATTATGAGCTGCCGCGCGACATCGGCGCCGACTGGGAATACTCGAATCTCGGCATGGGCCTGCTCGGCTGCGCCCTGGCCCGCCGTGCGGGCGTCACGTACGAGCAACTGGTGCTCGATCGCGTGTGCCGCCCGCTGGGCATGAACGATACGTGCATTCGCCTCTCCCCCGCACTCCAGAAACGCATGGCCAGGGGGCATTCAGCCGAGGGCAAACCGGCAGCCGCCTGGGACTTCGATGCCCTGGCCGGCGCCGGCGCGCTGCGGTCCTGTGCCAACGATCTGCTCCGATTCACCGCCGCCCAGCTCGAACCTCCGGACACACCGCTGGGCACGGCCATCCGTGACGCACAGAAGATCCGGGTCGCCAGGACGGCTTTGCCAGGCCATGGCCAGGCGCTGGGCTGGCTGGCATTCCAACTGGAGGGCCTCAACGAGGCCTACTGGCACAACGGCGGCACCGGCGGCCAGGAGTCCTTCGTCGGCTTTCGCAGGGACGTGAAGATCGCCGTGGTCGTCCTGAGCAACAGTGCCGGCTCGCCCCACGAGGCCGCCACCAGCATCGGACTCGGCCTGATGCTCAAACTCGAGGAGCGCCCCGCCACCTCATCCGCCCCCGCAAGCGGATCCACTCCGTAAACCCTCGAAACCCTTCCTCCGCTTCTCGGTAGAGGTTCGCGCATCAATAAGTTGAACGTTTCTCGTTGCCGCAGCCGGCCAGAATCGGCCCTGTCTGAACCAGATCGTTCAACCTCTTTCTGCGCGACTCCCGACGGGCATTCGCAGTCGCAGTGGCCGTACCGTTCTCGGTGAGAGACTCTCGTGGCCGCTCCCCGGGACGCCGTTTCAGCCGCGGAGCGGCGACAGACGGTAGCCCACGGCGCAAGCCGTGGGAAAAGGAGCGAAAAACTTCTTCAGCCCCGGCAGGGGCGTAAGACCCCCCCGGCGCCGACCCGGCGCCGCACCCGCATCCACCCGCACGCTTCGCGACCGGCAGACCCGCTCACGCCCCTGCTGGCGGGCGCTGCACCTTCTCCTCATCCACCTCGACGCCCAACCCCGGGGCAGCAGGCACGGGCAGATGCCCCTCGACGGGCGTGAAGGGTCGCCTCAGGATCGTGGTGCCCGCCAGATACTGCGGCCCGTTCAGGGCGGCGGGGTATTTCAGGTGGTACGCCCCGTAGAGCAGGAGCGACGCGGCCAGCGAAATGTCCGGATCGGTCAGCCCGCTGCCCAGAAACATCAGGCCGTGCTTCTCGAGCAGTTCAACCTGCCGTCGCGCCTCCAGCAGGCCGCCGCAGCGGGCAGGTTTCAGCGCAACCCCGTCGCACATCTCCAGCTTGATGTATTCCTCCAGGTCGCTCGAATGCACCACACCCTCATCGAGGATGATCGGCAGCGCCCCCTGCTTCTTGAGCTTCTGAAACGCGGTGATGCGATTCGACGGGACGGGCTGCTCGAAGACGGCGGCACCGGCATCGGCGAGCTTCGGCGCGGCTTCCAATGCGGCCGCCTCGTCGTAGCCCCCGTTCGCGTCCGCCCAGAGAAAGCCGCGCGGGGCGAGCCGCTTGACGATCCGGCACATCTCCACGTCGAAGCGGATGTCGGGCGCGACTTTCACGTTAAACGTGTCGTAACCCTTACGCTTGCCCTCCTCGATCATCGGCTCGAGATCGTCGAGCGTCCTGGGGTTGAGCGTCCAGCTCAGCCGGATGCGATCCGCGCCCTTCCGCTTCCAGGCGGCCGCGACGGACTCGCCGCGGAGCCGGCCGCTCAGATCGTGCAGCGCCAGGTCGATGCCGGCCTTGCAGATCGGCTGACCGGTCGAGAACGAGCCGGCGATGGCCTTGTCCATCATCGCGTGGATCTCTTCGATGTTCGTCGGGTCCTGGCCGATGATGAGTGGGCCCAGGTACTTGTCGAGCGTGGTTTTGACCGTCTCCAGTGTCTCGTAGCTCCAGCGCGGCGTGGGCACGCTCTGGCCCCAGCCGACCGCGCCGTTGTCAGCCGTGATCTTCACCACCACCGTCTGCCGCCCGATCGGCCGGCCCTGCAGGTCCTCAAAGAACTTGAACCGCCCGACTGTGGGATACGGGAAAGCAAACGTCTCCACTCGATCGATCTTGGCCATCTTCGGCTCCGCGGCGTATCCATGGCCAGACAAACCCATCAGGCCGGCCGCACCGGCCGCGCCCGCCGCGCCGGCAACCAGGATTTCCCGTCGGCTGGGTCCTCTCCAATCCGCCATGATGTCACCGCCAGACCAGACTCATCAGGGATTCCGCTTCCGACCGGCCAGGTAAACGCTTCTCATGCCGCCTTCGGCCGGCCGCCGCGAAAACACAGCGCCAGACACGCCGGGACCGCGCATCCGGCCACCAGCACGAAGAACATCACGTAGAAGCAAACCACGAACACCCGCAGGTCGTGATACGGCGGGCCCGCCAGACGCCAGAAGTCGGGCCGGCCGACGTCATGCCACACATCGTGGCCGGCGAGGAACATGATGATCCAGCACAGCAGCCCGGCGAAACTCACCACGCTGCTCACCATCCAGGCTTTGCGCGATTCCATGGTGCGACTCCCGCAGATGCCTCCAATCTATGTGTTTCCGCAGCGCTATTCAATCCCGCGCATCTCCGTCGCGATCCGCACGCGCTGGACCGCGCGGATGAACGCGGCCGTGCGCATGGGTACGGCGTGATCGTCCATCGTCTCGTAAATCTCGCGAAGCGCCCGCATCATGTGGACCTCGAGCTCGGCGTTGACCGTGCTCTCCGCCCACCGGTACTCCTGCATGTTCTGCGTCCACTCAAAATAGCTCACCGTCACACCCCCCGCATTGGCGAGGATGTCGGGGATGATCTTCACCCCGCGCTCGCGGAGCATCTCGTCCGCCTCGGCGGTCGTCGGGCTGTTGGCGGCCTCGAGCACATACCGGGCGCGGACATCGGCCGCATTCGCCTTCGTCAACACGCGGTCGATTGCTGCCGGCACGAGCACGTCGCACTCGGTGGCCATGAGCTCGGCGTTGCTGATCTCCTGGCAATCCTCGAAGCCGACGACCGACCGGGTGCTGTGCGCGTGCTTGAGCAGGCGGTGGATGTTGATCCCGTCGCCACGGAAGATCCCCCCGTGCTGATCGCTCACCGCGATGATCTTCGCCCCGGCCTCGTAAAGCAGCCGGGCCGCCCAGCTTCCGACGTTGCCGAAGCCCTGGATCGCGAATCGCGCCCCGCGCAGCTCGCGCTGATCGTGCTCGAACACACCCTTGACGGTGAAAACCACGCCCCGCCCGGTCGCGGATTCACGCCCATACGAGCCGTGCAGGTCCACGGGCTTGCCGGTGACGACCGCCGGATGAAACCCATACCGCTGGCTGTACTCATCGAAGATCCACGCCATGACCCGGGCATTGGTGTTCATGTCCGGGGCGGGAATATCCGTGCGCGGCCCGAGGAACTCGTGGAGCTGACTGACGAAGTGGCGGGTGAGCCGCTCGAGCTCCCGCTCGCTGAGGGTTTTCGGATCGACCTGGATGCCGCCCTTCGCCCCGCCAAACGGGATGTTCACGACCGCCGTCTTCCACGTCATCAGGCTCGCCAGTGAGCGAACCTCGTCGATGTCCACGTCCGGGTGGTAGCGCAGACCGCCCTTGTACGGCCCCCGCGAATTGTCATGCTGAACGCGGTAGCCGGTGAAGTGCCCGAGCTGGCCGTCGTCCATGCTGATGACGCACTCGACGCGGATCTCGCGGCGCGGCGTCTTGAGCAGCGTCTCGTACCGCGGCCCGAGCTTCAGCACGTCGAAAGCCTGCTGCAGGAAGATGTTGGTGTTCTCAAACGCCTTCTGCTCAGGCATGGTCTTGTCCGTTGTCAGAGGTCACCCGGCCACAATCTGTTTCCTCTCGGCATCCCAGCGCTGCCGCCTGCCTGATTGCAGCGCCTCATGGGCCATGATCGTCGCAATCGCGTGCTGGTGGCCGAACTGAATGTCCGCGTTCGGACGCTTCCGCGTGCGGATGCAGCTCAGCCAGTTGCCCATGTGCGATTCACTCGCCTCGGGCTTGATCCTCTCGGAGGCATCATTCTTCTTACCCGGCGCCTCTTTGATCAGCACGCCGTTCTGCACGTCGAGCGTGGCCTTGGTGCCGTAGGCGTTGAACGTGATCCCCCCCGCCGCCACCGCCAGGTCCATGCTCCAGTCGAACAGGAACCCCTCGGGGTACTCCAGAATCGTCGAGAAGGTATCCGGCGTCTCGCGGCCGTCCTTCCAGACGAACACGCCCCCGTGCGACACGGCACAGGCCGGATACGTCGAACCCGTCACCATGTGAAGCAGGTCGACCAGGTGCGGCATCCACAGGCCGGCCACGCCGTTGGTGCAGTAGCGGTAAAGCTGCCATTCACGGAGAAGTTTCGGGTCGAACGGGCGTTTCTCCGCCCCGGCCGTATAGGCCTCCCAGTCCACATCCTGCGGCTTGCAGTCATCGAGCTTCCGGTCCCACCGGGCATGATTGAAGTGCACGACGCTGCTCACCCGGCTGACCTGCCCCAGCACCCCGGAGGCATAGACCTGCGCGCAGGCCTTGAGGGCGCCTTCGCTGCGGCGCTGCGTGCCCACCTGCACGACGCGATTCTTCTCCCGGGCCAGAAGCAGCGCCTCGTTCGCCTCATCGACCTTGACGGCCATCGGCTTTTCAACGTAAACGTCCTTGCCCGCCTTCAGCGCGGCGATGGTGATGGGCATGTGCCAGAAGTCCGGCGTCGCCACGATCACCGCATCGACATCCGGGCGCGAGACCACGTCCTGGTAGCGCGACGCGGCGAAAGGCTGCCTGCCCCACCAGCTATTGACGCGCTCGGCCGCTTTCTCGCGGTTCACGCCCCAGACGTCGCAGACGGCGGTGATCTCGGCGTTGTGGGCCTGCGATTCCTGATGCAGCTCGGTCATGAGGGCCGTCCCGCGGTCCCCCACGCCGATGCAGGCCACGCGGATCCGCTCCCCCGCACCCTGGGCCCGGACGGGCGATGTCTTGACGGCGGTAACAGCCACGCCGGCCGAGGCGGCGGCGATGAAGTGACGACGAGTGAATGATGACGACATCGGGCGAACTCCTCCAATGCTCCGGCCGGACCCATTGTCCCCGAGAAACCAGCGTCCGCCAAGAGGCGCCGTTACATCTCCGCATCCAGCAGCAGAAGCATCACGAAGTTGTTGAGAAAATGCAGAGTAATGCAGGGCACCAGGCTCCGCCGCCAGATGAACAGAATCGCCATCACCAGCCCCAGCACGCTGATCATGACCACGGCCAGCGGACCCTCGTACACGTGAACGGCGCCGAAAACCAGCGAGCTGAGCGGAACCGCCAGCCACCAGCGCCCCAGCAGCACCTTCAGCCGCGTGAGCACGAACCCGCGGAACACCACTTCCTCCCAGAGAGCCACAAACCCCATGAACAGCGCCATCTTCGGGATCGACATGGCCGGCATCGTCTCCCGAACCGCCTTCCCGGCGGTCTCCTGCTGCTCGAGAATGCCGGGGTGCAGAATGGCCACCGTAAAAAACATCGCCGCCACCGTCACGTACGTGGCCAGCAGTGCGGCCACGCCCAGCCCCACGTTCGCCAGGAATGCGCGCGACGTCCAGCCGATATCCGCCGCCCGCTGCCCTTCGATGAACACGAAAAACGCCGCCCCCATCACTGATGCGGCGCCCATCCCCACCGTGCTCGCCACGATCTGCCACTTCTCATCATGGATCCCCATCCACCGCGCGACCATGTATCCGATCATCCCCCCCACCAGACCCGCCGGAATGAGCATGATGAGCTGAAAGAGGGCCCGCCAGACCCGCGGCCGGGCATCCAGACGCACGGCATAGTCGAGAATCGGGACCGGTCGCGCCATCGGGATGAACTGCGGCAGATCCGGCTCGAACGCGTCCCCCGGCCGGGCCGCATCGCCCGAACCGGAACCGCCCGACGGCTCCTGCGGCTCAGGAATGGACGCATCCGGCGGTGTCATGCGGCCCCCATGGCCAACAGCGCCTCGTCATGCTCCAGCCTGACCGGCTTGACCGTCAGCCGGCTGAATGTCACAAGTTCCTCGTTCATCACGGATTCTCCGGTCGCTTCCGGCTGCGCGGCATTGTAGGGGGCTCCCCCCCGACAGGGAACCACCTGCGAGGACAGGCGGGGAAACCGGGCGGAGAAGGACGGGAAGTCAGAGTAAGATGAGGATCAAGATGAAGATCAGGAAGCAGACGAAGAGCCCGAGCAGGAGTAAGAGAAGGATGACAACCGCCTCACGGCGAGCACCGATGTGACCATCCTGACCTTAATCCTCATCTGACTCTGAATCCAACTTTCATATTCTTCACGACCAACAACGCCCGGGAACTCCCCAAATGCCCAGTGCCCGCAGCCAACAGGCCCGAACCTATCTCGAATCCCAGCTCGGCGCCGGCGCCTTCCGCGATCCCGTCGAAATCGCCCTCTTCGATGAATCGCCGCTCGAGGGGGAGGGCCCGGTCAGCGTTCTGGCCTTCGAGGCCGCCGTCGGCGGCGGCCCGCCCGACCATTACCACGTCGTCGTCGGCCGGACCGTGCCCAACTACTACCCCGCCTGGGGCCTGTCCGCCGAGGAAGTCTACAACCTGCACATCGGCACGCGGTTCATGCTCGTGCTGGAGGTCACGTCATCTGCGCCGCAGGATGCCCCGGCCGACCTGGAGTCGCGCGCCGCCGCGGAATTGGCGCGGATCGCCCCCGGCGAACCCATCGCAGACTTCCGCGCGGTGGCCGTCTTCCAGGTCGAGAGTCAACAGCACTTCGTCGCCCGCTGCCGCATCGGCCCCGAGGACGTGTATCTGATCCTGGGCGACCTGCCGCTGGGCATCTACCGCCGTGTGGACCTCGCGCCGCAGGTCGTCTACCGCCTGCACCTGGGCCAGGTGCTCCGGATGGAGGAGGAGGAAGTTGAACGATGAGTCCGGACGGCGGATGGTTGAGGGGCGGGCGTCTTGGCCGCCGCAATGGAGCCCGAAGCGCAAGCGAGGGGTTTACGGAGGCGCTCGCCGGTCGCGCGAACCCCTCGCTCGCGCTTCGGGCTCGATCAGCGTGCCTTCACCCCTGACACCGCTCGCACGGACACAAGGCAGCCAGCCGGTCCCATGTGTAGATCCCCGTGTTGTGCCCGTCGCTCCACTCAATCCGGATCGCGTAGTTGCCCACCGCTTCCATCGATTCGATGTCGATGTCCTCCGGGATCGTGTCGGGATTGAGCGTGCGGATGCCGGTGTTCTCATCGACGCACCCCGCGCAGGCGCACTCGCACCGCAGGTACTGGGTCGGGTAGCGCCCGACATGGTCCTTGCTCCAGGTGATCTGCACGATCCGGTCTCTGGCAAAGTAATCAATCCCGCGCGGCTGAGACGCCATCGGTCACCTCGTTTGCGCCCCTGTTTGTATCACCAGCGCCCGCCGACCGCCCGCCCACCTCGTCCCACGTGAACGGCCGGCCGCACTCCGGGCATCGCAGCAACTCCAGCCCCATCAATGAATACCCACAACCCGGACACAACGGCCCGGCTTCCCACGTGATTCGAAGCCGGCACGTCAGCAGCAGCCAGACCGTCGCCCCAAGCGACCTTCCGCTCAGAACTCTCCCCTCGGCGACCACTCCGATCAACAGCAGAAGGCTGAACGCCATCCCGAACACGATCCCGGGGTAAACCAGAAATAGTTTAAGACCACTCCGGACCATATCCGCACCGAGGGCTGCCGACCAGTATCCAAACCAGAGCACCTCGCAAACGGCCGCCACGAAGCACCCAAACAGATAGCGATACGGCCCGAGCCGAAGCGATGCCAGAAGCCCGGCCCCTGCACAGACCGGCAGCAATCCCAGCATCATACCGCCGAAGATGAGCTCTCCTGCCGATGCCCCACCACTCTGATGGACCTCGTAGACGGACAGGACGACCACTCCAAACGCGGTCGCGCAGCCGATGCCAAGAGCCACCCGCTCGCCGATCTGCGCCAGGCGATCGCATCGCCGTAGCTGCAGCACCGTGTTGACCGCGATCAGAAATCCAATCAGGTAGGCGACGAATACAACAAAGAAGGCATTGATCAACCCCTCCGCCGACCCGTCGCGCATGGCATCCGCCACCTCCCGCACCGGGACGATGTCTTCGTTGCAGCCCGGCGCCGCCGGGACGAAGAAGCACGCCGCCAGCCCAATACCCGCAACGCAGCGCAGAATCCGCCAGCGCCACGCGCGCCTCCACAGAAACGCGGGCAATTCACCCACCGAAATCCGGCCGCGCCCACGTGCCATACGGGCCCTCCGGTACTCGGTTCCCTGGGCGGGTGGCAGGCCTGCTTCACGAAAGCCCTGCTGGTGCCGCGGGTTCTATCCAACGCGTTCCGACGGTTCTACAGCGTCCGCAGATGGAACCCCCCGTCCACGTTGAACACCTCACCGGTGGAAAAGGGGAAGTCGCCCCGGGCGATCGCCGCGACGGCCCGGCCCACGTCGTCAGGCTGGCCCCAGCGCCGAATGGGCGTCAGCCCCCCCGCAATGAGCTGGTCGTACTTCTTGTGCACCTTGGCGGTCATGTCGGTGGCGACGATGCCCGGCCGGATCTCGTAGACGCCGATCCCATACTCCGCCAGTCGCGCCGCCCACAACGCGGTCGCCATCGAAACGCCCGCCTTGGCCATGCAGTACTCCCCCCGGTTGACGCTCGCCGTGTAGGCGCTGATCGACGAGATGTTCACAATCCGCGCGCTGGGGATCACCTTCTGCTCGAGCTGGCGGATCATCATCCGGGCGACCGCCTGCGTCAGGAAAAACGGCGCCTTGAGGTTCACCCCCATCACGAGGTCATAGCTGGATTCAGGCATCTCCAGCACGTCGATCCGCTCCGGCGGCCCGATCCCGGCGTTGTTGACCAGCAGGTCCAGCCGGCCCAGGTGCTCCATGCAGTAGTCCAGCAGCAGATCGCGATGCTCGCGATGGGCGATATCCGCCTGGCAGATCTCGGCCCGCCCTCCGGCCTTCTCGATCAGGTGCCGCGTCTCCTCGGCCGCATCGTTATTGCTGTTGTAGTTGATCAGAACCGTGTAATCCTCGCGGGCCAGCGCCAGGCAGATGCCGCGGCCGATGCCTCGCGAGCCGCCCGTGACCAGGGCAACCGGGTTGCTTTCCATGCGATGCTCCCATCCTGCAAAGGAGAAAAGTCAAAGTCGAAAATCGAAAGTCGAAAGTCGAAACAAAAAACGCGAAAGCAGCAAAGCAGAACAACGGGAAATCCAGGCCTGCGTCAATGGCCTCGTGCCACAAACACTCAGATTCTTCGTCCCCTGCACGAATTCCTGGGACGACATCATCTCAAATCTCAATCTCAGATCTCAGATTCGGTTGCGGGCAACGCCCGCGCCAGGCATCCGGCATCCAGCATCCAACTTTCGACTTTCGACTTTCGACTTTCCCCTTTCGCCTTTCGCCTTTCGACTTTCGACTTTCCCCTTTCGCCTTTCGCCTTTCGACTTTCGCCTTTCGCCTTTCGACTTTCGCCTTTCCCCCGATTGTCACCCAGCGGCGATGCTTATTCCAGCCCGTCCACCCATCCCTCGCCCGCCTGCGGCACCACCTCGTTGATGCATCGTTCGACGACGTGCATCAGGCGGTCGAGGTTCTCCATCGCGATGACCAGCGGCGGCATGATCACGAGCGTGTCGCCCAGGGGCCGCAGGATCACCCCGTACTGCCGGGCGTGCAGGCAGACCCGCGCCCCCACCTGCATGCCGTACGCAAACGCCTCCCCGCTCGCCTTGTCCCGCACGATCTCGATGCCCGCGATGAACCCGCATTGCCGCACCTCGCCGACGTGCGGGTTCTCCCCGATCCGCCGCAGATGACTCGCCAGCCGCTCGATCTTCGGCCGCAGCCGCCTCAGCGTCTCATCCTTCTCGAACACATCCAGCGAGGCGAGCGCCGCCGCGCAGGCCAGCGGGTTGCCCGTGTAGGTGTGGCCGTGGTAGAAGGTTTTCCCGCTGTCGATCGGCCCCAGAAACGCGTCGTAGATCGCCTGCGTCGCCAGCGTCGCCCCCAGCGGCAGATACCCGCCCGTGAGCCCCTTGGAAAGACAGAGCAGGTCCGGCGACACGTCCTCATGCTCGCAGGCCAGCATCCGGCCCGTGCGGCCAAAGCCCGTCGCCACCTCGTCGGCAATCAGCAGCACACCGTAACGGTCGCACAGCGCGCGGATGCGGCGAAGATGCCCCCCCGGCGCCGTGATGATCCCCCCGGCGCACTGCACCAGCGGCTCGACGATCACCGCGGCATACGCATCGGGCGACTCGCTGAGCAGACGCTCGAGTTCGTGGATCGTGCGGTCGCAGCATGCCGACGAGCCGCAGGTTGGGCCCGTGGCTCCGGCTTCCAGCCCCTCACGCTCGGGCGGGAGGCTCGAGAAATCGGCGGCAGACTCCACCGCGCCTCTACCCCGTTGGGGACAGCGGTAGCAGTACGGCGACGGCACGAAGTCCGTCTCGAACAGCAGCGGCCGGTAGACGCCATGGAACAGGTCGATGCCGCCCATGCTGACCGCCCCGAGCGTATCGCCGTGATACGCGTTCCCAATTGCGATGAACCGGCTCCGCTGCGGCTGACCCCGGTGATGCCAGTACCCGTACGCCAGTTTGCAGGCCACTTCCACACTCGTGGATCCGTCGTCGGAGAAAAACACCTTCGTCAGGCCGCGGGGCGCGAGGTCGACGAGCCGCCGGGCGAGCTGGATCGCCGGCGGTGAGGCGAGACCGAGCTGAGTGGAATGGGCGATCCGCCCGAGTTGGCCGGTGATGGCCGCATCGATCTCCGCCCGGCGGTGGCCGTGAATGTTGCACCACAGGCTTGAATGTCCGTCAATGTACCGCCGGCCCTCGGCATCGATCACGAACTCCCCTTCACCGGCCACGATGATCAGCGGGTCGTGCCGGTTCCAGTGACTGTGCTGGGTGAAGGGGTGCCAGAGATACCGGCGGTCCTGCTCACACAGCCGCGCTCGTTCGAGCGCTGACCACTCCGGCAATGTGGGCTCTTCGCACATGGGATCCAGCCCCGGCCGATGCAAGGGGGGGAAGTGCGCGGGCCGCCACCAGCAGTCGCTATGCCACGCGCCCGTCCCGTGGGATGTCTCAGCACACTAGTCGATGCCGCATCCGTGTCAACGACACCCAGCGTTGCCCGCCGGCCCATGCGCCGCTAAGGTTCGGGTATGGGGCCCGATTCCCGACCGCATCTCAATTCCAGCACCTGCAGATCGGCTCTGCCCGCGCTCGCCGCCGTCATCGCTGTGCTGCTCAGCGGTTGGGCAGCCGCGCCCGCGCAGGCGCTGCATCCCGGCGACCTGCTGCTCGTGTGCAACGCCGAGCTGCCCGTTTCGTGTGAGCTGGCCGAGTATTACGCCCGCGTTCGCAGCGTCCCGGCCGCGCAGATCTGCCGCGTGCGCCTCGACTCCCGCCCCGAAGAGATCTCCGCCGCCAGCTTCCAGCTCCGTCTGCGCGACCCCATCCGTACATTCCTGAAAGAACGCGGACTGGCCGACAAAGTCCGCTGCCTGGTCACCTTCTACGGCCTCCCGATTCGCGTCGGGCCGATCGAAGGCACGCTACAGGACAAGCAGCTCCTCGCCGATCTCGAACGGCAGGCCGTCGACGCCCTCGACGCGCTCGAGAAGGCCATCGCCCGCATGGACGGCCTGGGCAAGACCCAGGGCCGGCGCCTCGCCGCACGCAAACCCACCCTGCAGGACCAGGCTTCGATCGTGCGCGACTACTCCCGCGTCCGCCGCGAAACGCAGGAACGGCTTCAACCCAAGGCCACCTCCCCCGAGGGAATCCGCGATTTCCAGACATTCGTCCAGATCATGCGGGAAATCGAAGGCTCCGCCAGCATCATCGAGCAGATCCAGGTGGTGGGCGGCCAGCCCGGCGACGAAAGCCGCCGCAAGCTCGAAGCGGCACGCCAGGAGGTTCGCGCCGCCGACGAGCGGATCATCCGCGAGGTGGCCCGCAGCGTCACCGATCCCGGGCGCAGCGAACTCCGCGAGCTCGCCCGCCAATACCGCGGATGGCTCGGCCTCCTGCAGGTGCTCGACGGCGACATACAGCGGCTGCGCACCGATGAGACCGGCGCCTCGGTCGACAGCGAGCTCTCCATGCTCTGGTATGACGACTACCCGCGATGGCGCTGGGTGCTCAGCGCGCTCGCCTGGACCCACCGGGCAGCCCAGACCCAGCGGCAGCTCTCGTCACCCGTCCCGACAACCCCGATGCTGATGGTGTCACGCCTGGACGCCTCCCGGCCGGCCGTCGTCCAGCGCATGATCGACGACGCCCTCGCCGCCGAGAAGCAGGGGCTCGTGGGCAAGGTCTACCTGGACGCCCGCGGCATCTACAAACAGGATCAGACCGGCCAGTACGACGCCAGCCTCCGCGACCTCGAACTGCTCATCAAACGCAGCACCCCCCTCGCCGTCACGCTCGACACCAAGGCGGAGGTCTTCGAGCGCGGCGCCTGTCGCAACACCATGCTCTATTGCGGCTGGTACAACCTCCGAAAGTACGTCGATTCGTTCACCTTTGTGCCCGGCGCCGTGGCCGTCCACATCGCCAGTTTCGAGGCGGTCAGCCTCAAGGCCCCCGCTGAGCAGGGCTGGTGCACGAATCTGCTGGACGCGGGGGCCGCCGCAACCATTGGGCCCGTCGCCGAGCCCTATCTCCACGCGTTTCCGCTCCCCCGGGAGTTCTTCGGCCTGCTTCTGACCGGCCGCTTCACCCTGGCGGAATGCTACGCCTACACAAACACTCTGAATTCGTGGATGATGATGCTCCTGGGAGACCCGATGTACCGGCCGTTCGCCGCCCGGCCGTTGCTGGCCGTGGAGCAGGTCTTCCCGGCAGAACAGATACCGCCCGAGTTTCGCACCGCAGCCCCCGGCAGCATGCCGACCACGCGGCCAGGCGCGACCGGACCATCCGGCCCGCCCGGGCGATAAGTAGGAGCGCAGATTGACTGACACTGCCCAACAGGGTGGCATGGGCAGCGTACTCGCTGCCCGTGTTTCACGCGCACGGGCAATGAGCACATTGCCCATGCCACTTCGGGCAAACGTTTCTGCGCTCCTGCTTGGACTCCGGGGCAGGCCGCAGGTGTTGACGACGACCGAAACAGGCGGACCCCGGCCCCCGCGCTGACGGCCCGGTGTTCATCCGGCATCCGGCGCGCGATCGGGCACGACCGGCATCGAGGAGCCAAAGAGAGAACATGCAAGTACGATTCAAATGCCCGGCCTGCAAAGGCACGCACATCGCCGACATTCCCGAAACGACGATCCACATGACCTGTTCGCGCACGAACAAGGCCCTGCAGCTCCGCCTCACCCCGGGCGGCGACGTGAAATCCGCCATCCTCGGCGCCGACGGCGTCGAAGAGGTCGAAGAAGAAACGGAGGAGTAGCCTCCCCAAATCTCAGATCTCAAATCTCAAATCTCAAATCTCGGATCTCAGATCTCTCCACCTCCGCGCCTCTGCGTGATCTTCTCTCCCCGCGTTTCAGGCTACCCCCGCGCAGTACCCTCCGTGAGCGTGGGCACGAACGCCGCCCCATCCCGTCGCGCAGCGCGGGATGGGGGACTGACGCTCACGCGCGAGTCCCGGCGCTCTGAATCGCCTCGCCCATCGCCGCCACAACCCGCTCGCGCACCTCGCCCAGCGCGCCCGGTACGCGTGCCCCCGAGGCGCGGCAATGCCCTCCCCCGCCGAAACGCGCCGCCACCTGCGCCACATCCACGTCGCAGCCCGCCACCTCGGGCGACTTGCTCCGCAGATTCACGCGAATGCAGCCTTCCCCCTGATCCGTGAGCAGCACCGACGCCACGACCTCGCGCGACGTGAGCGGCTCATTCACGATGTCCTCGGTGTCGGAAGGTTTCGCCCCGGCCGCCGCAAACATCTCCCGCGTCAGGTGCATCACCGCCAGACACCCCCCGGCATGCAGCTCCAGCGTACCCAGCGCCGCGGCCAGCAGCCGCAAACGCGCCACCGAATACGAGTGCATCAGCCGGGCGTGCATGAGATCCGCCCGCAGGCCCGCCCCGATCAGCGCTGCCGCCGCATGCAACGTCCGCTCCTGCGTATTCGAGAACCGGAACCAGCCGGTGTCGGTGGCGATGCCCGTGAACAGCGCGACGGCCGCATCGGACGGCATCGGCCACCCCATCACCCCGCACCACTCGTAGAGCATCGCGCACGCCGACGACGCGTCCGGGTCTATCAGATAGAGCGTTTCAGGGCTGGCCGCCGAAAGGTCGTCCCGCGTCGCATGATGATCCACGACCATTTTCGGCAGGCGCGTCGCGGACAGGAACGCCCCCGCCGGCTCGAGCTGGGCCCAACTGCACGTATCCATGATCAGGATGCCGTCATACTGACGATCGAGCTCCCCCGGCGCAGTAGGGGGCAGCACTGAAAAAGGCGCAGACTTCTCGAGAAACTCGTATCGGATGGGAATCTCGCCGTAGACGCAGGCCGTGGCGCGACGACCCAGAGCATGCAGAACGCTTCGCATCGCCCCCAGCGCGCCGAGCGTGAGTGCCACGAACGCCAGGCCGAACGTCGCCAGCG
>CAZQEN010000043.1:0-31340 GCA_964591605.1 uncultured Planctomycetales bacterium
CGGCGATTTCCACGCCAAGCGTGTGATCGACCCCTCCGGCAAGATTCACGCCGCGGGCCTCTACCCCGTCCGGCCCCTCGAGTACAGCGGCCTCCAGGAGAACGAGCGGAAGGTCTACATGGTCTGGGACTATCTCTCCCGGCAGCACTGACCATTCGGCTTGTCGATTTCCGGCTTCGACGATCGACTATCGAATGAAGCCCGTTGTGGGCGACCATCGATCCATCCCGGCCGGAGGAATGCCATGCAGCGTTTTCACAGAATCACCCCATGTCTGTGGTTTGACCATGAGGCCGAAGAGGCGGTCAACTTGTATATCGCGATCTTCCGGAATTCGAAGATCGTCTCGGTGTCCCGATACAGCGAGGCCGGCCGCGAAATCCACGGCAAACCGCCGGGGACGGTCATGTCCATCGCCTTCGAGCTCGACGGCCACGCCTTCACCGCCCTCAACGGCGGCCCGATCTTCACGTTCAACGAGGCCGTCTCGCTGCAGGTCAACTGCGAGACGCAGGAGGAGATCGATGATTACTGGGAGAAACTCTCCGCCGGCGGCGACCCGGCCGCCCAGCAGTGCGGCTGGCTCAAGGACAGGTTCGGCCTCTCCTGGCAGATCGTCCCGGTCGCCCTGCCCCGGCTGCTGACGGACCCCGACCCCGCCAGATCACAGCGAACCATGCACGCCCTGCTGCAGATGAAGAAGCTGGATATTGCAGCACTGGAGCGGGCGCACGCGGGGAAGGCGTGAACGGAGCGAACGCTTGCGCCGGGCGGGCCGTCGCGTCCCGGCGCGCCGGGATTGCCATGCTATCCGTCATGCCACACATCGCGGTCAAACGCGGGGGCTTCCAAACGCCGCTCACCTCGCGGCGGTCGCGGCCACACGCCGTGCGGCGGGCTTGTCGGACTGCTGCGTCTGGGCCTTCGCCAGATACTCCGCGAGCGCCACCCGAACGACATCCGCCATCGACTGACGCCGACGGAACGCCAACGCCCGCAGACTCTCGTATTGTCCCTGCTCGATCGCCGCGAACAGGGTCACGGGGCTATGTAGTTTTTTACGGCTCATGAACGCGCTCCACAAAAGACTCCGCTAACCTTCCCCGGGACGTCATCTCCCCTCGCCCTGGACGACCTCACGCCGGACGACCAGCGTTTCGATCGGCCCCACGAAGCGGACGTACATGGCCACCTGGCGGAACCGCTGCAGGCAGACCTCTCTGACGTACTGCTCGATCCACGCCCGGTTCTCCCTCGTGTCGTCGATGTCGATCTCCAGCACGACATTGTCGTCCTCATACAGGACACCCTTATCCCACCAGAACCCGCGAGAGACGCCGCTCTTGGGTGGACGAAGAATGCTGCCGCCGGCATCGAAGTGCAGGCTCAACTCCTCCGCCGTTCTCCTGAACTTGCTCTCCTCGACGCGTTTCCTTCGGCCACGCTTATCCGGGTTGTAGTACTCGGGAAGCGTGATGAGCGCCGTGCACATCCTGTGGGCCACGCTGGATCCTCCGGATCAAGCACTTTTATACTAGTATACTAGTATACCATGGGCGAGTCAAGCCGAATCGATCGTGACGGGTGGCAAGGCGATTCCCGATGTCAACCGGGATTGATCGGCATGCGAGAGTAGCGGCAGGTTCTGGAACGAATATGTGCTTCGCCGACAGTTCGCGGGAAAGAGTGGCGACGTCGATCCCGGCGCTGGAAACCCTGCGGACTCCTGTCAACTCGTGTGGATCTGGCGAAAGAGCATGTGTATTATCGACACGGATTCCCAATGATGTTCAACGACTTCACACTTCAGGCCAGATACGTGCTGGCATATGCCCTTCAGCAAGCGCAGCACCGTCACCACGAGACCATCGATACAGAACACGTTTTGCTTGCCATCATCTGGGAAACGACGGGCGTAGGAGCCGACGTGCTCCGCGACGTGGGTATAGACTACAACCAGGTGTTCTGTGCAGCGTCACGTCGAACAGCTGGCGGCACGCGGCATATCAGCCTCGACGGAAAGCCCATGTCGAAGGCTGTCCTTGACACCATCACTTTCGCTCGGGACGAAGCCTGTAAACTTGGGCACCAGCTGGTCGGCACGGGGCACCTGCTGCTGGGACTTCTGCACGAGTCCGAGTCGACCGCCGTGCAGGTGCTTCACGAGATCGGGAAGAAAGCTGCCGAAGTCCGTAAGGCGACACTGAAAGCGCTCGCCACAGCCAACGATACGAGCGCGCCCCTCATCGATCGAAGGCCACAGGAAGGCTGGGCACACCTCGATAAAGTGCTTTTCAGGCGGCTGGAGGGCGTCGCGGCTAAGCGGAAGACAGAGCTGAACGAACTCCTTCATCGAGTCGTCGAGGAGTGGCTGAATCGGCAGGCATAAGGACGATTACAGCGTAGACCACTTGGTTTACCGGCTCGATGCTTCCAGCACCGTCAATCCGACGATTCGTTTCCCGTGCCGGTGGACGATGACGCCGTCGTCGCGCATTTCGCTGTCCGTGGCGCGCTGGGGGCGACGCAGGCTGATGTAGAGTACGTCTGCTTCTGCGTCGTAGTCGACCCACATGGGCGTGGCGGGCAACTCAATCAACTTGGGAACCGCCTTCAGAATGCTCGTAATGTCTTTGGTTTGAATCGTTGTTACGGCCATATCTTGGGTCTCTTGCGGGGACGACGCGTAAAGAACGCGGTGATGATGAAGCCGTCCGCTCGGTCGGTTTCCTTGTACACGACCGCGAGAAAGCCTCGTCGCCCATACCCCTTCCAGGCGACCAGGCAACCACGATAGCCGCGCGTGACCCAGTCCGGTGCCTCCACGCAGTGGAGAACTTCATCCATCCGGCCTGCCAGCTCGTCGCGAGCCTCGATGATGTGCATCCATCGCTCGGGCGTGAGCCGAATCGGCACGCCGTGTACCGAGATTGCTGCGTGCATTATAGCTCAGCACCCGCGGATAACCGGGGGGAATCCACATCTTGCGGATTCCCCTGGCTGATGCCCTGAACAACCGCGCGGGCTGGACGCCCGCGGCTCTTTCGCACCGGGGGGACGCCGGTGCCACACCACACAGGCGAGACGCCCGTGCCGAATACGCCGGAACGCACACTGACCGGGCAAACGTTCACAGCAGCCGAAGGACCGCGCGGGCTGAAGCCCGCGGCTCGTTAACGCTTCTCCTCAAACTCCGCATCGATCACGTCATCGCCGCCGGTGCCGGCGGTGGCGCCGGCGTGGGCGTGGGGTCCGCCGCCGGCGTCGGCTTGCGGGCCGGGGCCGCCGGGCGCACCGGCGCCGGCGGTGGCCTGGGCCGTCGCCTCGTAGACCGCCTTGCCGATGGCCTGGCTGGCGGTCATCAGGTTCTCGATGGAGCGCTGGATGGCCGTCTTGTCGTCGCCCTTGACGGCGTCCTTGAGCTGGTTGACCGCCGACTCCACGTCGCCGCGCTCCTTGGGGCCGACTTTGTCGCCGTGCTCCTTGAGCGTCTTTTCCGTCTGATAGAGGAGCGAATCGGCCTGGTTCTTGAGGTCGACCAGCTCGCGGCGGGCCTTGTCTTCGCTGGCGTGGGCCTCGGCCTCGCGCTTCATGCGCTCGACCTCTTCCTTCGAGAGGCCGCTGGATCCCTCGATGCGGATCTTCTGCTCCTTGCCGGTGCCCAGGTCCTTGGCGCTCACGTTGAGGATGCCGTTCGCGTCGATATCGAACGTCACCTCGATCTGCGGCATGCCGCGCGGAGCCGGGGCGATCCCCGTCAGGTTGAACCGACCGAGCGTGCGGTTGCCCGCGGCCAGCTCGCGCTCGCCCTGCAGCACGTGGATCGTCACCTCGGTCTGGTTGTCCGCCGCGGTGCTGAAGACCTCTTTCTTGCTGGTCGGGATGGTCGTATTCCGCTCGATGAGCCTGGTCATCACGCCGCCGAGCGTCTCGACGCCGAGCGACAGCGGCGTCACGTCGAGCAGCAGGATTTCACCCACGCCCGCCTCGCCCGCGAGCACCGCGCCCTGCACGGCCGCACCCACCGCGACCACCTCATCCGGGTTGATGCTCTTGTTGGGCTCCTTGCCCTGGAAGATCTCCTTGACCAGCTTCTGCACGACCGGCATGCGGGTGGAGCCGCCGACGAGCACGACCTCGTTGATGTCGCTGGCCGACAGCCCGGCATCCTTGAGCGCCTGCACCACCGGCCCGCGGCAGCGCTCGGTCAGATGCTCGGTGAGCTGCTCGAACCTGGCTCGCGTGATCGTCTGCTGCAGGTGCTTGGGACCGCTCTGATCCGCCGTGATGAACGGCAGGTTGATCGTCGTCTCCATCGTGCCCGAGAGCTCGCACTTGGCCTTCTCGCACGCCTCCTTGAGCCGCTGCAGGGCCATCGGATCCTTGCGCAGGTCGATGCCCTCTTTCCTGCGGAACTCCTCGGCCACAAAGTTGATCAGCTCCTCATCGTAGTCATCGCCGCCCAGATGCCCGTCGCCGTTCGTGCTCAGCACCTCGACGACGTTGTCGCCGATGTCGAGGATCGAGATGTCGAACGTCCCTCCGCCCAGGTCGAACACGGCGATCTTCTCTTCCTTCTTGCGGTTGAGCCCGTAGGCCAGGGCGGCCGCCGTCGGCTCGTTGATGATCCGCTCGACCTTGAGCCCGGCGATCTCGCCCGCATCCTTGGTCGCCTGCCGCTGCGAGTCGTTGAAGTACGCCGGCACGGTGATGACCGCGCGGTCGACTTTCTCGCCCAGATAGTCCTCGGCGGTCTTCTTGAGGTCGCGCAGAATCATGGCCGAGACCTCCGGAGGCGTGTAGGTCTTGCCTCGCACCTCGACCTTCACCAGCTCGTTCTCAGCGCCGACGATCTTGTAGGGCACGAGCTTCTCTTCGCTGTGCACCTCGTTGTGACGACGGCCCATGAACCGCTTGATCGAGAACACCGTGTTCTGCGGGTTGGTCACCTGCTGGTGCCTGGCGATCTGGCCGATGAGTTGCTCGCCCTTATCCGTAAAGCCGACAACCGACGGCGTGAGCCGCGAGCCCTGGGCGTTGGTGAGCACCTTGGGCTGGTCCCCCTCCATGATGGCCACGACCGAGTTTGTCGTTCCCAGGTCAATTCCGATAATCTTCGACATTGCTCGACTCCTTGGTGCAGGGACCGGCCTTCCCAAGTCAGTCCCTTCTCAGCAGGAACGCAGAGAGATTCACACAGGGTGGTATGGGTCCCGGCCCGCCGGGACCCATGCCACCCTGTTTCAGAGCGCCAATCATCCCGCGTTCCTACCTGGGACTCAGAGTTAGCAATCGCGGTGCCAGAGCGGACCGGGATCGACTTGCATGGCATAAGTTTTGCATTTACAATCACTTGCGGGATGTGCCGGGTTCGGACGCTCTCCTGAATCTGCCAGACTGGCAGGAACCGGGAAGCGCAACGCGTCAAAAAGTCAAAACGCCGAAACGGTATAAGGGAGCGAGGGTTGCGGCAATCCCGGCCCCCCTCGAAGCGGCCAAACCGATGGTCGGGAGGCGCAGGCGGACTCCGTCTCCCCGACCTCAGACAAGGATCCCACCATGGCGATGGAACGACACCCCTTCGAGACGCTGGAGGGGCACGGCTCCCCCACCGTCCGGCAAGTGTCTGTGTTCATGGAGAATCGCGTCGGCCAGCTCCTCAAGCTCACCAAGATCTTCGAGGAACGCAACGTCCGGATCATGGCCCTCACCGTTGTCGACTCGGTCGACTTCGCCGTCGTCCGGCTGCTGTTCGACTCTCCCGACGAGGCCATGAAGACCATCCGTGAGGAAGGCTTCGCGATGAGCGTGGCCGAGGTGCTCGTCGTCAAGCTGCCCCCCCGCGGCGAGCAGGGCCTGCTGCGGATGTTCTCCGCCCTGCTGTCGGCCGAGGTGAACATCTTTTATGCTTACCCGCTGCTTCCAGCACGGATCGGGCCGGCCGTCGCTCTGTCGGTCGACAACTGGGAGATGGCCGCCGAGACGCTGCGACGGCGCAAGTTCACGATCCTCAACGAAGGGGATCTGCACCGCGACACGTGAAAAGTCGAAAGTCGAAATCGGGAAACCCGACGTTCTGCCGCCGGCACCATTCAGCACCACGATGCGTCTGTATTACCGCTTCTGCCGTTTCCTGTGTCACTGGTTCTGCACGCTCTACCTGCGCAGCCGCATCAGCGGGCGCCGCAACGTGCCGGCCCACGGCGGTGTCCTGCTGGTCTGCAATCACCAGAGTTTCATGGACCCCGTGCTGGCGGCGATGGCCCTGCCGCGCGAATGCAGCTACATGGCCCGCGATACGCTCTTTCACAACCCGGTCTTCGGGCGTCTCATTGAATCATTGAACGCCTTTCCCGTCCGGCGCGGCGAGGCGGACCTCTCGGCCATCAAGGAAACCCTCCGCCGGCTGCGCCAGGGCGGCATCGTGGTGATCTTCCCCGAGGGCACCCGCACGTCGGACGGGCGGATCGGGCCGATGCTGCCGGGCCTCGCCGCCATCGCCAAGAAGGCGCAGGTTCCGCTCGTCCCGACGTTGATCGACGGGGTGTATCAGGCCTGGCCCAAGGGGCAGGCCTTCCCCTCGCCGGCTGACGTGATCATCGAATATGGCGAGCCTCTCTGGCCGCGGGATTATCAAGACTGCTCCGCCGAGGAGCTCATGGACACCCTGCGGAGCCGCCTGCTGGCCATGCAGGATCGCTGGCATGGCCGCGTGCCGGCCAGGCGGTTACAATGGTGGGGTCGAGGGCCGGAATTCACGACTGCCGCTCAACATCAGGGCGGTCTGCGGCTTGCCCGGACGGCATGACCCCCGATCGATGACGAAAACGCACCCGGGCACCCGCTCTGAGACCAGAAACCCGCGAGCCCGGCTGCCGGTTGGAGTGACGGTTCAATGCAGGTCAAACTCGCGAACAAGCGCGGCTTCTGCTTTGGCGTCGAGGATGCGATCGAACTGGCCGAGCGAACCGTCCAGGAGAAACAGGGCAAGGTCATCGCCCTCGGTCCGCTCATCCACAATCGGCAGGTGGTGGAGAAACTCGAAGAGGCGGGCCTGAACCAGAGCGGCCGCCTGTCGGAAATCCAGGACGACACGGCCGTCCTCATCCGCTCCCACGGCGCCGGACCGCAGACCTACGCGGAGGCCGAGCGGCGCAACCTCGAAGTGATCGACGCCACCTGCGTGCTCGTCAAGCGAGCCCAGAGCGTCGTCAAGCAGCTTCACGAGGAAGGCTATCAGGTCATCATGATCGGCGACGCCGACCACCCCGAGGTCAAGGGCGTCATCGGCTATGCCCCCAACGTCATCGTCGTCGACCGCGAAGAGGACCTCGACGCGGTGCTCCCGCGGCGCGGGCGGCTGGGCATCGTGGCTCAGACCACCCACACGCCCGAGCACGTCGCCGAGATGATCGGGGCGATCGCCCGCCGGCCGTTCCGCGAGTTCAAAGTCGTCAACACGCTGTGCCTCGAGGTGGTCCGCCGGCAGGAGGCGGCCGTCGAACTGTGCCGCGAAGTGGACGTCATCTTCGTGCTCGGCGGCTTCAACTCCGCCAACACGCGCGAACTCGCCCGCCTCTGCTCTGAGGAGGGTATACCCACCCACCACCTCGAAACGTGGGAGCAGTTCCGGCCCGAAATGGCGGCCGGCCACACGGTCGCCGGCGTCACCGCCGGGGCCTCCACCCCCGAATTCATCATCCAGGAGTTCGTCCGCCGGCTCGAGGCGTTCGAACCGGCCCCCAGTCCGGTCTGACTTGCGTTCGCACCCTCCCCTGCTATGATGGATCATTCCCGGGGCGTAGCTCAGCCTGGCTAGAGCGCTTGGTTCGGGACCAAGAGGCCGCTGGTTCAAATCCAGTCGCCCCGACTTGATGAGACAGGAAGCCCTTCGGCGAGCACGTCGAAGGGCTTTCTCATTGTGGGAACTAGAGTTGCGCCATCGAGGCGGCAGTTCAAAACAAATTTCGAGCATCCGACGCTTCTCTGCGTAATCAGCGGTAAGCCATTGCTCTCGAAGGGTTTGCGAAAGTTCAAAAGCTTTCGCTGCCAGGTCCGTCATCTCGTCGTGCGATGCAACGCGTGCAGGCACCGCTGGCACGGTTTAAACTCATGGCGATGGGTGTCCCCCAAGGACTGTGGCTCCCGGACAATGACCGAGCAAGAATTACGAAGACAAAAGCCTTGGATGACACGTGAGGCCCGCGTTCAGCGTCTAACAACCAGGTTGCAGTGGACGGGTCGCTGCACGCCGTGTCGCTGAACCCGAGCGTTGGACGGCACGGACCGCAATGCAGGAGAACACTCGACTTTATGAAGACCCAGTACTACACGGCGACGAGTCTGGATGGATTCATTGCTACCGAAGATGACTCGTTGGATTGGCTATTTCCGCTGGGAGATTTGAACGATACGAGCTATCCTGAGTTCATCGCGGGTGTCGGTGCCTTGGCAATGGGCTCAGCAACCTATGAGTGGATGCTGCGCCATGCTGATAAGGTCGCCGCGGAAACAGGATCACCGTGGCCCTACACCCAACCAGCCTGGATTTTCTCCGGCCGCGCACTCCCGTCGATTGATGGCGCGAACACGCGCTTCGTCCAAGGTGATGTGCGAACCGCCGCGCCATCCTGGACGCTGCAGCCCGCCGGGCGACGACCCACGGCTTGGAGGGGCTCTCGATCGGCGAGCTCGCTCACCACATCGGAATGAACAAGAGTAGGCTCTATGCGCATTTCAAATCCAAGGAAGAACTGGAGCTGGCTACCATCGACACGGCCGCCGAGATATTTGAGGCCGATGAAATTCGCAGAGTCCCCGACTCGCTTCGCGGGATCGCTCGCGTCACGGCGTTGTCGGAGGCGTTCTTTCAGCACTTGGTGCGACGGGTCTATCCAGGTGGATGCTTCTTCGCGACGGTGGCGGCGCAGCTGGCACCGCGTGCTGGCCAGGTTCGTGACCGGGTTACGAAGATGCAGGGCGAGTGGGTCGCAATGTTCATCGAAGCATTGCGTGAGGCGTGCGACGATGGCGAGCTTCAGCCTGACGCTGATCTGAATCAGCTGGTATTCGAGATCACAGCAATGATGTTTCGCGCGAACTTCGCCTGGATCGTCACCGAGGACGAGCGTGTCCTTGACCAGGCCCGGCTGGCAATTCGAAACGTTTTGAGCCGTGTTGCCAAGGAGAAGTCGTCAAATAGGCGGGCCAGAACACCGAAGAGACAGTGAGCCCGATTGCGGAGGTGAAGCAGGAGTGCTTCGCACTCCCCGTGCACAAAAGCTGAACGAGCAGAGCAGAGAAGCGACATGTATGACCAGGAATTCTGGAACAGGCGTTACGCCGGCGAGAAACACCTGTACGGGACGGAGCCGAATACGTTCCTTACGGAACAGTGTCCACTGCTGCGCGGGCCGGTGTTGTCTCTCTCCGAGGGCGAAGGGCGGAATGCCGTATTTCTGGCATCACAGGGACTTGAGGTTGTCTGTGTCGATATTTCGGCGGTCGCCTTGGAGAAGGCACAAGAGTTGGCTAGATCGCGCGGCGTCGAAATCACGACGGTTGTTGCTGACCTGGCAACGTTTGAGCCGAAGGAAGGCCATTATGGCTCGGTGATCTCGATTTCGGCACATCTTCCGGGCAAGGTGCGGAGCAGGCTGTATCCGTGCGTTGAGCGGTCGCTTCAGTCCGGGGGAATCATTCTGCTGGAGGCGTACTCCGAGCATCAGCTCACGCGAGAGACAGGCGGCCCAAAGGACGTCGACATGCTGATGACAGTTGATAAGATCCGTCGAGAGTTCCCGAATTGCGAGCCATTGATTTTGCATGAGATTGAAAGAGAAGTGCGCGAGGGAGAAGGCCATACGGGCCTCGCCTGGGTCGTACAGTTCATTGGGCGAAAGAAGATCTGACCGCGTTTCAGCGGACGGTACGCGGGACCCGTTGTCGCTCGCGGCCGTAACATGGCCTGAGTGTTGATCGGCTGTTGCACCCTAGGCCGTTGCCAGCCAAAAACTGAAAGGTGAAAAACATGTCTCAAAAGATACTGCAAGTCAATTTTACGTTTTCAACTTCGAGAGCCGAGCTGGAGGAGGCATGGCTCCAGATCGCCCAGCCGATCGCCGACGTGCCCGGCCTGCGCTGGAAGGTCTGGCTTATGAATGAGGCAGAACGCTTGGCGGGCGGTCTTTACTTGTTCGAAAGCGAAACCGCGGCGCAGTCGTATCTTGATGGCCCAATCGTGGCGGCACTCAAGGCGAGTCCTGATATCAGCAACATCAGCGCCAAGCTGTTCGATGTGTTGGAAAGCCACACCGCAATCACGAGCGGTCCGGTCCGGTAAAGCGCGAAGGAGGAGCAAACATCCGTGGTGGGAAAGGGCATCCAATCGAACCAAGCTCAATGCTCATTTGGCTTTCCGTCCTCTAGCTTCTGACGCAGGGAGAATTCCCAGCCCCGGACCCCGACGAGAAAAAGTTCAATTGGCGTCCTGTGATTTTCACTTCAACACCGCCTCATTTGACCTCAATTTCGACATTCTGCCGGGCAGCGGCGTTGTTCACCGCCACGCCTGGCACGGGAACATCGCATCCGCGCAGCCGTTCGAGATCGGCAGCGCAGCGGCAACGGTTCTGGGCGACGGCTCCGTCCGGCTGCTCCTGGGCCTCAATCGCCTCGCTGGCAGCCAGATCCTCACCGCACCCGTCATCGAGATGAGCATGTCCGCCGACCTGGTGCCCGAGCCGGTGACGGGCCTGCTCCTGGCCCTGGGCGGATGGACCGTGCGGCGACGGCGTGGGGCGGCCTGATCCGCCGCTCAAGCCCTGCCATGCCTGAATCCACCGGCCGTGCGGAGCGACTGCCGACGGATTCCGCAGCCAGCCGGACCATCCCCCGGCGTGCTGCGTGATAAACCGCACCGTCTTCGGCCGACAGGAGACCCCCGGGGCTCCTGGCAAAAGTCCGAGACCGTGGATGCAGGGCATCCATCCCTTTTGGTAGAATGATCGGCGTTACCCGTCCGTGGACCGAGGGATTGCACGCGGAGGGCACTCGTGCAGACTCCGGAGATCAGGCAGTCGGCCGGGGAGCGTCGCTCCCCTGCGGCAGGCGTCGGGGAGCATCTCGCTCTTCGTGCGGCCGCCACCACCCTGCTTCTGTGGACGCTGGGCTCCGCTGTAGCTTCCGCTCAGATTCAAGTCCCGGACGCGCCCGGTGACGCGGTGATTCGCCGCACCGACGCCGGCGCCGACGGTCCGATCGATCCCGCTGCCCATCGGTTACCGGACGTGCTCCTGCACCGCATCGGCTATTGGACACCCGCGGCCCCGGCCGTCGATCTGTTCGAGGGCGCCTGGAGCACCGCCAGCGACTTTTTCCGGCTCGACCTCGTCTTCGACGGACTCGTGAATCCGCCCGGCATGCTGGGCGGGCCCTACCCCTACGACCCCTTCCGCTACGGACCGCATCCGGTCTTCGGATACGTCGAGCTCGACATGGATGCCGATGCGGGAACCGGCGGCGAACTGCTCGAACCCCAGTACCGCTATCTGGGGAACGCGGCGCGCTTCGGCGGACTGCCCTGGCAGCCCTACTACGCCGGCCGCGCAGCGTACAACCAGTCCGCATTCGATCAGAACCTCTCCACGCCTCCCCTGGTGGACCGCAGCGGCGAGGAGTTTCACATCGCCTTCCACGGCTGGCAGATCACGAGCATCGCCAAGTCGCCGTCGAGCGGAAACATCTTTCAGGCCGGCGCGGTGTGGGTCCTGACCGGCCGTCTGTTTCACCGCGCTCACGGGTACGAGCCCTTCAGCTATGCCTGCTGCGTCGGCGGGGCGGGCAGCTATGAGCCGGTGGTCAAACTCCGCTTCGCCCACAGCATCCCCGATGACCAGACCACCGTGAGCCTGGTGTATCCGCTGACCAACGCCGGCGCCGCCGCAATCGCCGGCGCCGGTTCGGTGCAGCCGCTCGACGGCAACGTCGCCAACCAGAACAGCGTCCTGGAGGCGCTCGATGACCTGGCGTTCAGCGTCAACAACGCCCCGCCCGGCTGGTTCCAGCACCCCAACTATGGAATCATCCAGGCCTGGGGCGCCAAGAACCCCGCCGCCTGCCTCGATCCCGCCGCGTGGCGGTGCAACTTCGTCGTGGGCACCAGCTACAGCGCTGTAGGATCCGGTGGGTTCTACGTCTGGACGGATGTCGGCCCCGATGTCCTGACGGGCGATTTCGACGGGAGCGGCACCATCGACGCCCAGGACATCGGCCTGCTCGATGCATTCATCCTTGAAAACGACGGCACCGCCTCGGATGAGGACGGGCAGGTCGACGGACGCGTCCAGATCGGCAGCTTCGGCCCGAATTTCAGCCGCTTCGACCTGAACTACGACGGCCGGGTCGACGGCCTGGACCGCGCCCTCGTGGGCGGACCGGTCAGCAAGCCGGCCGACCTGGACGATGATGGAGACGTCGATCTCGACGATTTCGGATTGCTGCAGCGATGCCTGGGCCTGCCCGAAGCCGGCCATCCGCTGCCGCCGGAATGCATCGCCGCTGACCTGAACACTGATGCAAACGTCAACGAGCTGGATTTCGCCCGACTGATCGGGTGCCGCAGCGGCCCGGCCATTCCCGCCGCCGCCGACTGCACCGACTGACAGGAGTCTGCGTGAGCCCGCGACCGCAACCATCCCGAGCCCGACCGCGTCCGGCGGTCACGCTGCTGGAGCTGCTGGTGGTCATCGCGATCATCGGCATCCTCGCTGCCCTGCTGCTGACGACGCTCGCGCAGGTCCGCGCGGCCGGCCGCAGCGTCGAGTGCAAGAACAAGCTCAAGACGGTCGCCCTCGAGTTCACCCAGTTCGCCGACGACTTCTCGCATCCCTTCCGCGGCGACAGCGAAAAGTTCGGCCGCTCGGGCTTTTACGCCGACGACTTCCAGGAGCGCCTCTACGGCGTACACGAGTTCTGGCCGCAAAAGGGCATCACCCGCGACACGTACGATCCCGCCGCCCAGCCGCTGATGTGCCCGGCCGGCCCGACCGAGCTTCACCGTCAGGCGGGCCTGCCCTGCCCGCAATACCCGGTGACCCCGGCGGAAAACGTCAGTGTGGCCCTCAACAAGCGGCTCGACAGCGCGAGCGTCCGGCTGGCCGGACGTCCCGTCCTGCGGAAAGTGCGGCTCAGCGGCAAGATCCTGCAGCATCCGAACGTTCCGCTCGCATTCGACGTCGACGCCCGGGTGGCGGCCGATCGCGGCGTACTGCCCTATTACGCGGCTCCTCCCGCCAGCGACGCCGGGCATTATGGTTCCGGAGTATTCTGGTTCCCGGCTCTGCGGCACGGCCGGCAGATGAACACCGCCTTCGTGGGCGGCTATGTCCTCTCGTCCCCCGCTCCCGAGCGCGCCGGCTGGAACTGGAGTTTTCAACCCCCGCCCGAATGATCCGCCGGAGGGGGTGCTGCTGCCGGGTGCTGATCGACGGGTGTTCCTCACATGCAGCTCCGTCACAAGTTCTCACTGGTGGCACTCGCCTACCTGCTCGCCCTCGCGGCCAACCTGGTCCTCGCCTGCTGGTGCATCCTGGTCTATTTCAACTCCGCGTTCGGCGAATTCGAGGAGGCCCTGGCCGGACAGGGCGTCATCGACGAGATCCGCAGCAACGTCCGGCAGCAGGGAAAGGTGCTCAGCGAACCGGCCCTGGCCTCGGAGCGGCAGCAGGATTACGAAGAGTGCCAGCAGCAGATCGAGGCCGGCTGCCAGCGTCTGTGGGAGGACGGCGGCCTGCCCGCCCCGCTCCGCGGCGACATTGAAGCCGCTGCCGCCCGAAAAAACGCGGCCGCCGCCGCCTGCCTGGCCGGCGCCGCGACGCAGGTGCTCTCGGACGCTGATCGCGAGGCATTTCTGCAGCTCGACCGCGCCCTCGGCCAGGCCAGCCACTTCTACCGCCGCCAGCGCGAGGAGCACCTGCGTCGCGCCGCCTTCGTCGAGCAGCGCGTGGTCATGATTCTGACCGCCAGCACCCTGATCGGCGCGCTGCTCTGCGTCGCGGGCCTCTCGGGCATGCACCGATGGGTGGTCAGGCCGGTGAGCGATCTGCGGACCGCCACCCGCGAGATCGCGCAGGGACACTTCGATCACCGCGTGATCCCCCGTTCCGCCGACGAGCTCGGCCAGCTCGCCGTCGAAGTGAACCAGATGTGCGCGACCATCGTCGAAATGCAGCGCCGGCTCGTCGACCGCGAACGCCTGGCCGCGGCCGGCGAGACGATCACCCGTGTCGCCCACAACATCCGCAACCCGCTTTCCGGGATGCGGGCCCTGGCGGAAGCGGCCACCGAACGTGTCCGCGGCGATGCCGAAACCCTCGACTACCTGCGGCGGATCATCGAGTCGATCGACCGCTTCGAGCGCTGGCTCCGCGATCTGCAGCAGTCGCTGGCGCCCCTGACCCTCAAGACCGGCGAAGTCGACACTCGGGAGATGATCAGCGGCGTCGCCCAGGTCGTCAGCGGCATGCTGCACCGCCGCAACGTCGCCCTCGAGATCGACGTCCATCCGCGGGCCGGGCGGGTGCGGGTCGATCCGCTCCACTTCGAGCAGGCACTGGTCGCCCTGGTCACCAATGCCGTGCAGGCGTCGGGGCCTGGCCAGCACGTGCGGATCCGTGCCGAACCGGTCGGCGGCGACTCCCGCGAATGGAGGCTCACCGTGGCGGACAGCGGCCCGGGCATCGCCCCCGAACTCCTCGACCGGATCTTCTCGCCCTACTTCACCACGAAACCCGACGGGAGCGGCATGGGGCTGGCCATCGCCCAGAAAGTGGTGCGATTGCACGGAGGAGAGCTGTGCGTCGAATCCAATGCCCGCCAGGGCAGCCGCTTCATCGCCGTCCTCCCGGGGCTGCTTGATTGAGGGCAATGTCTGAGGACCGTCATCAACCGATCGTTGAGACAAGGAGACCACCCACGGGCGAACGACGCAGCACCGATGTGCAGACGCATCGGCACGCTTGCTTGACACCACCTCTGACAGACATTTACGCGATGCCCACCACCGTGGACTCCGGCGCCAATTCCACTCGCTTTGCCGGAGCAGCCGCCAGGCGAATCGGCCACACTTCAAACCCATGGGCCGCCAGCAGCACTGCACCGCATGCCGCCCCGATCGTCCCGCCCGCCTCGACCGGAATCGTGAACAGAAGGTATGAGAACCAGAACAGGCAGCCGAGGCTCAGAGCCAGCCCCGTCCAGAGGCTTTGTCGCGATCGCGCCGACCGCAGGGGCCACAGCAGGAGCGCTGCAAGCGCGAGTCCGGATGAGAACAGCCCCGCACGCTCGCCGATCATGTTCTCGTAGTAGAGATTCGGCAGCGACCACAGGACGCCCACTCCGACCAGCACCAGCAGGGCCCGCAGGCTGAAGCGGCAGGCGCGAGCCACCCGGCCGTCGGCCAGCAACCGCGCCAGGCTGGCCATCGCGAGCAGAAGCCCGATCAGATACGGCATCACCAGACCCAGCACCAGAAAAACGATGGCATCGGTCGGCAGCGGGGAGTCCCGGCACGCCGAGACCAGTTCATGCCAGCATATGCAGGCGATGCTCGTTCGGGACGGAGCGATCAGCGGCAGGAAGAAGCAGCCGGCCAGCAGCATACCCGCAAGTGCGCCGGTTGTCTGCCATAATGAACGCAGGTTAGGAGCCGGGGATGGGTGACATTCAGCAGCACTGCCCGCTTCCGCGGAGAATCCCGACGTAGCTGACATGTTTGTCTCCTTCATCGGGCGGCGGTGCGCCCGGCGCTTTCTTATTCCCTTACCTGGACCCCCGGGGGCCAGGCAGTCATGCCTGAAGGAAGGAGTCAGCATTTACTCGCTATACGCTGCCGGATTATCCTGGCACCTCTCCATGCTGGGCCGAATAATCCATGACATTTCAGACGGGCAGAGGCTCGCGCTGCATCCGCTCTGCGAATCCTGAAAAGTCGAGGGTCCACGGGGAGCCGCTCAGCAGCGCCTGGAGGGCGTGGCTGCCGCTGTGCCGGGCCCACAGGCTGCCCCGATGGTCCGACGGCTTGCGATTCGAACGATCAGCCGGTCAATCTACGCTATCGGCCGTCTCCCGGGGCGCACGACCTACGTCAAAAGTGATCCACCCGTCCTGCCAGTAACGGAGCGTGACGAGATGGTAGTCGGGATAGATCCGCCGCAACTGGTGAAGCGTATAGGCCGTTTGAAGATCCCGCCGGATCCAGACCAGACCGGCGGCCAGCATCGCGGATGCGATGAGAATGATCGACAGCCGCATGCCGACGGCGCGAGCGCTGTGAACTGACAGAGTTGCCATGACGGTTCTCCTGTACTCCCCGGGCCTGTGAGTCCCGCGCTGAGATCAACGCTGCTCTTGTGAGCTCTTATGCACGGGTTGCGGTTGGCGCCCGCCTGCCGAGTGCCAGAGTTCGATCGGCAACTCGACGTATGTGCCATCTCCCCGACGACCTGCGAGTACGGCGACTGGAAAACGGGCATGTTGCACTCCGGATAACCCGCCAGACGGAAAACGACGCTCATGGATTCGATGCCAGGATCGATGGCGGCCATGAGGCCGGCCGGGTGGCCGCCTGGTGGTCAGCGACCGCCGGACGGTTACGGGAGGAGCGTCTGGCTGTCATTCTGATTTCGGGATGGCAGCCTGTCCTGCGCAGTCCTGAATGTGCTCCTTCGCCTCTCCCGTAATCAGTCCGTCCGTCTTCCAGCCGTTGGTGAGTCGGGCCATGGCGCTGACAAAAACCCCGTGGTTGCGGGCACCGGCAGCTACCTCTGCGATCTGGTCGACCATGGAGCATCCGCCCTGCAACATCTGGTTGGACACCCCGGTATCGCAGCCGGCGATCACGATGGTCACGGAGAGGTCGGAGTTCGGACAGTCATCGCGGCAATCCGGCAGGCCGTCGGTGTCCCCATCAGTGTCCGCTGCGCCGCATCCACACACGCCGGGCTCAGACTTGTTCGGATCATCAGGGCACCCATCGCATGCGTCTCCCGAGGTGTCGCCGTCCAGATCCGTCTGATCCGGATTCACGTCGCTGGGGCAATTGTCGCAGGCGTCCCCGAGGGCGTCGCCATCGGCGTCGTTCTGATCCGGGTTGGCGATCGTGGGGCAGTTGTCCTGGCTGTCTGGAAGCCCATCCTGGTCGCCATCGGGCTCAGGAACCACGGCGACGCGGAACCCCACGATGGCGCCCTCCTCCGGCGGGCCGCCGTCGGCGTTCCAGACGCGATACGAGGCCGCCGCCTTGAAGGAGTTGTAGCCCCAGCAACTGCCACGCAGCATATGCGCCCCACCGGGCCGGCCGGCGGCGTTACCCACGAATTCCTCATTCCACTCCCACACGTTCCCGGCCTGATCGAAGGTGCCGCAGGGGCTGGCCGACTGGGTGTACGCCCCCACGTTCGTCAAACAGTTCTGAGTGCCGTCAAACACCGCCGTGCCGATGACCGCCAGGCCGTCGTCATAGCCGTTGGCCACCCCGTCGTTCCTGTAGGAGTTCGCACTGTTGGTCGGGTAGGCCAGCGAGGCCGGATGGTCGGAATGGGGCTCACTGTGGGTTGCCGTCGGGTAGAGCCAGTACCCCGCGTTGGTCGAGCAGCCCTTGTAGTACGCCGCCTTGTACCACTCGTTCTCGCTGGGCAGCACCCAATGCGATTGGGTCCAGGCAGCGCGGGTCTGGGCATTGGGGACCGCCACCGTGCCTGAGTGATACCCGCCGCCTGTGATCTCGTACGTGCCGGTCTCGGTGGTGCCGCCACCCTGGCCGTTCTGCAGCCAGTTGACGAAACGGATGGCGTCGTGCCAGCCGACGTAAGTCACCGGCATGTTCTCATAACCCGATTTCACGGCGTACGTGTAGCTGCCCGAACTGCCCGAGCGATTGATGCCGCCCGAGACGCTGCTGGACATTTGCGGGTTGTACAGCCCGTACGCGTCCGTGGCGGCCACGTTGTTGAGGAACTCGCAATACTGCGAGTTGGTCACCTCGTACTTGCCCATGTGGTAAACGTAGCCCACCGCGCCGAACCGGCCATACCCATTGTAGTTCTGGTCGGCCGCATTGCCCGGGTTTCCCACCCGGACCGTCTCGACGTTCACCGCCGCAAATGCCGGGCCGGCCACAGGACCGATCAACACGGCAACTGATACAACTGTCCTGGAAATGATCATGTCTCTCATGCCATCCTCCCGGTTGTAGAAGACTCTGTTCTCACTTCCCGCCGTTTCGCGGAGATACTGGGGACTGCCACCCAGCCGGACCCCCTTCTCCTCCACTTTGCCGCCGCGATGATCGCTGACTACTCCGCACGCGTCCGGAACGTGACGGCCACCGACTCGAGGTGTTCGCCTTCCTGGCTCATGAAGCTGTTGAACTGACCGCGATTGAGCCAGAGCCGGTACTCCGAATTCGGTTTGAGCCGCATCGGAATCGTCAGCACCGTGTGCGTGTCGTCGTATGAAGGCTTGCCGGTCATCTCAGGAAAGTGGGGGCCGCCGCCGACCACGGCCCAGTTGCCGTCTTTCATCGCCCGGTCAAACGTGACCTTCATCTCGGTGAGCGACGGATCAACGTTCCTGGCGCCGTTGGCGGGGACCATCCTCACGACTCTGGGTTTGCGCCTGGCCAGGCGCTCGGCCTTCTTCGCATAGTTGTCGAAGAACGCCGCCACCCGAGGCATGAACGCATCCATGTCGGGATAACGGTCGCGGCCTTTCTCATACTGCTCGAGCAGCATGGTCAGCTCGCCCATCCACTCGAAGCCGCGCCCCTGCTGCTCCTCAATCTCCGCACCGGCCTTGAGGGGGCCGTCGGCCGCGTTCAAGTACCGGACCACGCACGCCCGGACCATCGACTCGCGCAGCATGGTCTGCCAGTTGGCGTACGCCTGGTCACGCATGGCCTGTGCCTTCGTCGCGTAGATCTTCCTCGCCGACGCCGCCATCTTCTCGACGTGTTTGTCCACGAGCTGATTCGTGTATGCGTGGCAGAGTTCGTGGACGAGCGTGGGGATCATCTCGTCGGTCAAGATGGGAACGCCCTCGTCGTCGAATTTCCAGACGCCGATGACCGGCGTAATTTCCTCCCGGCCGTCCAGGAGCTGAAGGCTCACGCCGTAGTTGCCGCCCCCCTCCAGCATGCCGACGATGACGCGAAACGTGGCGTCCGGGCGGGCGCCGAAGTAGGAGTCGAACCAGCCAATGTAGTTGCGCTGTTTGAGCAGCTCACTCATGCGGGCCGCGGCCGCCCCGTGGAGGTCCTGATGCTTGCGCATGAAGCCGGCAAATCCGGTCTCCCTGGCGAACGCCCGGGCCGCTTTCAGGAAGTCGCGGGCCTCATCCGGCCGCCAGCGCGAGTCGAGCGTGCAGGCGGGATTGTCGAAGGGGACCCGCTCCTTCAGATTCACTGCGTCTTCAACGTGAATGGCCATGTCCATCACCGCGTCGTAGCTGACGCCGCGGCTGCCCCGGAGCCGCCGGGCCATGGTGACGGCCGGATGGTCGCGGAACTTCCCGAAATGCTCCCCGACGGCATCCGAGTACGGCGATCGGGAGACGGGCATGTTGTATTCCGGATTGCCCGCCAGGCGGAAAATGACGCTCATCAGTTCGATGCGAGGATCGACCGCGGCCATCAGGGCCGGCCGCGTGGCCGCCGGGCGGTCAGCGGACGCCGGACGCGCCGCGGGAGCGTTCTCGAGGGCGAGAGTCAGTCGATCAGTCTGCCCTTGGGCTTGGCTGGCCGAACCGACTGCGAGCAAAGGAACTGCGGCTGTACAAAGAACAAGCGAGCGGCGACGGGTCATCGAATCACTGGAGTCCATCTCATCTTCCCGGTTGCAGAAAAACTCGGCCTCGCAGTCGGACCTCCTCTATTCCTGCGGCGGCCAGGACATGTCGTGACCCGAGTCCTACCTGGCCGGCGTAGTTGCAGGGTGGTTGGCCTCCTCGGTGATGGCGGGCTGCCGGAAGGAGATCCGTTTGCCGTCGCCTGAGATCTCCTTCTTGAAGGTCGCCCGCAGCTTCCTGCCGTCAGGCAAAGCAGCGCTCTCGATCACGAGGGTGCCGGCGGCATCATCCCGGCTGACAATTCTGAACGAGGTCGTCCTGTCCGGACGATCGCCGGGGACAAGGAACAGGTGCCGGGCGCGCGCCGTGTCAGATGCTCGAACGTGGTTGATTTGCCACTCTCGCGCGAGGGCGTACCGGGTGAGTGCCTCCATGCTCTCGGGCATCTTCTTCTCGTCCTGCACGTACATGCCCAGCAACGTCGGAATGTAATAATTCAAACTGGCTCGCACGATGCCGTTGATCCGCTGGTTGGGCGTCATGTCGGCTTCACGGCCAAACTCCCTGACGTACGGCGCAAGGTCGTCTTGCGTGAGGGCCAGGCCGCCCGGCGATCCCGCGCCGGCCTCGTTGCCCCCCGGCAGCTTCTTCTGGATTTCCAGCAGAGAATCGCGCGCCTCCTTGAACCCGGCCTGAGTCCTGTCGATCTGGTGCAGATCGCAGGCATCCACCGCGTCGCGGTAGGTCCGGAAGACGGTGAAAAGGTCTTCCGCCAGCGCGGCCGCCGCCTTCATCTGCTCCGGCGTCGGCTGGGCCCGCTTGAGCACCACCACCCGCGGAGTCCACGTCTCGCCTTTGAGTTCGACGACCTTGAGCTCCATGGGCCTGTCGCCCTGCATCATCGGCGCCAGGCTGAGTGCGGTCGGCGACAGCCATTCCACCTCGCAGCGCCCGGCCTTTGTGACCGGGATATCCCGCTCCGTCTTCATGTTGACGATGTGGAGAGTACGCATGGCCGATTTGTCGCGCGGGTACTCCCAGTATGCCAGATATGCTCCATCCGGCGAGAAACTCGGCTCGATGGCGCCGCCTCCGGGCAACTGGGTCAGCGGGCGGGGCTTGCCATCGGGCAGGGTGAAGATGAAAAGGTTACCCCAGACCGGGACGCCATCCATGAATGAACCGCCAGCCTTGAAGCCCGAGCAGCAGACAATCTGCTTGCCGTCCGGCGTGAAGTGAGCGTTCGCCCCGTTGATCCCGGTTTCGACCACTTTGGCACTCACCGTGTCCACGAGGACCAGTGACTGCCTGTCGCTATAGCCATTTGCGGCGGAGACCGCGACCCATCGCGAGTCGGGCGACCAGTGCGGCGCGGTCTTCAAGTCACCGGGTAGCAGCAGGCTAATTCTGAGTGTCTCCATGTCAAGGACGTACAAGCCGCTCTGCGGCGCGCCGGATGCAGCATTCGGATCGCTCTTCCGCAGGCCGGTAAAGGCCAGCTTGCGGCGGTCGGGCGAAAGCTCGGAGGACAGCGCGCTGTAGCCCTCCAGAGCGCTCAACTCGAGTTTGGCCCCGGTCCTCAGGTTGACCAGAACCGCCGCATTGCTCACGATCGGCCGGCCGGCTCCTCCGATCGGCTGATCGCCAAAATGCGCGAACAGCACGCTGGGCCGGTTCATCAGCACGAGGTGAGGACCAAACCGCCTGACGGCCCGTACGTTCGAGGACAGAAAGTCGGTGATGTGACGCACATCGCCGGTCTGCCAGTCGGCCGCCCACATGCCGGTGATCAGATGCTCGCGGACCCAGGCCAGCGACAGCACTTCGGGCGAGCCCTCCTTCCCGGGCTCGCTCAGCCATTTGCGGATGTACTCCATCTGCTCGACCGTCTGCGTCGAGGAGCTGTCGCCCACGGTCACGACTCGCTGGCCGCCGTGGACGACTTCCGCCCCTCGTGCGGTCTGGACAGCAACCGCACCGGACAGAACCGTCAGCAGCATGGCCGACGGAATCGTTCGATTCAGTTGTGATGGCGACCCCTGTGCTGTTGAATCCCCTTGTGAGTAGTCGACTGCCGGGAATACGCGGCAGTGGAACTCCGTGCCCAGGACCTGGAGGTCGCCCGCCGGTGTCTGCACGCCGAATCGTCTGGTTTCGTCATGTGCAACTTCGGCCCGGATCTCCCCGCGAACCAGCTTGAGCACAGGCTGCCGGCTGGAACGGGGGCCGAGCACCACCACTTCAGTGCTCGGGCACAACCAGAGACGGCTGCCGTCAGTAGTGGCCAGTTTCACCCAACTGCCAGCGCCTGCCTCCACGGTGTCACCCGCGCGGAGGGGGCTGTCAGCCGACAACACGCGGCGGGAGCCATCGGTCAAGCCGGAGCATTCGCCCCGCGCCATCTCCACGCGGGCGACCGCGTCAGTGGCGTTCCCCGGCGCAGCCGGCCCGGAATGGTGATCCAGGTGTGATCCCGGCCGCGACCGCAGACCGAACGCGATCAACATGAGGCCGGCCGCGGTGGCCATGCTCAGCCCTGCCCACACCCGCCAGCGACGGCCTGACCGTCGCGGCGGGTGAACGGTCGGACACGAGTCGGCGCTGCTCGCGGCGGACTGCCGGCTGAGTACAGAGGCCTGCGCCAGCCGGGCAGCCATGACGCGCCAGATGGCCTGCCGCCGCTGGTCCGAGAGTCGCTCGGGCTCGGGGCAGCCGCGGATCAGCCGTTGCACCTCGGCATCAGGATGGTCCTGTCCATCATTCATCACAGTCTTCAACCTCGTGCAGACTGGCCGGCCCGACCTGGGCCAGGCGGGCATAGACCTGCCGGAACGCAGCCCGCCCGCGGCTCAGAAGCGACTCGACCGCCTTCTCGCTGCTGCCAAGTCGGGCGGCAATCTCGGCCACGGACAAGTCGTGGCAGTATTTCAAGCGCAGAACCTGCTCCCACCGATACGGCAGTGAAGTGAGAGCCGCACCGGTCAGGAGTTGCTCATCGGCCAGGACTAACCGCTCGTCAGGCCCGGGGCGCGGGTCCACCGGATCGGAGCAGCCGCTCGCTCCCAGGCACGACGAGACCGGCACGGCCCGCACCCACCCCGGAGGACTCGCGCGGTACCGTCTGCCGATGGCACGCCGGCAAATCCCCCGCAGCCAGCCCGGGAGCGTGCCCTTTTGCGGCTCGTATGAATCGATGGACTCGATCGCCCGCACAAACACCTCTTGCGTGATCTCCTCGGCCGCCTCCCGGTCCCCGCCGAGTCGGTACAGCGCATGCTGAAACACTCGGTCTGCAAGCTGCTCATACACCGCAGCCCAGGCGTCGGGGTCGCCCCTTCTCATTGCCTGCAGAGATTCGTCCAAGTGGCAGCTACCCCAGATCTTGGGAAACGGACTTTCTATTCCCTGTTTGCCAGTATGCCCCGAAATCCTTCGCGAAAACAGAGTGCTTTGGGTTCACTCCTGCCGCTATGCCCTCGAACAGGCCGCCAATCGCCGATATCTGAGTGCCCTCAGCGTAGTGAATGATCCCGCTTTCCTCCACCGACAGGTGGAGGCCCTGGCCCGTCCGGTGCGCGGGGACGGCCGTTCGTGTCGGGGCTCCGATGTCCACGACGAACGCTATCCAGAAGTCCTGCGCAATCGAACGGCTTGATCGGCAGCAAGATGCGCGCAGAATGCATTCAGGAACCGGGACAAGAACCTGTAGAATGAACCAATGCCTGACGATTCTGGCACGAAGTCATCAGACATTGGGATTGGGACATTAAGGCATTCGGATCCATGGCCGACATCCTCATCATCGACGACGAAGAGAACATCGCCTTCTCGCTCCAGCTCGCGCTGACCCGCAGCGGTCACGCCTGCCGGGTCGCGGTAACCGGATCGGCCGCCCTTTCCGAGTGCTCCCGCCACGTGCCCGATCTGGCCCTGCTCGACATCCACCTGCCCGACATGAGCGGCCTGGAGCTGCTGCCCCGCCTCCGCGCCACGTACGCCGACCTGGGCGTCATCATTCTCACTGCGTTCGGCACCGTCTCTTCGGCTGTGGAGGCGATGAAGCACGGCGCTCTGGATTACATCCAGAAACCTCTGGCGATCGACGGCGTGCTGCTGGCGGTGGAACGGTCGCTCGAGGCCCGGCGGCTCCGCAGCCGCCTGACCGCCTACGAAGATGCCCAGCGCCGCGAGGGCGGCGCCGTCGAAGTGATCGGCAACTCGCCCCAGATTGGCGAAGTCCTCTCCATGGCCCGGCGGATCGCCGCCCTGCCCGACGACGTCGACAGCCGCCTCACCACCGTGCTGCTCACCGGCGAGACCGGCACGGGCAAGGAAGTGATCGCCCGGCACATCCACGCCCACAGCCCGCGGGCCGGCCGACCGTTCATCCACCTCAACTGCACCGCCATCCCCCAGAATCTCTTCGAGTCCGAGCTGTTCGGCCACGAGGCCGGCAGCTTCACCGACGCCAGAACCTCTAAAAAGGGTCTTCTGGAGACCGCCCACGAAGGCACGCTGTTCCTCGACGAGATCGGCGACATTCCCCTCACCGCCCAGGCCAAACTCCTCACGGTGATCGAAAGCGGACGCTTCCGGCGGCTCGGCGGCACCACCGAACGGCTCGCCAACGTCCGCGTCACCGCCGCCACCAACAGCCCGCTCGCCCGCCGAGTCCGGGACGGGCAGTTCCGCGAGGATCTCTATTACCGGCTCAACGCTTTCCACATCGAGCTCCCGCCCCTGCGTACGCGGGGCGATGATCTGCTCCTCCTGTCCGACCATTTCCTGAGCGAATTCTGCCGCAAACTGCATCGCCCCGTCGCCACGCTCTCACCGGAAGCCCTCGCAGTCCTGCGGGTATATCCCTGGCCGGGCAACGTCCGAGAGCTGGCGAACGTCCTTCAGCGCGCGGTCCTCCTCAGCGACACGCCCGTCCTGTCGGCCGCAGCCCTGGGCCTCCCGACGCGTGAGCTCGAGCCCGTGACCCGCCCGGAGCCTGACGCCCCCGATTCCGTTCGAGTCGAATTCGATTTCGCGCGACAGGACTGCACCCTGCAGGCCGTCGAGCGTCGCCTGCTCACCGCCGCGCTCGAACACAGCCGTGGAAACATCTCCCAGGCCGCCCGGCTGCTCGGGCTCACCCGCGGCTCGCTCCGCCACCGCCTCGAGAAGCTGCACATCCCCATCCCTCCCTGAATAGATGAGCTGGCCAAAAACTTGGCCACTCGGCCATGAGCGGCCACCTCCGCCATCGCCCCACCCGCGGGCCTCATCGAACGCAAGTTCATGCTTCACAGCGGCTATCACGCAGCCGGAATGAGTGGTACGCCACGTGCTAACACACGTCGTCTGCGCGGTGCGCCGATTGCCGGCGCGCGTGAGGGGCTCGGGCAAGCCTCAAAGATCGGTCAGCATTCGCCTGGATGGGTTCGGGGGGTTCAGAGGCTTCCTTTTATGGCAGCAGCGTTTGTGGAGACCCCGACGTCACCCCGGGATCTGGAGCACACCGCGGGCCGTCCCGCCAGCGCGTCGTGCCCGCGCGTACGCGTCGAGGGCAAGTTCCTGGCCCTCGGGCCCTCCAAGTGGTACGTGCGCGGGCTGACCTACGGACCGTTCGCACCCAACGCCCTCGGCGAGCAGGTCCCCCCCCGCCCCCAGACCCGCCTCGACCTGAAACACGTGCAGGCGCTCGGAGCCAACGCCGTCCGGCTCTATCACCCTCCCCCGATCCGCTTCCTGGACGACGTGCTCCAGGCCGGCGTGCGGGCGCTCATTGACCTGCCCTGGGACAAGCATCGCTGCTTCTTCGAGGACTGGCAGGCGGTTCGAGAGGCCCGAAAGCGGGTTCGCGAGTCGGCCCGCGAGCTCGGCCGGCATCCGGGCGTCCTGGCGATCAGCGTCGCCAACGAGATCCCCAAGGACATCGTGCGGTTCTACGGCGCCCGTCGCATCGAAAAGTTCCTCTCCGAACTCCTGGACGTCGGCCGGCAGCAGGCCCCGCAGTGCCTCTTCACCTACACAAACTATCCTTCCACCGAGTTCCTGCGACCGGAGGGGATGGATCTCTACTGTGCCAACGTCTACCTCCACAATCAGGCGGACCTGCAGCGCTACCTGATGCATCTCCAGCACGTGGCGGGCAACCTCCCGCTGGTGCTGGGCGAATTCGGCATCGATTCGCTGCGGGAAGGGCCCGACGCCCAGGCACGCATCCTGCGCGAGCACATCGAGACCGTCTTCCGCGGCGGCCTGGCCGGGTCGTTTATCTTTTCCTATACCGACGAATGGTTCACCGGCGGCGAGGAGATCCACGACTGGGCGTTCGGCATCACCGATCGATCGCGGCAGCCCAAACCGGCCGCCGCCGAGCTTTCCCGCGCCTGGACGCAGGTCCCCTGCATCGATACGCAGGCCCTGCCCCGCGTCTCGGTGCTCGTCTGTTCGTATAATGGCCGCAACACCCTCCACGAATGTCTCGACTCACTGATCCGCCAGGATTACCCCGATTACGAGGTCATCCTGCTCGATGACGGCTCCACCGACGATACGCCCGAAATCGCCGCCCGCTTCCCCACCGTCCGCTACATTCGTCAGAAGCAGCTCGGCCTCAGCGCCGCCCGTAACCGCGCCGCGCACGAGGCGACCGGCAAAGTCGTCGCCTACACCGATTCCGACTGCGTCGCCGATCCCACCTGGCTCAAGTACCTGGTCAGCGCCCTGGTCGAGCAGCAGCTCGACGGCATCGGCGGCCCCAACGTCACGCCCCCTTCGGACCGCTGGGTCGCCAAGTGCGTCTCCGCCAGCCCCGGCAACCCCTCGCACGTGATGTTCGACGATCGCCACGCCGAGCACATCCCCGGCTGCAACATGGCGTTCTGGCGCGACCGGCTCCTCGCGCTCGGCGGCTTCGACGTCCAGTTCCGACAGGCTGGCGACGACGTCGATTTCTGCTGGCGCATGCTCGATGCCGGCATGCGCATCGGTTACGCCCCCGCGGCGCTGGTCTGGCATCATCGCCGCCCGACGCTCCGGGCCTTCTGGAGACAGCAGCGAGGCTACGGCCGGGCCGAGGCCATGCTCCAGTTCAAGCATCCCGAGCGGTTCAGCGCCCTGGGCAGCTCACGGTGGAACGGTGTGATCTACGGCGAAGGAGCCGTCGGCCTCGCCCTCGCTCGCCCGAAGGTCTTCCACGGCGCCTTCGGACAGGGCCTCTTCCAGATCGTCTATCGCGGCAACCAGCATTCCCCCTGGGCCTACTTCACGCTGCTCGAATGGCACGCCATCGCCCTGGCCGTGCTCGTCCTCTCGATCGCCCTGCCGCAGCTCGCCGTCATCGCCGCAGCCCTGTGGGCATTGAGCATCGCGTCCGCCGTCCGGTCGGCCTGGTACGCCCCGCTCGACAAGGGGGCGCCGCTCTGGTGCCGGCCGCTGGTCTTTCTGCTCAACCTCGCGCAGCCGGCGGCCCGCGCCTGGTACCGGTACGCCTGGCGGATCGCCCGCGTCTGCCTTCCCGTCCCGCGCGACCTTCCCCCGTGCGAATCCGCTTTCGTCAAGCGAGTCTCGCGCGATGTCTTCGATCTCGACTGGGAAAGTGACGCCGGCATCGGGCGCGAAGCTCTGCTCACCGACCTGGTACAGCGCGCCCGGGGGGCCGGCTGGCTGGGAGAGTACGCACCTCAGTGGAAGCCGCTCGATCTCGACCTCATCGGCGACCGCTGGCACACGATCCGCATTCACACGGCAACCGAGGAGCTGGGCGGACCCAGACGCTTCACCCGCGTCCGCACCACGCTCCGCCCGACCCGGCTCGCCTTCGTCATCTGCGCCGCCGGCGCACTCCTGCTCACGGCGGCGGTGGCCGTGCACCCGCTCGCCGGCTTTTATGCCAGCTTCGCGGCCTCCGCCGCCTTTGCCCTCCAGCTCTGGCGAAGCCACCGCAGATGTCGTGATTCGATTCTTCGCCTGATCCGGGCTTCCGGCATGCAGGTCGGCCTGAGGCCGGTATGCGTGCAACGTGAGAGCCGTTCTTGCGGATTTGGGACTGCGAATGGCGGTTGGCCGCCAGACCTGCTCCTGGGCAAATCCGAGATCGGCAATCCGCAATGAGGAGTCTACCCATGAAGACCGTTCGAGCCTTTACCCTCATCGAGATGCTCGTGGTGGTCGCGATCATATCCCTGCTGGTCGCGATTCTCCTGCCGAGCCTGAACCGGGCTCGCGAGCAGGCCAGAATGGCCACCTGCCTGAGCAACCTCCGCACGCTGGGCCAGGCCCTGGTCATGTACGCCGACGACAATAAGGACAGGCTCCCCAATGCGAATCTCCCCAACATGTTCATCGACGGCAGCGAAGAGCCGAGCACGATCATGATGATCGGCCTGACCCGCAAATACGTCCGCGCTCCCGCCGTCTTCCATTGTCCGATGGATTCGGACCCCGTGCCGACCACCATCGACAACGTCTACTACAGCGTCCGCAACTCGGCACGCATCAGTTACGACTTCTACAGCTTCTGGTGGTATCCCGAGTACGGCCCGAAGCTCACGTCGATCAAGTTCGCCCCGCTCGCCTGGGATATCGACGGCGGCTCGGCCAAGCCGACTTCCGTCCAGAACCATGGCACCAAAGGCGGAAACGTCGTCTTTGGCGACGGTCACGCCACCTGGCAGCCGCAGCCCCGCTGGGACCGCAAGAACATCCCTCATCCGGGCGATCGCTTCTGGAAGGGCCCGCCCAAGAAAAAGGGGAAATGAGCACGATGAAGATGAACTCGAGAATTCCACTCATTCTCCGCGGATGGTGGACCATCGCTCGACGGATCGCGGCCGGCGTATCGATATCCCCAGTTTGCCTTGCCCGATACGCTCTGCTTGCCGCGTTCGTTGCCGGTGCGGGAACCACCCACGGCCAGTACACAATCCTGGATCTCGGGCTGCTGGACGGGCACCCGACGCTGGGGCGCGCTCTCAACAACAGCGGTCAGGTCGCCGGATTCTCCAACGGAACCAGTCAGGGCTCGGAGCTGGCCTTCCGCACTGCCGCCAACAGCCCGATTAACGCGTCGGCCGACAAGCTCGGCACCCTGGGAGGCACGTTCAGCGAAGCGCTGGGTCTGAACGACGGCGGCCAGGCCGTCGGCCTCGCAGGGCTGCCGGGCAACTTTTACTATCACGCTTTCCGCACCGCCCCGGGGGGAACGATCAACATCAACAGCGATCTGGGGACGCTCGGCGGCTTCGGCCCCACCGGCTACAGCCTCGCCTTCGCGGTGAACATGCACGGGCAGGCCGTCGGCGTCTCCCAGATCTCCGGGAGCATCCTTTTCTGGCCGGCCCGCGCCTTCCGAACCGCCCCGAATCAGAAGATCAACTCCGCCACCGATAACCTCGGAACGCTGGGCGGCTCCTACAGCGAGGCGCGCGACATCAACGCGTCCGGGCAGGTCGTCGGCTCGGCGTATCTGGCCGGCGATGCTGCATACCACGCCTTCCGCACGGCGGCCAACGCGGCCATCAATGCGGCCACGGATGACCTGGGCACGCTCGGCGGAACAAGCAGTGCGGCCACAGGCATCAACGGGAGCGGACAGGTGGTCGGGCGGGCGCAAGTGGCGGGCGACACCGCCTGGCGCGCGTTCAAGACCGCTCCCAATGCCCCCCTCAATCCCGCGACCGACTCGCTCGGCACCCTCGGCGGACGAGACAGCCAGGCGATGGATATCAACTCCGCCGGCATCGTCGTCGGACATTCACTGGTGCCAGACGGCAGCCAGCACGCGTTTCTGCACGATGGAACAAGCATGCGCGACCTCAACGTCATGATCCCCGCGGGCTCTGACTGGGTGCTGACCGAAGCCAACAGCATCAACGACAACTGCCAGATCACGGGGACGGGCCTGCTCGCGGGCGTCAAACATGCTTACCTGCTCACGCCGGTCTCGGGCAACTGCACGCTGGACGATCTGTGCCCCGATGACCCCGGCAAGACCGCGCCCGGCCAGTGCGGGTGCGGCAATCCCGATACAGACGGTGACGGCGACGGGACGGCGGACTGCATCGACGGATGTCCCGGCGACTCCGGCAAAAGTGCCCCCGGCCAGTGCGGATGCGGAGTCGCCGATACCGACAGCGACAACGACGGCGTCGCCGACTGCAACGACCAGTGCCCCGGCACGCCGGCCGGAAGCATCGTGGATGCCGACGGCTGCACCATCGGCGTCGCCGCCGACTTCAATGGGGACACCTACGTCGATCGGCTGGATTTCGAGCATCTGCAGGCCTGCCGCACACGCGCCCAGGTGCCGCAGACAGATCCGGCCTGCACCGACACCGATCTGGACAGAGACAGCGACACTGACCTCGATGACTTCGCGATTTTCCAGCGCTGTTACAGCGGGCCGGGCGTGCCGGCGGTCCTGAATTGCGGCGGCTGATCTCACGCAGGAGGTGGTCCGTATGAGAATCCTGGGCGTCGGGCTCAGCAAGACGGGCACATCGTCGGTCCACGCTGCGCTTCGCCGGCTCGGTCTGCGGAGCCTCCACTACGACCGCACCCGCCTGTGCGACGTCGTCGACGGTTCCAACCCGCGGCCCGACTTCCGGCGTTATGACGACCTGGACGCCGTTCTGGATCTGCCGGCCGCTTACTTCTATCAAGAGCTGGTGCAGGCTTACCCGGACTGCCGCTGCATCCTGACCGTGCGCGACGAGGAGAGCTGGTGGCAGAGCATCCGACTGCACTTCAACGAGCGCTCCCCGGTCGCCTCCCTCGAGCAGGACCCCTTCCGGTTCCGCCTGCGGAACATGGTCTACGGCAGCCAGCGGGCCGGCGAGTTCCTGTACCGCAAGCGGTACCGCGAGCATAACCAACGGGTGCTCTCAACCATCCCCGCCGATCGCCTGCTGGTGATGAACGTCACCGCGGGCGACGGCTGGGAGAAGCTCTGCCCGTTCCTCGGAAAAGACATCCCGGACGAGCCGTTCCCGCGCCAGAATGCGACGCCGCGAAACGGCCACGACTACATCCACGAGCTGTACCTGGCCAACCAGGAGATCAGCCGCGTCGTCGCACCCGACGAACGCTTCATCCTGCTCGATCAGGACTGGTGGCGGGCGGAGCTGACCCGCGGTGCTCAGGCCATGCCATTCACCCAGCGGGGCGGCGTCTACTGGGGCCCGCCCCCGGACCAGGATGCCGCCATCGCCGAGTTTGAATCGCTCCGCCAGGCCGGGGCCCGCTTTGCCGTCGTCGGCTGGCCGGCCTTCTGGTGGCTCGAATTTTATCACCGGCTGTGCACCCATCTACGCTCGGCGTATCGATGCGTCCTGAGCAACGAACGGCTCATCATCTTCGACCTGGCCCGGCCGGCACACCGGGCTTCCTCCGGAGGCAGAAGATGATCGCTGTAAATCAGCATTGTGAGGTCATGCGGAGCGGAATACTTTTGATACCCTCTCTCGTCCGGGGAGACCGGCCCGGAAAGACCGAGACCCTGCAGG
>CAZQEN010000044.1:0-21706 GCA_964591605.1 uncultured Planctomycetales bacterium
GGGACCGAGAAAGCCGTAGATCTCGCCCTGCCGGACCTGCAGATCGACGTGATCGACCACCGCGCGGTGCCCGAACCGCTTGGTCATGCCCTGCACGTCCATGATGAGGTCGTTGGTCATGCGTTTCCTGGCATCCTCGGCGAATCGTCCGACTCAGGGCCCGAACTGCACGTCGACAGGTTGACCGGGGTGCAGGCGGGCGGCCACATCCGGCTCGAACACCGCCTCGATCATGAACACCAGTTTCGCCCGGCTCTCGCGGCTGTAGATGACGGGCGGGGTGTACTCGGCCTGCGGCGAGACGTAACTGACCTGGCCGGTAATCGGCGCGGCCGCGCCGTCCACGAAGACGCGCACCCGGTCGCCCGGATGAATGGTCGCCACCTGCGGTTCGGGCACGAACGCCCGCACGCGGATGTTGGCCGGCGGGAGCAGCATCACGACCGGTCGGCCGGCCGCCACCCACTCCCCCTGTCGGTAGAGCGTATCGAAGACGAGCCCGTCAGCGGGCGCACTCTGAGCCTTCTGCGACAGATTCCACTCCGCCCGCTCCAGGGCCGCCTCGAAGGCCCGCACGTTTTCTTCGGCCGAGGCGATCTGATCTGAGCGGGCCCCCAGACGCGCGGTCTCCAGATCGGCCTCCAACTGGACGACCCGCTGGCTGTGCTGCTCCCGCGCACTGCTGGCCCGCTCGAATTCGAGCATGGCCACGGCATCGGTTCCCACGAGCTTGTCGAGCCGGTCGAACTCCTTTTCCGCAAAGACCAGGGCCGCCTTCGCCTGGGCAAGTTGAGCCTGGATCGATTCGATCTCCGTCGGCCGTTTGCCTTTGCGGAGATCCTCCACCGTCGCGCGGGCCTGGGCGAGCCGCCGCCGGGCTTCGTCACGAGCGGTCTTTTCCGGTTCCATATCCAGCGAAAAGAGCGGCTGACCGGCACTGGCCTGCATCCCGCGCTGCACCTTCAGCGATTGGAGCGCTCCCGCCAGCGGCGAGGCCACGTAGACGAATTCGCCCTCCACGTATCCCTGGACCCGGTCGGAAGGCGAGCGCTCGCAGAGCCCCCCTCCCAGCCAGACGGGCAGAACAGCCGCCAGCAGCACTCGCCGCAGATGCCTTCGCGTGACGCGCGTCATCGTCTGGACCTCCCGGCCGGCGTGAGAATGCCCTCGAAAATCACGTTGATGATGGTCGAATAGCCGGCCGTCGGCGTCAGATCGAGCTCGATCAGCCGCGGCGGGTTCATGATGGCCTGCATGGCGGCCAGCAGGATCTCGATGATGAGACCGGTCGGAATGTCCTCGCGGATGATACCGGCCCTCCTCCCCTCCTCCAGGACCTTGCCGAAATATCGAAGGATTAGCTCCTGCCGGCGCACCTCGACCAGCTTGAAAAGCTCCGGCGCGTCGCGGCGGATGTCGCGTATGAAAGACGGCTGAATCTCCTGCGTGTGCCGCTGCAGGCAGGTCAGCAGACCCTGCAGGGCGGCTTTCACGTCGGAGCCGCACGGGGCAGTGCTGGCCTCCAGGTCGGCCTCGACCCGCTTGAACTTGTCGAAGAGAACCGCTTTGACGAGGTCGTCCTTGGCGGGAAAGTGCGCATAGAGCGTCTTTTTGCTCATCCCGAGCTCATGGGCCAGGTCGTCCATGGTCACGCTGCGGAAACCATGGGCGAAAAAGTGCCCGCGAGCCGCGGCCACGATTCGCTCGACGGCCGGGCCACCGGCCGGTACGTCCACGGGTTGGGAGGCTTTCCGGGTCATGTCACTACGGAAACTATACGCGTATTTTGGGTTTCCGTCAAGCGCAAATCCGAAAAATTCCCATTCTTGACAGCCGGCCCCATCGTCCGGAATCGTCTCTTCCCCGCTCAGCAGCCGGGGGGAAGGTTGGCACCGCGCATGCAATTGAGGAACTCGGCCAGATCCGCGCCGTCGACGTCACGATCGCTGTCGAAGTCGGCGTCGCCGCAACCCGGCGTATAGGTCACCGCGTCACCCGATAGACAGGCCTGCAGGTGGGCAAAATCGGAGAGATCCGAGTCGTTGTCGTTGTCGAAATCGCCGTCGGCAACGAACGTCACACGAACCGACCAGAATTCGATGTCTTCTCCATCCCCGTTCGTGGCTTTGACCTCGAAATAGACATCGCTTCCGATGTCCATCAGCGTCGGCGTCCAGCCGCTGACCAGGCCGGTGCCGTTCACCTGGGCGCCGGGCGGGCCGTGCTGGAGCGTCCACGTCACGGGCGGTACGCCTTCCGCGAGCGTCAGTTGCTGGGTGTAGGGTATGTGCGCCAGGTGCGGCAGCGGATCGGGCGAGACCTCGACGATGATCGGCGGCTCGAGCAGCACCTGCACGCTGTAGACGCGGGCGCCATAGTACGGGCAGGTGTAGTCCTGGCAATTCGGGTCATTCCCGCTCGTGGCGCCGATGAAAACGAACCTCCCCGCGCCCGCGGCGCACGTCGGGTAGCCCCCGTGCGAGCCGGTGTTCGGCCAGCTCACCGACCAGTTCACGACTGAGAACGGATTCGAGGGATTGCTGATGTTGAGTGTGTAGATCCCGCTGCCCGAGCACGGGACGATACAGAAATCGCCCAGGAAACACATGTCTCGCGGCTCGTTCTGGCTCCAGTACCCGACCTGCTGGGGATAGGAGGGATCGGCGAGCGAAAACACCCAGATCCCGCCCTGTTCGGGGGCAAGAATCGTGCGGCCCAGGACCCACAGGAGTCCGCGGTAGACGCGCACGTTGCCCAGAAGCGAGTTGATGGTGATCGTGCGCACGAACTGCGGGCTGACCGGATTGGAGACGTTATAGACGCGAAGCTCGTTCTTGTGCGTGACGTAAATGTAATGGCCCAATCGCTGCACGTTGTTGAGGAGGCGGTCGCCGATCGTGAAGGTGTTGACCGGCGCGGGGTTGGCCGGATCGGTAATGTTGTATGTGGTGACGCCCGAATCGGTCTCGTCCCCGAATGTCAGATAGAGCGTGTTCTCGAAGATTTCCGAGCACCAGGCATGCCGCGGCGTCGTGAGCGTCCGCAGGTGGGTCGGCTGGGCGGGATTGGCCAGGTTCAGCATGAGCAGGCCGACGCCCGGCGACCAGTTGGCCAGGTAGAGCACGCCGCTCTTGACCGCCGACTGGTTCGGCTGGAGCGAGGTGTCCGCGTAGTCGTGAGTGAACACCAGGTCCATCGGGTTGCTCGCGCGGATGGTCTGCAGGCCGGGCTGGCCGGACACGTACAAATAATCCCCCGCCAGCGTGAGGCTGCGGCAGACCGTGCTCTGCGAGGCGCTGAGCTGCCCGGTCAGCACCAGATCCTTGATTTGCGGCGGCACCAGCGGCACGGCGCCCCATCCGGCCGTCGAGAACACCATCAGAGCACCCGACGCGGCAACGAGCAGTCGAATCATGATGCGTGACTCCGCAATCGGACTTCGCACCGCCATTATACCCCGGAATGCCCCGGTCCTGACCCAATGCGTATCCCCAGCGCCAGAAGGGCCCATTCATCGCGCAGCGAGGGCTGGGGTCACGATGACAGGGATACGCAGGACTCCCGAAACGCAGAACCGCCCCCGAGCGGAGTGACCAGCGGCCAAGGCGGCGGCGCCGGAGCGGGCACGGCGGGGCTTGAGCCCGGGGGGGGATTACCCGCCGCAGGAGGTGTCACCCGCGTAGCACGGATTGCCGGCGCCTTTCCAGAGCCGCACACTCTCGACATGACTATCGAAATAGAGGGCGTTGGTCTTTCCGTCGGTGAAACGCGGGTCGCCGCGGTTGATGTGCGTCTTGACCCAGTCCATGTTCAGCGGGTACTGGCGGGTGGTGTAGTGGAACGGCCAGCCGGGCACGGTCATGTTGCCCTTCGGCGAAAGCGACGTGCTGCTGCCTTCCTTCTGCGGCCACGTGCCAGCGGCCGACTCGGGGTATTCCCCATACCAGGCATCGGCCACCGACCACTCGCGCGAGGTCCGCTCGACCACGTCGATCTTCTTGGGAACGCGCTCCGCCAGCGAGAAGCTCGCAAACGTCCCTTCCGTCCACTCCTTGTACGTGGTCCCGTGGTAGATGATGCCGAAATAGAACGGCGGCTTCGTGCCGTGATACGGCGGCCGGTTCTTCACGTTCCCGCCCGGGGCGGCTCGCCAGGTGTTGAGGAAGTACGTATACGGCCGGAACGCGGAGGTGGGGCTGTAGTCCCCCGTCTGCATCAGGTTCTTGAGCGAGACCTTGATGATCGCGGCGTTCGTGGGGCACTTGGAGATCTGGTCGGTCAGCGAGCCACTCTTACCCTTCTCGAAATAGCGGCGCAGGAAATTGAGCAGACTCTGCCGCCGAAACCATCGCGATTCGTAGCCGTACTGGTCGCCCTGCGCATCCAGAGAGTTCTTGTACTGCTCGTCGAACTGCTCGACGAAGATGAGCGGATGCGAAGGACCGGGCAGCGACGAGCGGTTGTCGTTCACGTAGAACGAGATGGCCGTGCCCGTCTGCTTGAGATTCGACAGGCACTGGGCGGCGCGGCCGTTCTCCCGGGCCTTGGCCAGCGACGGCAGCAAAATCGACACCAGCAGCGCCAGGATCGCCACCACCACCAGCACTTCGATCAGCGTGAAGCCGCCGCGACCCGCGCGGCGGACTCCCGAATCGCGCGTTGCCAACGGCGCGTGGAAAGAGACAAGTGTGCTCATCGTGTACCCTCGGTATGGCGAGGATGGCCCCACCTCGCCGCTGCGCACTCAGCCGCCGCAGGACGTATCCCCCTGGAAGCAGGGGTTGCCGACGCCCTTCCAGATACGGATGCCATCCGCATGGCCATCCATGAAAACCGCGTTGGTCTTGCCGTCGGTGAAACGCGGAGAGCCGGGCTTCACGTCCGCCTGAGTCGCGGTCATGGTGAGGGCGTATTGGCGCGTCGTATTGTGATAGGCCCAGCCCGGAATCGCCAGTTGATCGTTGGGAGACAGAGAGCTGTTGGTGCCTTGAAGGTACGGCCAGGTCCCCGCCACCCGCCGGCTGCCGCGGACGTTTTCGCCGTACCAGGCGTCGGCGACCATCCATTCACGCCCGCTCTTCTCCACTGACTCCAGTTTCTTCTGGATACGCTCACCGGGCTTGAGCCCGTTGGTGATGTCAAACTGGCTCAGGCCCGCCGCATTGACTTCGCTCCACTGTTTGAACGTGTAGCCGTGGTAGATGACACCGAAATAGAAGGGCGGCTTGGTCCCGTAGTAAGGAGGCCCGTCGCTGAGGCGGTTCACCGCGCTGGTGGGATCCACCTTCGCGCTGTTCACAATGTAATGGAACGGCCGGTAGCCCTGATACCCGCTCCAGGCGTTGGCTTCGATGATCTGCCGGATGTTCTGCTTGATGATGGCCGCCGAGGTGGGACACGTGGTGACCCGATCAGCGAGTTCGGCCGACTTGGACTTCTCGGAGAAATACTTGCGGATGTAGTACACCAGATGCGCCCGTCGATAAAAGCCGGTGTTGTAGTCGTACATCCCCGCTTCCGCGTCGTGGCTCCGGTAGAAGTTGTCATAGGTCTCCCGTTGCACCATGGGGTGCAGCGGGCCCGGCAGAAACGACCGGTTGTCGATGGTGTACATCATGATGGCGCTGCCCATCTGCTTGAGATTGGACAGACACTGGGCGGCGCGGCCGCTCTCCCGGGCCCGCACGAGCGACGGCAGCAGCACCGCCACCAACAGAGCCAGGATGGCCACGACCACCAGCACTTCGATCAACGTGAAAGCCCGTCGTCCGGCTTCCGCGCCGACGTCGCGGTTCGTCATGGTGAAAGCTCTCCTTACGGTAACAGGTCAACCGGACATGAAAGAGCCCTGTTTTTATATAATACGTCATATCGAACCCGGGATGCAATCATCTGGCGTGAAAATCAGACCACGGGTAGGGTAGCCCCTCCGAACCGCTTCAGGGGAAGCGACGCCCCGTGCTCTCCCGGCCCACGGTGCTCAAGTGCCCATGCGTGTCATCTCCAGGATCCGCAGCTACTTTCGCGAGCCAGCGGCGCGATGGGGACGGACCTTTCTGCTCGCCGGGGCCGTCGGCGTGCTGTCCGGACTCGCCGCGGCCGGGCTGGAGTTCCTGCTCAACACGGGTGTACGGCACATCATCGGCCCCATCGCCCCGCTGAGCGGCGGCCGCATCCTCCCGCCTTTCGACGTGCGGATCCTGCTCCTGCCCGCGCTGGGGGGTCTGGTCGGCGGCCTGATCGTCAGCCGCCTGGCCTTCGAGCCCGAGCACGGCACCAACCAGATGATCGCCGCGTTCCACCAGCGTGGGGGGAATCTGCCCCTGACCGGACCGGTGCTCAAGGCGCTGGCAGCCGTCGGCATGATCGTTTGCGGCGGCTCCGCCGGGCCCGAGGGTCCCATGGCGGCCGTCGGCGCGGGGGTCGGATCCAGCCTCGCCGGGCGTCTCCAGCTCAGCGCCCGGACCGTCCGCAGCCTGCTCATCGCAGGCTGCGCCGGCGGCGTCGGCGCGATCTTTCAATGCCCGCTCGGCGGAGCCCTCTTCGCCACCAGCGTGCTGTATCGCGAGCCCGAGTTCGAATCCGACAGCATCGTTCCCGCCCTCGTCTCGTCGGTCGTGAGCTACTCGACGTTCATGGCATTCTGGGGTTACGGCCATCACCTGCTGGCCGGCGCCGACCGGCTGGTGTTCGCTCACCCGCCAGAGCTGCTGGCGTATCTGCTGCTGGGCGTCATCTGCGGGCTGCTCAGCGCATTCCTGAGCCTGTGTCTGCGGCTGGTCGAACGACCTTTGCACCGATTCAAGGTGCCGAGCTGGTTCGCGGCCACGGTGGGCGGTCTGCTCGTAGGCATGATCGCGTGCTTCTTCCCCCAGGTGATGGACGCCCAGTATCAATTCCTGCAGCGGTTCATGGACGCGCGCCGGATCGCGGGCGACTCGCTGCTGATGTCGGACCCCGCGCTGGTGGAGGGCGTGGCCCGGTCCTGGTGGGCCTGGGCCGGCATCCTCGGGGCGATCGCCCTGCTCAAATGCGTCGCCAGCGCCCTGACGGTCGGGACGGCCGGCGCGGGCGGTCTGCTCGGGCCGAGCGTCTTCATCGGAGGTGCGGGGGGCGCCTTTCTGGCCGCCCTGCTCGAGGCGATTTACCCCGGCACCATGTCCGTGGATGTACGCCGAAGCCTCGTCGCCGCCGGCATGGCGGGCGTGCTCTCGGCGGCAATGCGCACGCCCATGGCCGCCATCGTCATGGTCACGGAAATGACGGGCAGCTACGGCCTCATCGTCCCGCTCATGCTGGTCTGCGTGACCTCCTACGTCGTCGGCCGGCGATGGGGCCTCAATCCGGCGCAGGTACGCTCGATCGCCGAATCACCCGCCCACGCCGGGGATGCGCTCGTGCGTATGCTCGAATCCTACCGCGTCCAGGACGTGATGGACCGCCAGTGGCCCTACCGCGTGGCCCCGTCCACGACCCTGGGCGAGATGGTCGCCATGATGCGCAGCGGGACCCGGCCGGTGTTCGCCGTGGTCGATGACGGACGCCTGCGGGGCATCGTCTCGATCTCCGACATCAGCCGGATCCTGAGCGAACCGGGTATCGCCGACATCGTCATCGCCTCTGATCTGATGGCCGCTGAGCTGACGGCGGTTCAGCCGGCCCAGGGGCTCTATGAGGTGCTCGACATCTTCCGCACGTGCGGCCACGAGGTGCTGCCGGTGGTGTCGCCCGACGGTCAACGACGATACCTCGGGATGCTCTCCCGCCAGGCTATCCACGAAGCGGTTCGTACCCGCACCAGCGAACTGGGTGAGCACCTGCGTCGCGAGCACGCGGCGCTGGCGGCCATCGAGCAGGACGAACAACTCCACCAACTGGTCCTGGGCATCCCGGCGCAGCGGCCGGAGACCGTCTACCGGATACCCGTCCCGGCCGAGGCCCTCGGCCAGTCGCTGCGCCAGGCAGACTTCCGGCGCCGGTTCGGCCTGCAGGTGATCGCCATCCAGACCCCCGACGGCCGGCTGCAGTGCCCACCCGACACCGACGCCCCACTTGGCACGCAGGATCTCCTTCTGGTCATCGGCACTTCGCCGATCGCCGCACACGAATAGCCCCGTCTGCCGCACGCCATCGTGCATGTCCCGACTGCCCTTGACACATGTGGTGAGCATGGGCCGGCCGGACGGGACCTCGGCAGCCCAATCACTCACCCATCGCATAGCCTGCCCCGCAATCATTCGCTCGCACCCGCGGGATATAATATATTGATGAAGGCGGCAAGCGTGTTGCGCCGCTGCAGGGGCCGCGGTCTTTCACCCGAACAAAGCCATGCCAACGCCTGAATTCTCAGATGTCACCACAGAAGGCATCCGCGTCGGGGCGACCGCGTTCTTTCTGCCCGAGCACTCCGACCCCGAGGAAGACCGCTACTTCTTCGGCTACACCGTCGTCATCGCCAACCACAGCGACCAGCCCGTGCAACTCCTGAGCCGGCACTGGCTCATCATCGACAGCCACGGCCGCCGGGAGGAAGTCCGCGGCCCCGGCGTCGTCGGCCACAAACCGCGGCTCGATCCGGGCCAGGCCTTCAAGTACCAGAGCTTCTGCCCGCTCAAAACGCCCTGGGGAACGATGGAAGGCACCTACCAGATGCGCCGCGACAACGGCGAGCTCTTCGACGTGCGGATCGGCCGGTTCTACCTCACCACGCCTCATTCGATGGCGGTCAAGTCGTCGGGATAGCCCCTCATCACCTGGGTCCAATTAACGAATCAGGCCGACTCACGGGCCTTTCATCATTGCGATTTCGAGCGTTATTCGTCACGCCACGGCGGGTCTTCGACATTCGGACTTCGTCATTCGGATTTCGCATGCGTGTTCGCACACCCCCACATCCTCCCCGCCCCCCCCATGGACCCGCCCTCCGCGTTCCGTTTACAATTGCTCCTGCGCAGATCGGTATGGCACCCATGGACGAGACGCACCGCAAGTTGCTGCTTCAGATCGCACGCTGTGCCATCGAGGCCAGACTGGCCGGCCGGGCGTACTCGGTGCCGCCGGAGACGCGCGTGCCCATCGGTGAATACGGCGGAGTGTTCGTGAGTCTGCACAACGGTCACCGCCTCCGCGGCTGCGTGGGTCGGCTCGACGCCGAGGGCCTGGCCCTGCCCGAACTGGTCCGCAGCATGGCGGTGAGCGTTCTGCAGGATCCGCGCTTCTCGGCATATCCGGTCACGCTTGCGGAAATGGCGGAGATTCTCATCGAGCTGTCTGTTCTTTCGCCGATGAAGCGCTCCTCCGATCCGCTGCTGGAGCTGGAGCCCGGCGTGCACGGCGTGTACATCCGGCGCGACCTGCAGGCAGGGTGCTTCCTCCCGCAGGTCGCTCCGCAGATGCACTGGGACAGCGAGCAGTTGCTTTCACGCTGCTGCAGCGACAAGGCCGGCCTGGCGCCCGACGCCTGGCGCGATCCGTCGACGGAAGTATTCCTGTTCACCGCCGATGTCTTCTCCGAGCCCCCCCGATGACTGCCGCGCTGGTTCTCGAAGCGGGTGCCGACGGCGTCTGGGCCTGTCTGGAGACGCCCGACGGCTCTCGACACGCCATGTGCCGCGCGAACGAGACGCCGACGTGGGCGCCGCTGGCCCATCACGTCCGGCGCGAGGGAATCGCGCTGGCCCGCACGGACCTGCGGGTCACACCCGAGGCAATCGACGCCCGGATCGAACGGGTAGGCGCCGTCTGCATCGGCCTGGCGCAGAGGGCGTTTGAGCGTCTGGCTGTTCCCGGCTGGCTGGCCCTGACCGGCACCATCGACATCAACGGGCAGGAGACGGCCGCCCTCGCCGATGACGAGCTGCGAACCGGCCTCCCCCCGTTGCTGGAGGCCCGCCGCATCGAGGGCTTCGCGGTCAGCGGCGCCAACAGCAATCGCAACCCGCTCCACGAGAAACAGGCGGCGGCACGCATCCGCGAGCTGACCGGCCTGCACGTGCTCGAAGCGCGCTTCTGGGGCGATGCGCTCGACGCGGGTCGTCGGGCGATGGCGGCGGCCCATGGGCTCGCGACGCTGCTCGTCCTGCGCGACCTGCACCACCAGGCAGCCGCGATTCAGGAGATGCTGCCGAACGCCCCGACGCCGCGGGCGAGCCTCTCTGACCCGGCGCTCCTGGCGGCCATACTCGACGCCCCCGACCTTGCTGACCTCGCCGCCCTTCTCGACTGGTCGGCTGACGTGGGCTCACTGACTGCCCGCATCACCCGCGGTGAAAGAACGTATGTCTGTCACTGCACCGACGGCGCGTTCGAGTTTGAGTCGATCACCCTCGCCCGGCGATTCGCCGACGAGCACCTGCGCGAGCAATGGGCGGGCGTCGCCGGCCGGCTCGGTCATGCCGCCGGGAATGTGCAGGTCACATCGCACGACCGCTATACCTTCGTGCGCGGCAAGCGCGGGCCGGTGCGCGTGTATCTCGAAACCATCGTCACCGCGCGGGCCGGGGCTCCGGCTTGCCCGCCCGCGCCGGATCAGGCATAATCGCTTCCCGCCTCGGAAGGAGGCTTCACAGAAAGCGGTTCATGCTTACGCTCCTCTGGATTGTCTGGTGCGCGATCCTGGCGCTGGTCGCGCTGATCTGGGCCTCACGACACTTCGAGATCTCCCGCGCGCGGCGCGAACACATCCCGCTCTCGGCCACGGCATACCCCGGCCCGCCCCGCCAGCCCCCGCTGGTCAGCGTGCTCATCGCCGCCAAGGATGAAGAAGCGAACATCGAGCCGGCCGTGCGCACCATGCTCGAGCAGGATTATCCCAATTTCGAGATGATCGTCATCAATGACCGCAGCACCGACCGCACGCCCCAGATCCTTGAACAGATCAAGGCCGAGCAGCCCAACGGGCGGCTGCAGGTCATCCACATCCGCGAGCTGCGCGACGGCTGGTTCGGCAAGAACAACGCCATGCGCGAGGGGATCGAGCAGGCCCGCGGCGAGTGGCTGTGCTTCGGCGACGCCGACTGCCGGCAGGTCTCCACCCGCACGCTGTCGATGGCCGTCCGCCACGCCATCGAGTGGAACATCGATTTTCTCTCCGTCCTGCCGCGCCTCGAGACGCAGAGCATCTGGGAACGGATCATCCAGCCGGTCTGCGGGGCCGTCATGGTCTTCTGGTTTCATCCGCGGCGCGTCAACGACCCCCGCCACGAAGCCGCCTACGCCAACGGCGCGTTCATGCTGATGAAACGCACTTGCTACGACGCCATCGGGGGGCACGACGCGGTGCGCACCCAGGTCAATGAGGACATGCACATGGCCCGGCTCGCCAAGGAGCGCGGCCAGCGGCTGGTGGTTGTGCAGGGCGAGGGGCTCTACACCGTGCGCATGTATTCGCGCCTGCGCGAAATCTGGCGCGGGTGGAGCCGCATCTTCTACGGCTGCTTCGGCACGTTCCGCCGCCTGCGCCTGACAATGTTCATGCTCCTGCTCACCAGCATCATTCCGTACGGCAGCCTTCTGGCATCGCTCATCGTCGTACTTCTGAAGGGCTCGGCGGCCTCGCCCGGCTGGTTCTGGGTGCTGGGCCTGTCGGCGGCGGCCGTCCTCCTGCAGCAGACCGTCATCGCCCGGTTTTACAGACTCAGCCGCGCGAATCCCTGGTTCGCCCCCACCTGGATCGTGGGGGTGGTGTTCTGCATCGGCATGCTGATCAACGCCATGCTCAAACTCAAGGGCCGCACGACCACCACCTGGCGAGGCACGATCTACCGCGGTGAGACCGTCGCCCAGCCGCACTGATCCGCCGTTTGTGGTGCAGGCATCCCACTGTTTGTGGTGCAGGCGTCCCGCCGTTTGTGATGCGGGGGTCCTGCCGTTTGTGGTGCGGGGGTCCTGCCGTTTGTGGTGCGGGCGTCTCGCCTGCACCGCGCAGCCGAGATCCCGATGCCCGTCTGGATCCCACAACGTCGGACAATATTCCACGAAGAATTGCCACCCCCGGCTGACCATCCGTGCCGGATTTTCGTTGACGCCATTCGCCGCAATCTGTTAACCTGAAGGAGGGCGATTCCCGGACACAGTCTGGTCGGCGCCGGTGGAACGATGCCGCTTCCGGGCGGCACGGGGATTGTTCACCTCCGGAGGGTTCTGATGTTTCGTTTCCCGCATCTGCTGACCGCCGTGATTCTGGCGGCCTCGCCGCCTGTGATGGCACGCTGCGGTATCGGCCCGTTTATCTTCTGCGAGGATTTCGACCAGTACTGCGCCAACGCGCCCGCTTATCCGACGCGCTGCGACATGAACGCCCCGCCCGATAACACCCCGTTTTACGCCAACTGGACCTACAACGGCTGCGGCGAGCCGATGCGCCTCCAGAACGACAAGAAAACCGACGGCACCTCGCTCTACGCCGACACCCCGCCCTACACCGCCCGCTACTATGGCAGCGAGCAGGACATGAAATGGTACGACCCCTCGCGCTTCACCCACGACCTGACGCCCGACATCTCCGCCATCGACCCCGCGATGACCGCCGCCAACGGCACCGACGCCGAGCCGCTCACGCTCTCGTTCAAATACCATTTCCACAACACGGGCATGCAGTACTACCAGAACTGCTACCTCGAGCTGTCGCTCAACGACGAGCGGGCCCCCACCGATTACGCCCTGAGTGAGAACTGCAGCCAGACCCCCGGCTGCGGGTCATCATTCGGCTTTCCCATCATCTGCCAGCAGGACAACGCGCTGGCCGCCCTGGCGGGATGCCCGCCCAAAAGCACGACCCCCCGGGCCAGCCTGGCCGTCGGCGTGCTGGCCTATCTGGATGTCAACCCCTGTCACTGCGACGAGCCGGTGGCCCACGCTGGTCAGAACTGGCATCTGGTCTTCTTCGACGGCCTGCAATGGTGGACGCTCAAGAGCAACCGGCCGACGACGGGTGGCGGCGATGTCGTTCCGCTCAACGGCGGTCCGATGCCCCCGCCCCAGGGCATCAAGGTACCTGGCGACTTCGGCCTGGTGAACAAGGTCAACGCCGTGCGCATGACGGTGAAATCGACCACCGTCCGCGTCGAGCTCGAGGCCGTCCAGTTCGCCACCGTCGGCTCCACCGAATACAAGTACAACGTCTCCCACTGGCAGGAGATCCCCCGCCAGTACCTGGGCCCCTTCAACCGCCTGAGCCTCGGCACCGGCAAGGGCTGCGAACTCGACCCGGTCACCGGCCAATGCAAAGCCACCAGCCAGCCCGGCTGCCTCTGGGCCAACGTCCAGGGCGGCAATCACGACATGGATTCGATCCTGCTGACCGGTCAGAACCTCACCCGCATCGAGGGCGCCTGCTGCGTGCCCGATGCCGGCTGCGCCAACCTGTCCGAGAGTGAGTGTGTGGCGGGCGGCGGCACCTACCTGGGCGACGGCACCGTGTGCGCGACCGCCGGCGGCGCCTGCTGCCCCGTCCCCTTCGCCGACCGCGACCGTGACGGGGACGTCGATGCCAACGATTTCGGCGCGTTCCAGCGCTGCTACACCGGCCCGCACGGCGGGGTGCCCGATGATTGCCTCTGCTACAACCGCAACGCGGACGACGGCATCGACGGGGATGATTTCGCGAAGTTCGCCAACTGCGCCACCGGCGCCGACGTACCCTTCGATCCGCAGAACCCCCCGCCCGGGTGCCTGGACTGAGTTCTGCATCCGTCCCTCCGGCGTTCAACACCCGGCCCGCAGGGCCTCGCGCGTCGCAGACAGGAAAGCGATCGGCTCCCCGGTCTCTCCTTTCTCCACCAGGTCCGCCAGAATCGAGCCGACAACGGACGCAAACTTGAAGCCATGCCCGCTGAAGCCGGCCGCCAGCACGACATTGGAGTGGCCCGGATGCCGATCGATGATGAAATGCTCGTCCGGCGTCATCGTGTAGAGGCACACCGAGTGTTGTCGAGGCACCGGGCGCAGCCGCGGCAGGTATCGCTGCACAAATGTCCGCACGGGTTCCTCGTCGCCGGGCAGCAGGCCCCGCTCCACCGTACCCGGATCATCCACCGTGCGGCCGCCGCTGTGCTGCGCCACCTTCACGCCCGAGGCGTCGATCGCCGGGAAGCCGTACATGAACCCTTCCGCCGTGTCGAACCCGTACACCGGACAGCCGCGCTCGAGATCATAGGTGTCGTCCGCGGGCTGGTACCAGAAGACCACCTTGCGGCGCACCTCGAGCGGAAATCCCGCGTCGCTCAGCAGGCATCCCGCCCATGCCCCGGCCGTGACGACCAGCGACCGCGTCGAGTACTCAGCCTCGCCGCTCCGAACGATCACCTCGTCGCCGCGGGCCGACCACGAATCCACCGGCCGTCCGATGTTCAGCGACGCCCCCGCCATCAGCGCTGCATTCACATGCGCGCGGACGCACTCCTCGACGCGCAGGAAGCCGGCGTCCGGCTCAAACAGCACGGTATCGGACGCCGGCAACGAGAATCCCTCGAACCGGGCCGCCGCCTCATCCGGCGTCAGCCGCTCGATGGCCAGACGATGCTCCCGGCCGGCCCGCTCGACGCCGCCGATGATCGGTCCGCCAGGCGGCCCGCTCAGCAGAAGCCCGGTTCGCCAGAACAACTGCCGGCCGACGATGGCCTCCAGCTCACCCCAGAGCGTATACGCCCGATGCAGCAATGGAACGTACGCGGGATGCTCGAAGTAGGCCTTGCGGATGATTCGCGTCTGCCCGTGCGAGCTGCCGCGGTCATGGGCCACACCGAATGGCTCGAGCCCCAGCACGCGCAGCCCGCGCCGTGCGAGATGGTACAGCGCGGCGCTGCCCATCCCCCCGACTCCTGCCACGATCGCATCAAAGTCGGACATCCGAATGCAACCTCCATTGCCCCTCTGCCGTCTCGCGATGTCATCCGTGACGCCGCCCCACCCTCCGAACCCCGAACGCCAGTGACGGGCCTTGCGTACTCTATCAGAACCCCGAACGTCAGTGAGGGGCCTGGCATACCGCGTCCGTGGACCTCGCCGATTGCCGGAAGATCTCACCAGCCGCAAGGCAGGCCCGTCGCTCACGCTCCGGGTTCCGACAGGTGCCCTGACCTTGCACCACTTGCACGAGGGTCCGTGACACGTCGGGCGAGGTGGCATGGACCCCTTGCATCAGAGTATCCTCGACGGTCGCTTCTCATGCCCCTGCGGCCCGGTTATCCTATCCCCCCGGCAACTCCTCGGGATCCAGGGCTCGCCGCGTCAGTTCCGGTGCGGCGGGAACGTGAGCGACAGGGGTGACCATTGCGTTATCTCAACTCGATCGACTACGGCGTCATCCTGCTCTACTGCTGCATCATCGTCGCCATGGGTCTTTACCTCTGGCGCCAAGCCTCCAAAAGCCTGGAAGACTACTTCCTGGCCGGGCGCAATCTGCCCTGGTGGGCCCTGGGCGTCTCCGGCATGACGAATTTCCTCGACATGACCGGCACCATGATCATCGTCTCGTTCCTCTACATGCTCGGACCGCGCGGCCTGTACGTCGAGTTCCGCGGCGGGGCCGTCCTCGTGCTGGCCTTCATGATGCTCTGGACCGGCAAGTGGCATTACCGCTCCCAGTGTATGACCGAGGCCGAGTGGATGATCTACCGCTTCGGCACCGGACCGGGCGCCCAGTTTGCCCGCGTCATCACCGCCGTCGCCAATGTGATCTGGGCCATCGGCATGCTGGCGTACCTGATCAAGGGCGCCGGCCTGTTCCTCTCGATGTTCCTGCCCTTTCCGCCCATCACCTGCGCGGTCATCATGGTCGGCCTCACCACCCTGTATACGCTGATCTCCGGTTTCTACGGCGTGGTCTACAACGACCTGTTCCAGTCCGCCATCATTCTCGCCGGCGTGATCATCGTGTCCACGCTGGCCGCCACGGCCATCTGGGCCGATCCGGTCCAGTTCGCGGCCACCGCTCAGAGCGTCTCCGGCAACACGCAGTGGATGAGCAGCTTCCCGCACCTTCGCACGAGCCTGCCCAAGGGCTACGAGGAGTTCCAGCCCCTCGCCTTCATCGCGTTCATCTACCTGTTCCGCAACGTGCTCTCGGGGATCGGCAGCGGGGCCGATCCGCGCTATTTCGGCGCCCGCAGCGAGCGTGACTGCGGCAAACTGTCGTTCTTCTGGACCTGGCTCATGACCTTCCGCTGGCCCATGATGATGGGCTTTGCCGCCCTCGGGATATTGCTGGTCAGCAGACTCTTCCCCGACCAGACGGCCATTCAGCAGGCCCAGCGCAGCATCAAGAACTACCTGATCGCCCAGAAACACCCCGGCGTGATGATCGACTACGACCGCACGGAGCGCGTGGCCGACATCGTCCCCACGTCGGCGTGGGTCGACGCCGCAACCGCCATCCAGGCCGCGCAGCAGAGCCCCGAAAAGGTCGAAAAGCTCACCGCCCTGCTCGGGAGCGATTGGCGATCGGGGCTGGAGACCGTCATCAGCCAGCACAAGCTTCTTACCGCTGTCATCCCGAAGGATCAATGGGAGGCCCAGCTCTCCGATGTCGTGTGGCACGCCGAGCGGCATGCTCCGCTGGTCCAGCAGCTCCAGAGCGGCCTCGGCGACGACTGGGCCCGGAAGGTGCAGCTCGTCAGCTTTGAAGGCACCGTCAACCCGGAGCGCATCCTGCCGGCCGTCATCCTGATGAACATCCCGATGGGCCTGCGCGGCCTCTTCATCTGCTCGCTCGTGGCTGCCGCCATGTCCACGCTGGCCCCGCAGGTCAACGCGGCCACCGCCTTCTTCACCCGGGACATCTGGCAGGCCTACCTGCGCCGCCGGGCAGTCAACCGAGAGCTCATCGGCGTCAGCTATGTCTTCGGAGCAGTGATGGTCGCGGCCGCCTTCGTGATGGCCTACAAAACCACGAACATCAACGCGATCTGGGACTGGATCATCATGGGGCTGACCGCCGGCATCGCGGTCCCGAGGCTGCTGCGTCTCTACTGGTGGCGGTTCAACGGCGCCGGCGTGTTCTGGGGAACGCTCGTCGGTCTCGTGATTGCCGTGGGCCAGCGGGCGTACTTCACCATGCACCCCGAGCTGCCCGACTGGGGCCCGACCACCAAGTTCTTCGTCATCACCGGCATCGCCCTCATCGCCGCCATCCTCGGCACCTACACCGGCCCCCCCACCGAGCGCGGCAAGCTCGAACACTTCTACCGGACGACCCGCCCCTTCGGTCTGTGGGGGCCGCTGCGCGATATCCTCTCGCCCGCGGTACGCAACGCGATGGACCGCGAAAACCACCGGGACCTCATCACGGTTCCCTTCGCCCTGCTCTGGCAGATCACGCTGTTCCTGCTGCCCATGCAGGTCATCATCGGCAACTGGCGCGACTTTGCCGTGACCGCTGTCCTTTTCGCCATCGGTCTGGGCGGCGTGCTGCTGCTCTGGGTCCGCCACTGGCCCACCAACCAGGACGGCCGCTACGAATCCAGCATCCTTCTGGCCGCCGAGCAGGACGCGGCGAGTCCCGACGCACCCACCGCCGTGGCAGCCGACGTGAGCACACCCGTCAAAGCCTGAATCCCCGGCGCGGATGCACCCTCCATCCACGGGTGGCCCATCCCTCGCGCAGCGAGGGGTGGGGTCTCGATGATGGCCGGCAGAAAGCTCCCCCCATCCGCAGAAACGCTGCACCGCAGAGCCTGACCCGGGCGCACCGCTTCACCCATGTGGTGAATCCATCCCCCATCCCATCATCGTGACCCCACCCTTTGCTTCGCAAAGGATGGGCCACCCGTGTATCACAATCGCTTCGTCAGAATCGTGACCTGCCGGTCGCCGAACACCTCCGGCTCCCACGCGACCTGCTCCACGTCGTGCATGCCCATCGACCGGTAGAATGCGGCCGCGCTCTCCACAAGCGCCCCCACCCGCATCTCCGTGAATCCGTTCGCACAGACCATCTCCTCCGCGGCGGCAAAGAGCCGCCGCCCGACGCCGCGGCGATGAAACCGAGGATCGACATAGAGCCGGGCCAGCTCCGCTCCGTTCACCACCGCCATGCCGACGATGTCATTGCCCAGACACGCGACCACATGCCGGCGCGTCCGTGCCTCCCGCCGCACCGTCTCCTCGCTCGATCGCTCACCCAGCAGGTACGCAAGCTGCCGCGCATCGAATCCCTCGCGCTGCCCCAGCCACGCGAAGCACGCCCGCAGCACCTCGCTCACGCGCGGCACATCACATGTCTGCATATCCCGGATCACGATTCGATTCACGTGCCTGCCTCAGAGCCGCGGCGCGAGTTCAAACCCCCGGCCGGCTGCCGAGAGGTCGGTGGCCGTGCGCCGCATCGCGGCTTCCGGTGTTTCCTGGGGGTCATTATCGGTTCCGGAACCCCGTATGCCGTGATCGGCAGAACGGCCGGCCGGTCCGTTGCCTCGAATACCGCCATTATACCGCGGCCGTCATATGCATCCCCCCGCACCATGGGCGGATCCATTGCAGGCCGCGGCCCGGATCGACAGGGCCAATCGGCGGCAGGCTCTGTACAATACGTGTAGACGGCCCTCACGGCGGCGCTCGCGCCAGGTGACCCGGCACATGCCGGGTGATGGCTCCAACGCGCCCCGGGCCGCATGGCTGAACAAGGTGACCGGGAGGCACACCTCGCGATCGCGACAACGGATGACTGTGCAACCGTGGAGAGCTTCGATGGATAAAACCCGACGGGTCACCCCGCTTTTCGTGTCGGCATGGATGTGGTCGCTTGTTACAGCCTCCCCGGCCATGTGCGAGTTCATCAACCCGCCAGTGCTTCATGATGAGCTGAAAATCAGTTACTACGACCCTGCCTACGGATGGTCCAGCTACGCGGCCAGGGGCTCGGCTTTCTGGAAGAACGTGGTCTACATCTCCGGATGGCCTTCGGACACGATCGACGATCCGATCTACTCCATCGACGTCTCCGACCCCGACAACCTCGCCTTCATCGCCAGAAGCGGCGGGACGCACGCTTACTACTACAACCAGATGTTCCCGTATGAAGACAGGCTCTTCGTGGCGGGCTGGGGAACCATGCTGCGCGATTATGCCATTTCCGTCCCCGGTCATCCCGTGTTCCTGGGCGAATACGATCGCCCCTGCCAGCCTGACCCCAACGACCCGGGCTTTCCGTTCTGCTATTTCGGATGGGGGATCAAGGTGGTCGGTAACAGAGTTTACCTGACTGAAGCCTCTGAGAAGACGAAGGGAATCTACATTATCGATGTCTCAAGTCCCGCCAGTCCCACCGAGATTTCAAGGCTTGAGCTTGACGAAAGCATCGGTGGCATCGCGGCCAGAGGCAGCTACTTGTTCTACGGCTACAATCACTACAGTGGAGTTCCAGAAGGCAATTACTTCTCGTTCCGCGTCGCGAACATTTCCGATGAGGCCGACCCGCAGACCATCAGCGTGCTGAACCTGACAGGCATTGGCGCGGTGGGCGATATCGTCCTGCGCGGCGATATCGCCTATGTGTCCTGCGGCGGCCTCATGGCCATCGACATCTCCAATCCGGCCAGCCCGACCGTCATCGGCCGTTGCGACACAGGGAGCGGGCAACTGCTCCTCCTGGGCGACTATGCCTTCATCGCGACGGGTGGAAACGGGTGCCCTTTTGTGAACATCGCCAATCCCGTAAACATGTTCGGGGTTTACACGGTCTATCACCCCTCTCCGCGCGAATACGAGGACGCGGTGGTCGGAAACGGGCGATATGTCTACATTTCGACCACTGCGAACAAACTGGTGGAGGACCCGCCGTACAACGTTCTCCACTCCTTTGAGGTGTTCGACCAGGACCCCGACAACGCCGGCCCCGGCGCCTGGAGCGGGATTTCCACCGGTGAGGCGGACTGGGACTCGCAATACACCGGCGACGTTCTGCCGACGCTCGCGACCCCGGCCTTCAAGCTTCTCGAAGGCTCCGAGTCGTGGGCCAGCGTGAGCGGCGGCGTCCTCCGTGTGAACGACACCGGCACGGCATCCGGCGACAAACTCAGATGGTGGCGCAACTGGGATGTCACCGATTCCCGCGGCGGGACCGTCCTCGTTCGGGTGCGCTGCGACTCATACGACCCCGGCAGCGGGGGCATCGCCAACATGGGGAACCTTTCCATTGAAAATGGGAAGTATGTAGAAGAATTCGCGTTTCTGTCGGATCGCATCCGCGCCAACCGTGCCAATATCGAGGCCCCGATCAGCGGCGGCAACTGGCACACGTACCGGATCACGCTGCAGGCCGGCCAGTTCCACGTGTACATCGACGAGGCGGACCAGCCCGCGCTTCAGGGCAGCCTCATGGCCACGACGAACAGGTCGCGGCTGATCCTCGGTGCGTTCTCGAGTCCGGGCCGGCAGGACCTCTTCTTCGACGACATCAGTTGCTGCTCGACGGCCGCGACGCCGCCCCCTGCGCCGCTCGCCGCCCTCGCGCCCAACGTCCAGGTCCGCGTGGCGGACTCCGCCGGCAAGGGCTCGCTCAGCGGCATCGTGCCCGCCAGCGCCGCCGTCCGCTGGTCCACCGACGGCGGAGCCACCTGGACCAGCAGCGGCGATCAGTGGGAGCTCCGCTACGAAGGCAACGAACTGCCCTCGGCCGCGACCCCGCCGTGGACCGCTTTCGAAGGCGCCGAATCTCTGGCGGCCGTGAGTGCCGGCGCACTGTGCGTCACCGACGACAGCACCGCATCCGGCTCCAAGATCAAGTGGTCGCGGGCCTGGCAGGCCGATCCTTCGCGAGGGACCACCGTGCTGGCCCGCGTTCGCTGCACGGCTGCGGGAGGCGAGGCGACCTTCAGAGACAACATCGTCATCGAGGATGGGGCGCGCAGTGTTCACTTCCGATGGCTGCCCCATCAGGTCCAGGCCGTGAATACGAACCAGAGCTACCCGCTCGACGCAACGGCCTGGCACACCTACCGGATCACGACACTGGGGGCGACGTTCAATCTCTACGTTGATGAGGGATCAGCGCCGGTGATGTCCGGCGCCATGACCGGCTCGACCTCGCAGAATCGGCTGTGGTTCGGCAGCGGGGCCAGCGCCGGCACACAGACCATCTGCTTCGACTACCTTCGCTACAATGCCCACGCGGTGCTGCCGCCCGGCCAGGGTGACGGCGGCGCTGCGGTGACCGTCGCCTGCACCGGACCCGTGGGCACCGACCGCGGGACCGTCAATGCTTATGCGGTGCCGTTCAACCGTTACTCGTCCGTGCGCAACAAGCTCCAGTTCACGTTAAGGGACGTGGCCGGCAACGTCGGCTTCAGCCCCATCTACACGGTGCGGATCGGCCGGCTCTCCGAAGCCGACGCCGACGACGATCGCGACGTGGACCAGACGGACTACGGCTTTGTGCAGGCCTGTCTGTCGGGCTCGGCCGTAACCCCCCAGGCCGGCTGCCAGGAAGCAGACCTGGACGCGGACAACGACGTGGACGAGACCGACCTTCAGCTTTTCCTCCCCTGCATGAGCGGCGCTGGAATCCCAACCCATGAAGATTGCACGGATTGAAAGCCCGCATCGACCGTGACAATGTCTCGCCCTGAACTCGCGCTCTCCCACGGCGCCTGCCGCTTCTCAGCGTCCGCGACACTTGGGGCGGGGTGGTATGGGCAGCGTCGGGGTAGCGCCCCGAAGACGCCGCGGGCCCGGGGGAACCCCCCCCCGGGGCCCGGGCGGCCGGCCCACC
>CAZQEN010000044.1:21716-31211 GCA_964591605.1 uncultured Planctomycetales bacterium
AGCCGACGCTGCCCGTGCGAACCTCCCCACGGGTCCCGGCGCGCCGGGACATCCGCATCGGCGAACGCATACGGCCAACCCGCCGAGTCTGTCGCGCCGCCCGCATCTGAGGCCGGCCCCGCTCCCGATTGCAGAAAAAACGGCTTTCTGGTACAAAAAGTGCCACCACCCACCCCAATCACCGGCGGGAGGCCGGTGCCACAGGCGGAGATTCCCTGCATGCTGCCCCGCGCCGAGCGGCTTCCGCGCCCGGACCCTGATGTTTCGAACCTGCTGACCGTGCTGCGCCGCGGACGGCCGGCCCGCCTGCCCATGCTCGAAATCAAGCTCGATGACGAGGTGCAGACCGAGCTGCTCGGTGAGCCGGTGATTCCCTGGCGGAAAACCGACCCCATCGACCGTCGTCGGGTCGCCTGCCGGCAGCACATCGGCCTCATGCGCCGCCTCGGCTACGACGCCTTCCGCATCAAGGCTCCCCAGCCGTTCAAGGCCGTCAAGGAAAAGGCCTCCGACACCGCCGTCCGCACCCGCGGCCAGCGCGAATGGCAGAGCGAACACGACGGCGTCATCCGGTCCTGGGCCGATTTCGAGCGCTTCCCCTGGCCCACCGAGGCCGACCTCGACTTCACCTTCACCCAGGACATGCTGCGTGAATTGCCCGAAGGCATGGGTGCTATCGCCTACTCGAGCGGCGTCTTCGAGTGGAGCAGTTGGCTCATGGGGCTCGAAAACTTCCTGATTGCCTTCTGCGAGGACCGGGACCTGATCCGGGCGATCACACAGCGCGTCGGACCGGTCATTTTCAAAGCCCTCGAGACGATGGCCCAGATGGAAGGCATTGTCGCCGTCTGGGTGGCCGACGACCTGGGCTTCAAGACGGCCACCATGATCAGCCCGGCCGACCTGCGGGAATTCATCCTGCCGTGGCACACGCTGTACGCCGCCATGGCCCACGCCCGCGGCAAGCCGATGCTCTTCCACTGCTGCGGAAACGTCAAACAGATCATGCTCGACCTGGTCGAGACCGTGAGAATCGACGCCAAACACAGCTTCGAAGACCTGATCCAGCCGGTCGAGGAGTTTTCGCAGCAGTGGCAGGACCGCATCGCCGTCATCGGCGGCGTGGACATCGACCTGCTCGCGCGAAAGAGCGAAGACGTGATCGTCCAGCGTACGCAGCGGATTCTCGAAACCTGCGCCCCCCGGGGCGGTTACGCCGCCGGCAGCGGCAACTCGATTCCCAACTACGTCCCGGTGGATCACTATCTCGCGATGGTCGAGACGATCCACCGCTACAACGGGCGGCTGTAGGTCCCGCCTGCCGGGCGGGACCTCCGGGCTGCGGCACGATGACAGGTCCTCTCAGGTCCCGCCCGGCAGTCGGGACCTGCTTGAGCCGTTTTTCACACTCGGCAGCATTGAGGGACACCATGACCCGCAACGGCAGAACACAATTCCTTCTCATCCTTCCAATGATGATCGCCGGCTGCAGCCAGCACACCGGCTACCGCCGCCTCCCCGTCAGCGAATACCGCGACAAGATGAAAGCCGGCTGGATCGGCCAGATCGCCGGCGTCTCCTGGGGCGCCCCCACCGAGTTCAAATTCAAGGACCAGATCATCCCCGAAGACAAAGTCCCCGTCTGGAAGCCGGCGATGATCAACAACGCGTTCGGTCAGGATGACCTGTACGTCGAGATGACGTTCCTCCGCTCGATGGAGGAATACGGCCTCGATGTCTCCATCCGTCAGGCCGGCATCGACTTCGCCAACAGCCAGTACGGCCTCTGGTGCGCTAACCGGGCCGGCCGGACGAACCTGCGCGACGGCATCGCCCCGCCCGACTCGAGCCATCCGAAGTTCAACCGCTGCCCCAACGACATCGACTACCAGATCGAGGCCGACTACTCCGGACTCATCGCCCCCGGCCTGCCGCAAGCCGTCATCGAACTCGGCCAGAACTTCGGGCGGCTCATGAACTACGGCGACGGCGTCTACGGCGGCCAGTTCATGGGCGGAATGTACGCCGAGGCCTTCTTTGAGTCCGACCGCATCAAGGTCATCGAGGCGGGCCTCAAATGCATCCCCGCCCGGAGCCAGTACGCCGAGATGGTTCGTGACATGCTTGCCTGGTACCGCGAGAACCCGACCGACTGGCAGAAAACCTGGCAGCTCGCCCAGAAGAAGTACCGCGAAGACCCGGCCTATCAGAAAGCCTCCAACGGCGGCATCGACGTCAAAATCAACGGCCTGTACGTGCTCCTGGGCCTCCTCTACGGCCAGGGTGATCTTGACCAGACGATCGTGATCTCCATGCGCGGCGGGCAGGACTCCGACTGCAACCCGTCGAGCTCGGCCGGCGTGCTGTTCACCACAATCGGGTTCTCAAAGCTCCCCGAGCGCTTCACGAAAGAGCTTGACGAAACGAAGGTGTTCAGCCACACCGCCTACAACTTCCCCGCCCTGCTCGATGTGTGCGAGAAACTCGCCCGCCAGGCCCTCGTCCGCGCCGGCGGCCGCGTGGAGAAAGACGCGAGCGGCGGCGACGTGTTCGTCATCCCCGTGCGCGCACCGAAGCCCAGCCCGCTCGAACTGAGCTGGGAGCCCGGCCCCATCGCCAACAGCATGTATACGGCTGAGGAACTGGCGAAGATCCGCGAACCCGGCCCGCGCCGGGCATTCAAGCAGTTCGCGCCCGACTGGAAGATCGAGGACTTCGGCCAGGACCCGACGACGGGCCTGCAGAAGGAGATGAACGGCCGCACGAACGTGTTCGTGACGCATCCCTACAACGAGAAGGTGAGCTGCAAGATCTCGCGCACGCTGGCGGTGCCTGCCGGCAGGCAGACCACGCTCAGGTTGGGCGTCGGCCACCACCCCAAAGGCGACTGGCTCCTCGTTGTCAACGCCGATGACGATAAACTGCTCGAGAAACCCATCGGCCAGCAGACCTCGACCACCGGCTGGCTCGACCTCGATGTGGACCTTTCCCGCTACGCCGGCAAAACCATCCGCCTCCAGCTCATCAACCAGGCCACCGGCTGGCAGCACGAAAACGCCTACTGGAGCCGGATCGAGATAGATAGCCGCTGACGTTGACTACGGGCTTGGACTTCGCCCGAGCCAGGGCGGCTCCGCCGATAGACGCTGCGCACCCTTCCGACGGTCAGTCCACAATTGGAGTGAAACCCTTTGAGGGGCCGTGGCGTCATTAAGGACATACGGGCGCGACCCGGAGGCAGTATGCTGGCCAATGCCTACGGAATGTACTTTCTCCTCTATGGCCTCTGGTGGGCCGTCATCAGTCTGATCGTCGCGATCATCGTTGAAGCGCCGCTGGCCGCGAAGATATGGCGCATGCGGACTCGGGGGGTGTTGCGAGCTGTGTGGCTCGCCAATCTTCTCTCGGCTGCAACGGGAGCTTTCCCCGTCTTCTTCGGTCCTATCGCCCAGGCTCCCAAGACAGATGTCGAGCCCTGGGTCTACCACACGAACTTCTGGAGCAGACATCTTCACGAGGTGGCGCTGCTGTTTGTCGTGACCCTCGTCATTGAACTGACTGTTTATCTCATCATTCGCTGGCGTTCACGACTCGGCATTTCGTGGTGCCGGCTGACACTCGGGGCAGTCGCCGCCAACGCGGTGAGTTACATGCTCCTCATGAGCTGTTTCGCCGTCCGACCCTCCTCCACCGGCGACTTCGAGTTCCTGCCGGACACGCGATGGATTCAGAGCCCCGACACGCGCGTGTGGTATCTTGATCCGAAGTTGCACCAGCTTCACTCCATTCTTCTGGACGGAACCGGTGAGCGAATAGAGGTGGCTGAGGAACTGCGGAGAGTCAATGGTGTATGGGAAGACTACAGCCTGTACGCAGTGGTTCCCTCTGCGGATGCGTTGCTTTATCTTCACAAGAACAACAACTGGCGGGTCGCGACGGGCGGCCTGTCCCGTTCGCTCGGCGAGGGTGTCGATGGTGATCAGCAGGATCCGACGGAGCTCCTGGAGCGGGCCACACTACATCCGCCTGAGAAGCGAAATGCCTCGGAATCGCGCTGGCCCCGGGGAGTCTATTCATCCGAGCCCAAGGATACTCGACCGTTCGCGATGAGTTCTGACAACGCCGAATACCGCGTGCGATCCTCCGTATACTGGTATGACGGAACAGGGAATGGCGTGATTGTCGAAGATAAACGCAGCGGCCTGGAGCTTGTATTCGCAATCCCCGCCGGAACGCGGGCTCTCGCCTGCTGGCATCCCGAGCTCTTCGATCAAGACCGAGTTGTCTTCCGTTGTGGCAACAGCATACTCCTTATGGATATCAGTGATCGCAAAGTAGGCCGCCTCGTGCGCGGGGACAGCGCTGTCGCCGTGACGGTCACGAGTGTCATTCCCCCCGCTACACAGAGCACCACCCGCCCTTGATCCTCTGGGCGAGAACGCCCGAGGTTCCATTCACTCAGCGGACGCCACCCCCTCCAGCCGCCCCCGGTTGTAGAAGACGTACAGTCCGTCCTTGCCCGGGCAGACCAGATCGAGCCAGGAATTGTTGTCCAGGTCGGCGACCCACAGGTAGATGCCCACGCCGCTCGCCCGCCCGGCCGGGCCGTAGTCGATCGTGCGCCGCGTGAACCGTCCGCCTTCGATCTCGAAGTAGTACACGCCCACCGGATCGCGCGAGCCCGGGTCCGCCCACGCGTGAGCACGAAAACGCTTGCCGGTGAGCAGCTCCGGCCGGCCGTCCTTGTCGATGTCCGCCAGCGTCAGGTCGTGATACTGCGAACGGTCGGGGTCGATGTCGCGGCGGGTCCACGTCCGCCTGGAGGCATCACCCCCCTGCTCGTACCAGGCGAGGCCGTAATCATGCCCCTGGCCGACGATGAGATCCGCCTTCCCGTCCTCGTTGACGTCGTGGACGAGGATCGGCACGCTGGCTCCGCCAAACTGGAACTCCGCGTGCAGCTTCCACTCACCCGCCCACGGCCGCTCCGGCGCCTCGAGCCAGCCTTCGGGAATCACGAAATCCCCCCGGCCGTCCCCGTTCACGTCCCCAAACCCCAGCCCGTGCCCGCAGCCGCCCTGCCGGATCACGTGCTTGTCGAACGCCCCGGCCGGCTTGCCGCTCGCATCGCGCTTCAGCGTGAAGACCACCACATTCCCGCCCGCGTTCGGCACCGCGTCCAGATGCCCGTCGCCGTCCACATCCCAGAACCGTGTCGTTTCCACGTTGCCCGTCTTGTCGATGTCGTGCAGCTTCCATTCGACGTCGCGCCCGGCCGGGTTCTCCTCCCAGCGCAGCGTCATCCCCCACCAGCCGCCGGTGATGATGTCGACGTATCCGTCGCCGTTCACGTCCATCGGGAAGTCGGAAAACGTGTCGTAGTAGTCGTCCACCCGCTGGAACGAGGTGATTCTGTGGCGCTGGGTGAACTCCGGCCCCTCGAACCAGTACTCACCGCTCACGATATCGAGCCGCCCGTCGTTGTTGATGTCCGCCGCGCTGGCCGATTCGTACGTCACATCGCCGACCCGGACCCGCTCGAACACCAGCGGCGACTCCGCTCGGACCGTACCCGCCATGGCCGCCGCCAACGCCGCACTCATCGTTGCCCATCTCGATTGCATGATCATCCTCGCTCGCGGCACCCCGATCACCGGGCCCGCCAGGATTTGAAGGACGCACAGATCCCGTCCCGCTTTTACTGCTGCTCCCCTGCTGCGTCAAAGGCATGCTGCCCGATAAGGAAGGAGTCGTCCGCGATGTGTGGCCAGCGGTTTGCGGGTTGTGGTGCGGCCGTCCCGGCTGCACGACGAGGTTTCGGCCGGGTCAGGAGGAAGGTCCGCACCCCCGTTTGTCTCCAGGGGACCACCCATGTCGTACCGATCCGTTCGTCTCATTCTCACGGCCGCGCTGGTGCTCGCGGTCGGGTGCGCCGCACATCGGGCCTTTTCGCCTCCACCGGCCGCAGTGGCCTCCCCCCGCCCCACCTCGCGCCCGGTCCCTCCGCCGGCTCTCTCGCCGGCCGAGAAGACGCTCTTCGACCACGCCAACACGTATCGTCGGCAGCACGGGCGCAGCCCCGTCGCGCTTGAGGGCCGCCTCTGCGCCGCCGCCCGTGCATTTGCCGACCACATGGCCCGCACCGACCGCTACGGACACAACGCCGACGGGCGCGAGCCGGCCGATCGCGCCGAAATGCAGGGCTACCGCTGGCGCGTCATCCGCGAGAACATCGCCTGTGCGTACGATTCCCGCGGTTTTATGCCAGCCCAGCTCGCCCGCACCTTCCACGAAGGCTGGCGCGATTCGAGCGGGCATCGCCGCAACATGCTCGCCTCCGACGTCACTCAGATGGGCATCGCCGTCGCCCGCAGCAGCAAGACCGGCCGTTACTACGCCGTCCAGCTCCTGGCCCGGCCGCGATGAGCGTTCACCGCCCCGCGTGACGCGCACGATCCAAGAAAAGGGCGCGCCGGTGTACCCGTCGCGCCCGTCGCCCCCCTGATCCTGTCCCGCTGCCGGACGGCTAATGCGCCGCTTCCACGGCTTCCCTCGGCCGCGAGACGATCCGCAGGGGCGAACCGTTCGCCGACGCCGGGGCCGCGTTCTGCGCCGGACTGGCAAAACATGCCGTCAGCAGCTCCCAGTCGATCACCAGCCGACCACCTGTGGCTTCGTGCTGCTTCTCCCAGCTCATGAGCAGGTCCAGACAGGCGTGGTCGATGTAACTCAGATGTTCGAAACGCACGTGAAGCTCCGTATTCGGCGGAATCCGCTCCAGGCAGCACGCCAGCTTGGGCAGCCGGATGAACGTGGCCGTCCCCTTCAGGTCCACCGTCACGCAGTTCGGCCCCGGTCCGGGCTGCTGCTCGATCTGCAGGTGCGAGAAGTTGTACAGCAGCTTCGCCGCCGAGATCGCAATGCCCACCAGCACACCGGTCAGCAGATCCGACACGACGATCATCGTCACCGTCACCAGATAGATGGCCACCTCGCTGCGCCCATAGGTCCGCAGCTCCCGCACCGCCTTCAGGTTCACCAGCTTGTAGCCGGTGAAGACCAGCAGAGCGGCCAGGCTGGCGGTCGGAATCATCCGCAGCACCCACGGCAGGGCCGCCACGAACATCAGCAACCACAACCCGTGCAGCATGGCCGACGCCCGCGTCCGGGCCCCCGCGTCCACGTTCGCTGCGCTGCGAACGATCACGCCCGTCATCGGCAGCGCCCCCAGCAGGCCGCACAGCATGTTCCCGACGCCCTGCGCTGCGAGTTCCTTGTCGTACCGGGTCCGCGGGCCGTTGTGCATCTTGTCCACCGCGGTCGCGCACAGCAGCGTCTCGGCGCTGGCCACGAAAGCCAGACCGAGCGCAGCTACCAGAATCTGCCCGTCGAGCAGCCCCTTGAACGCACTCCCCGGCGGTATCTGAATCGCCGACAGAATGCTGGCCGGCACATCCACCAGCTTGATCGGCAGATGAAGCGCGGCCGTCACGATGGTCGCCAGGAGAACCGCCAGCAGCGTCGCCGGGATCACCTGGATCTTCCTGGGCGCGAGGTTTTTCCAGGCGATGATGATCGCGATGGTCGCCAGACCGATCAGTGCGGCCTGCTGATGGCTGGTGTTGCCATCCGGGATGATCCCTTTCAGAATCGCCTCCGGCAGAGCCAGGATGTTCTTGAGGCCGCTGCCGCGCGGGGCGTCGTCCACCATCACGTGGAACTGGCCCGCAAAGATCAGAATGCCGATGCCCGCGAGCATCCCGTGAATCACCGCAGGCGACACCGCCCGGAACCACTGCCCGAGCTTGAGCAGCCCGGCCGCGAGCTGGACCGCCCCCGCGATCAGCAGGATGATGGTAAAAGTCGTGTAGCCCTCGCGCTGAATCAACTCATAGACGATCACGGACAGACCTGCCGCCGGGCCGCTCACCTGCAGCGGTGAGCCCGAGAGCGTTCCGACAACCAGCCCTCCGATGATGCCGGTGATCAGACCGGCGGCCGGCGGAGCCCCCGACGCGATGGCGATGCCCATGCACAGCGGCAGCGCGACCAGGAACACGACGATGGACGCGAGAAAGTCGTGACGCAGATTGGCAATAATCCAAGTCTTTGAGTGGCTGCTCATCGTTCACCTCCCTGATGATCAGATGGAGAGCACCGAGCCCGATCGCGGCGGGGGTGCGGCCGGGGTCGTGCGGAAATCGACCAGCGGGACGAACTGCCCCTGCTGCGGATCGAACGCGAAGACCTCGCCGGTCTCGAGCTTGTACACCCAGCCGTGCAGGTTGACGGTTTTCTTGGCCAGGCCCGCCGCCACCACCGGATGCGTCCGCAGGTTCTCGAGCTGAACCAGGACGTTCTCCTCCACGCACGCCGTAATCAGAGCCTGACCTTCAAGGTGCTGATATTTCTCGCGGATGATGCGGCGCGTCGCCTCCGCATTCCCCAGCCAGCTCCGCATCGCCGGCATGTCCTCGAGCTGGGAGGGATCTCCGATCAGCGCCTTCATCGCCCCGCAGTGCGAGTGCCCGCACACAATGATGTCGGGGATGCTCAGCCCCGCGAGGGCGAACTCGATCGTCGCTGCGTCCCCGCCCGGCGTCGATGCCCCGTACGGCGGAACGATGTTGCCGGCATTCCGCAGGATGAAGAGATCACCCGGCTCGGTCTGGGTGATGAGGTTGGGGCTGATCCGCGAATCCGAGCAGGTGATAAACAGGGCCATCGGCCGCTGCCCCGCCACCAGCTTCTCGAAGAATTCGCGCTGCGATCCGAACACGCCCCGTTGAAAATGATGAACACCATTGACCAGTTTCTGCATGAAACGGCACTCCTGCCATGTGACTGCACGATGACGGTATCCGCGCTGCCGCGCGCGGCAGGCGCAACGGATAGCGGATCATCCTGACGTTGAGCTCAGAGAAAGGGAAGGGTATGGCCGTGGACGCGCACCGGCGCTTCTCAACAGCGCAGCGGAGCACCGATGCCGTTTCGCAGATCTGAGTGGCAATCGGGCAGACAGATGGGTTCATACCGCGCAGATGCCGGAAGCTGCGGACAGCACGTGATCACGACGGGACGCGGCGCGCCGACCCGCGGTTTCACCCGCCGGGTGGTCGCCGCCGCGGCGGCCTGGACCTCGACCTGCTTGCCGCGGTGCTCTTCCTCATCGGGAAGCGGCGTGCTCGAGGTGGTGGCTTTCAGGGTCGTGCGCAGGTCGCCCACGACCGGGTTACCACCACCCAGCACGAGGGCCAGACACCCCGCAAGCACGTAATAAGCGATCGATTTCATAACCACAGGTGATTTCGCAGTCCCGGCCCGCGCCGTCTGCACCATCTCGACAACCACCGCCGCTCCGGCCGGCGGTGACTGCACACAATCAGCCAGGCAAGCAGTATAGCATGCGTCCCCGGCACTGCCAAGCCCACCCTGCGTGCAGGCAGCGATTCCGCAGGGATGGCGTGTAGGCCCGATGCATGAAGGCTTTGCATT